>NZ_JAEUOL010000016.1 GCF_016789985.1 Accumulibacter sp.
TACGAGAAGAATCGCCTGCGTGTCTCGGTGACGATTTTCGGCCGGCCAACGCCGGTGGAGCTGGAGTTCGGGCAGGTCGAAAAGGCGTGATTTCGCTGTGTCAAAGCGCGGTGCCGGGATGTCGCCCGGTGGTGTGTCCGCGGTAGGGCGGCTTTCGGGCCGCGTTTGTCTTTTGGGGAGCGCTCGCGTGAGCGCGCTTGGACCCGCTTAGAGGAGTCGTACGGTGGCAAAGAAAATCATCGGTTTCATCAAACTTCAGGTGCCGGCGGGGAAAGCTAATCCTTCGCCGCCCATCGGGCCGGCGCTGGGTCAGCGCGGTCTCAACATCATGGAGTTCTGCACGTCGTTCAACGCCCAGACGCAGAGTCTGGAGCCGGGTCTGCCGAGTCCCGTCGTGATTACGGCCTTCGCCGACAAGAGCTTCACCTTCATCATGAAGGCGCCGCCGGCGACCGTCCTGATCAAGAAGACGATCGGCATTCAGAAAGGTAGCGCCAAACCGCATACCGCCAAGGTCGGTACCCTGACTCGCGCCCAGTGCGAGGCGATCGCCACACAGAAAATGCCCGATTTGACGGCTGCCGATCTCGAGGCTGCCGTGCGGACGATTGCGGGTAGTGCCCGTACCATGGGCGTCACGGTGGAGGGTCTCTGAAATGGCGAGCCTGAGTAAGCGTCAAAAAGCCATCAAGGGCAAAATCGAGCGCACCAGGACCTATCCGGTGGCCGATGCCCTGAAATTGGCGAAGGAATTCGCCAACGCCAAGTTCGACGAATCGATCGACGTCGCCGTCTGCCTCGGGGTCGATCCGCGCAAGTCTGATCAGATCGTTCGTGGTTCGGTGGTCCTGCCTGCTGGTACTGGCAAGACGATCCGCGTGGCGGTGTTCGCCCAAGGCGAAAAAGCGGCAGCGGCCAAGGCTGCGGGGGCCGATATTGTCGGTTTCGAGGACCTTGCCGCCGAGATCAAGTCTGGCGTGATCAACTTCGATCGCGTCATTGCGACGCCCGACGCGATGCGCATCGTCGGTCAACTCGGCCAGATTCTCGGTCCGCGCGGCCTGATGCCGAATCCGAAGGTGGGTACGGTGACCATGGATGTCGTTACCGCCGTGCAGAACGCCAAGGCCGGACAGGTTCAGTATCGTACCGACAAGGCGGGCATCATTCACAGCACCATCGGTCGCGCCTCGTTCGAGGCCGACAAGCTGGCCGGCAACCTCAAGGCGCTGCTGGATGCGCTGATCAAGGCCAAGCCGGCGACCTCGAAAGGGCAGTATGTGCGACGGGTGGCGGTGTCGAGCACGATGGGCCCGGGTGTCCGGGTCGACGCTTCCACTCTGTAGGAGCGAGATTTGCGCGGGAGCACGGGTTGGTGCGTGATCCCGCCGACGAGCTTTGTGGGGCTGCCGGTGCTGGGTTTTCGCAGCGTCGGCAGATCGTCAAAGACCGCAGGTGCCAACGATGGGTTTTCGTGGCTTAAGTGTGCAAGCGGCCTGCGTAGACGGTGTACCCAGAAAAGGATTTCGCAGCCACAGGCTTCATGTCTGTGCTGTCACCCCTGATCAAGGTCGCCGTGGGTGCGGTGCATTCTCCGGGATGTTCCGTTTGTTGACTTGATGGGAGGAAGGGCCTGTGGGTCTCAATCTTGATGAAAAGAAAGTCGTCGTGGCCGAAGTGTCGGCGAAGATGGCGAGTGCCCAGACGATCGTCCTGGCCGAGTACAGCGGCTTGCCGGTGGCTCACCTGACTCGTCTGCGTGCACAGGCGCGCGCTTCGGGTGTCTATCTTCGGGTGATGAAGAACACGCTGGTGCGGCGTGCGGTCGAGGGTACTGTCTTTGCCAGTCTGGCCGACCAGATGACCGGTCCGCTGATCTACAGCATCTCGGATGATCCGGTCGCTGCCGCGAAGGTGCTCAACGACTTTGCAAAAACCAATGACAAGCTGATTCTGAGGGCCGGCAGTTTTGCTGGCAAGCTTCTGGACAAGGCTGGTGTGCAGGCGCTCGCGTCGATTCCGAGTCGGAACGAGTTGCTCGCTCAGTTGCTCGGCGTCATGCAGGCACCGGTCACCGGTTTTGCCTGTGCGCTTGCCGCCTTGGCCAAACAGCGCGAGGAAGCGCTTGCCTGAGCCTGCTGTCAGCTTTTTTTCAGTTTTCAGATCTAGGAGTTAAGTGATTATGGCTATTACCAAAGAAGACATCCTCGAAGCCGTTGGCGCGATGACTGTCATGGAATTGAACGATCTGGTCAAGGCGTTCGAAGAGAAGTTTGGTGTTTCCGCAGCCTCGATGGCAGTCGCTGCACCCGGTGCGGCTGCTCCCGTGGTCGAAGAGCAGACCGAATTCACCGTCGTCCTGGCAGGCATCGGCGAGAAGAAGGTCGAGGTTATCAAGGTTGTTCGTGCGGCAACCGGCCTTGGCCTCAAGGAAGCCAAGGATCTCGTCGACAGCGCACCGAAGGCGGTCAAGGAGTCGATTTCCAAGGCCGATGCCGAAGCCCTCAAGAAGCTGCTCGAGGATGCCGGAGCAAAGGTCGAGGTCAAGTAAATACCGGCCAAGCGAGTTGGGCTGACAGCCTTCCGGCTGTCAGCCCTTTTCTGCTTTTCCGGAAACGGCTTTGCGTCTGCCCTTCGCCGGGACGGCGCAGGGACAGGCAGCGTACAAACGCAAGGATGACTGGGGATCGGTTCCGCGGGTGCTGGTCAGGGTGCCTCGGGAAGCAGTCACATTGCGTTTGTCCGTTGCGAACCGGCGGATTTTGCGATCCTCGCCGGCGCGCTAGAGGATTTGCCTTGTGAGTTCGGAGCGAACATGACCTACTCCTACACCGAGAAAAAGCGTATCCGCAAGAGCTTCGCCAAGCGCGTCAGCGTGCTTGACGTGCCCTACCTTCTGGCAACCCAGCTGGAATCCTTTTCCGCTTTCCTGCAGGCAGCCGTGCCGCCAGCCCAGCGCAGGAACCAGGGACTGCAGGCCGCTTTTTCCTCCATTTTCCCGATCGTCAGCCATAGCGGCAATGCGCGGCTCGAGTTTGTCAGCTATACGCTTTCCGAGCCTGCCTTCGACGTCACGGAATGCCAGCAGCGTGGTCTGACCTTCGCTTCGGCGCTGCGTGCCAAGGTTCGCCTGGTCATACTCGACCGCGAGGCACCTGATACGATCAAGGAAGTGAAGGAACAGGAAGTCTACATGGGCGAGATCCCGTTGATGACTTCGACCGGTTCGTTCGTCATCAACGGCACCGAGCGGGTCATTGTCTCGCAGTTGCACCGTTCGCCCGGGGTATTCTTCGAACACGACCGTGGCAAGACACACAGTTCCGGCAAGCTGCTTTTCTCGGCACGGGTCATCCCCTACCGTGGCTCATGGCTGGATTTCGAGTTCGATCCCAAGGATCTGCTGTTCTTCCGCGTGGACCGTCGCCGCAAAATGCCGGTAACCACGCTGCTCAAGGCGATTGGCCTGACACCGCAGCGGATTCTGCTCGAGTTCTTCGAGTTTGACACCTTCCTGCTCGGCAAGCGGGTGATCGAGTTTGCCCTCGTGCCCGAGCGTCTGCGCGGCGAGGTTGCCCGCTTCGACTTCAACGACCCGTCCGGCAAGCTGATCATTGCCAAGGACAAGCGGATCACCGCCAAGCACATTCGCGAGCTCGATGCGGCGGGCATCAAGCAGGTGGCCGTGCCGGATGACTTTCTGATCGGCCGGGTGATCGGCGAGGACATCATCGACCAGAGCAGTGGCGAGGTGCTGGCCAATGCCAACGACGAGATCACCGAGAGCTTGCTTGCCAAGCTGATCGAATCCGGAGTCGAGTCGCTGCATACCCTCTATATCAACGACCTCGATCGTGGTGGTTTCATTTCGCAAACCCTGCGTTCGGACGAAACGGTATCCCGTCAGGCGGCGCGCATTGCGATCTACCGGATGATGCGCCCGGGCGAACCGCCAACCGAGGAAGCGGTCGAAATTCTGTTCAACGGCCTGTTCTACTCCGATGACCGCTACGACCTGTCGGCGGTCGGCCGCATGAAGTTCAACCGGCGCGTCGCACGCAAGGACGTGGTCGAATGCAAGGTGATGGTCAAGCATGTGCCGGCGAAGCGTGACGACATCGTCAAACTGATCAACGTCGCGGTGGGCGACTCGGTCGCGTCGGTCGAGCAGATCCTTGGCGAATTGAGCCACGGGCCGCGGGCGGTGGCCGAGAACCTGACCCGGGAAGTCGCGCTGAAGCTGTTCGATGAGTTGAAGGGCCTGGGGGTGACGGGCGAGGTGCGTGAACAACTGACGCTTTCGCCGCGCGATATCGTCGAAGTGATCAAGCTGCTGGTCGAGCTGCGCAATGGTCGAGGCGAAATCGATGATATCGATCACCTCGGCAACCGCCGGGTCCGGTCGGTTGGCGAACTGGCCGAAAACCAGTTCCGGGCTGGTCTGGTGCGCGTCGAGCGTGCCGTCAAGGAGCGCCTGTCGCAGGCCGAATCGGACAATCTGATGCCGCACGACCTGATCAACGCCAAGCCGATCAGCGCTGCGGTGCGGGAGTTCTTCGGTTCTAGCCAGTTGTCGCAGTTCATGGACCAGACCAACCCGTTGTCCGAGATCACCCACAAGCGTCGTGTCTCGGCCCTCGGGCCGGGCGGTCTGACACGCGAGCGAGCCGGCTTCGAAGTGCGCGACGTCCATCCGACGCATTATGGTCGCGTTTGCCCGATCGAGACTCCGGAAGGTCCGAACATCGGCCTGATCAATTCGCTGGCGCTGTTTGCGCGGACCAACGAATACGGTTTCCTGGAAACGCCCTATCGCAAGGTGGTCGACGGACGGGTCACCGATCAGATCGAGTACCTCTCGGCGATCGAGGAGGGGGCCTACATCATTGCTCAGGCCAACTCGGACATCGGCAACGAAGGGGTGTTGACCGACCATCTGGTGACCTGCCGCGAGAAGGGCGAGACGATTCTCGCGGAGCCGACGCGCGTGCAGTACATGGACGTGGCTCCCAGCCAGATCGTCTCGGTCGCGGCATCACTGATCCCCTTCCTCGAACACGACGATGCCAACCGTGCGCTGATGGGAGCCAACATGCAACGACAGGCAGTGCCATGTCTGCGTCCCGAGAAGCCGCTGGTGGGTACCGGCATCGAGCGGACGGTGGCGGTTGACTCGGGTACTGCCGTGCAGGCTCTGCGCGGCGGTCTGGTCGATTACGTCGACGCCTCACGCGTGGTCGTCCGGGTCAATGACGACGAAACGGGGCCGGGCGAGGTCGGCGTCGACATCTACAATCTGGTCAAATACACCCGCTCGAACCAGAACACCAACATCAATCAGCGGCCGCTGGTGCGCGTCGGTGACCTCATTGCCAGCGGGGACGTGGTGGCCGACGGTGCGTCGACCGACAAGGGCGAACTGGCGCTCGGCCAGAACATGCTGGTGGCCTTCATGCCGTGGAATGGCTACAACTTCGAGGATTCCATCCTGATCTCCGAGCGTGTCGTCGCCGAGGACCGTTTCACCTCCATCCATATCGAGGAGTTGACGGTGGTGGCGCGTGATACCAAGCTCGGGCCTGAGGAAATCACGCGCGACATCGCGTCGCTCGGCGAGTCACAGCTGTCGCGACTCGACGAGTCGGGAATCGTCTATATCGGTGCCGAGGTCGAGGCCGGCGATGTACTGGTCGGCAAGGTGACGCCAAAGGGCGAAACCCAGCTCACTCCGGAAGAAAAGCTGTTGCGTGCGATTTTCGGCGAGAAGGCGTCCGACGTGAAGGACACTTCGCTGCGCGTTCAATCCGGTATTTCCGGGACGGTGATCGACGTTCAGGTCTTCACCCGCGAGGGCATCGAGCGTGACAAGCGGGCGCAGTCGATCATCGACGATCACCTGCGCAGTTACAAGCTCGATCTCGCCGACCAGTTGCGCATCGTCGAACGCGATGCCTTTGCCCGTGCCGAGCGCATGATCGTCGGCAAGCCGGCCAATGGTGGCCCGAAGCGTTTGGCCAAGGGAACGCTGGTCGGCAGCGAGTACCTCGAGGGTCTCGATCCACATCACTGGTTCGACATCCGGATGGCTGACGAAGAGGTCGCGCAGCAACTGGAGTCGCTGCGTGAAGGTCTCGAGCAGACGCGCAAGGATTTCGATGTTTCATTTGAGGAGAAGCGCAAGAAGCTGACGCAGGGAGATGAACTGCCACCCGGCGTGCAGAAGATGGTCAAGGTGTACGTTGCCGTCAAGCGCCGCCTGCAGGCCGGTGACAAGATGGCCGGTCGGCATGGCAACAAGGGCGTGGTTTCACGCATCGTGCCGGTCGAGGATATGCCCTACATGGCTGATGGCCGTCCGGTCGATATCGTGCTCAATCCGCTGGGGGTGCCGTCACGGATGAACGTCGGGCAGATTCTCGAGGTCCATCTCGGGCTTGCCGCCAAGGGACTGGGAACGAGGATCGGCGAGATGCTGCGTCGGCAGGCGAACGTAGAGGAAGTGCGCGGCCTGCTCGACCAGATCTACAATGGAACGGGCAAGTCCGAACGTCTCGATGAACTCAACGACGACGAGATTCTGGAAATGGCTGGTAACCTGCAGGCAGGGGTACCCTTTGCGACGCCGGTTTTCGACGGCGCCAAGGAATCCGAAATCAAGTCCGTCCTGACTCTGGCCGGCATGCCGCAATCGGCCCAGATGACGCTGTACGACGGTCGCACTGGCGAGCAGTTCGAGCGACAGGTCACGGTGGGCTACATGCACGTCCTGAAACTGCACCATCTGGTCGATGACAAGATGCATGCCCGTTCCACCGGTCCGTACTCGCTGGTTACTCAGCAGCCGCTTGGTGGCAAGGCGCAGTTTGGCGGCCAGCGCTTCGGTGAGATGGAGGTGTGGGCACTCGAAGCCTATGGGTCTTCCTACGTGCTGCAGGAGATGCTGACCGTCAAGTCAGACGACGTCAATGGACGGACCAAGGTTTACGAGAACATTGTCAAGGGTGATCACAAGATCGACGCCGGCATGCCGGAGTCCTTCAACGTGCTGGTCAAGGAAATACGCTCGCTGGCCATCGACATCGATCTCGAACGTTTCTGATTGTTTTGCCGAGGGGTGAGCGAGCGTCCTGGGCGCTCCGGCGCCGTCGCTCTTCACCTCTGACAGCTCACTCCTCACTGGAGCAAAAAATGAAAGCATTGCTTGATTTGTTTAAGCAGGTGACGCAGGAAGAGCAGTTCGATGCGATCACCATCGGTCTTGCCTCACCCGACAAGATTCGCTCCTGGTCCTACGGCGAAGTGAAGAAGCCGGAAACGATCAATTACCGGACCTTCAAGCCGGAGCGCGATGGCCTGTTTTGTGCCAAGATCTTCGGCCCGATCAAGGATTACGAATGTCTGTGCGGCAAGTACAAGCGCTTGAAGCATCGCGGTGTGATCTGTGAAAAATGTGGTGTTGAAGTAACCTTGGCCAAGGTGCGTCGGGAGCGCATGGCGCACATCGAGCTGGCCAGCCCGGTGGCGCACATCTGGTTCCTGAAGAGCTTGCCGAGTCGCCTGGGAATGGTGCTCGACATGACCCTGCGGGATATTGAGCGGGTCCTCTACTTTGAAGCCTTCGTCGTCTACGATCCCGGCATGACGCCGCTGGCCCGTGGCCAGTTGCTCACCGAGGACGACTACCTGGCCAAGGTCGAGGAGTACGGCGACGACTTCTACGCAGCGATGGGCGCTGAAGGAATCCGTGAACTGCTTCGTTCGATCGACCTGGCGCGTGAGGTCGAAAGTCTGCGGGGCGAGCTCGAGACAACGACTTCGGAGACCAAGAGCAAGAAATTTTCGAAGCGTCTGAAAGTGCTGGAGGGTTTCCAGAAGTCGGGGATCAAGCCGGAGTGGATGGTTCTGGAAGTGCTGCCGGTACTGCCGCCCGACCTGCGTCCGCTGGTGCCGCTCGACGGCGGACGTTTCGCGACCTCCGACCTGAATGATCTCTATCGCCGGGTGATCAACCGCAACAATCGTCTCAAGCGCCTGCTTGAATTGAAGGCGCCGGAAATCATCGTGCGCAACGAAAAACGCATGCTCCAGGAGGCGGTCGACTCGCTGCTCGACAATGGTCGCCGGGGCAAGGCGATGACCGGGGCCAACAAGCGTCCACTGAAGTCGCTGGCCGACATGATCAAGGGCAAGGGCGGGCGTTTCCGGCAGAACCTGCTGGGCAAGCGCGTCGACTACTCGGGACGCTCGGTGATCGTCGTCGGGCCGCAACTCAAGCTGCACCAGTGCGGCCTGCCGAAGCTGATGGCGCTCGAACTGTTCAAGCCGTTCATCTTCAACCGGCTTGAGGTGATGGGGCTGGCGACCACCATCAAGCAGGCCAAGAAGATGGTCGAAACCCAGGAGGCCGTAGTCTGGGACATTCTCGAGGAGGTGATTCGCGAGCATCCGATCATGCTCAACCGCGCTCCGACACTGCACCGCCTCGGTATTCAGGCCTTTGAACCGACTTTGATCGAAGGCAAGGCGATCCAGTTGCATCCGCTGGTCTGCGCCGCTTTCAATGCGGACTTTGACGGCGACCAGATGGCCGTGCATGTGCCCTTGTCGCTCGAGGCACAGATGGAGGCGCGGACGCTGATGCTGGCCTCGAACAATGTCCTTTCGCCGGCCAATGGCGAGCCGATCATCGTGCCGTCGCAGGACATCGTGCTCGGTCTCTACTATGCGACTCGCGAGCGCGTCAATGCGCGCGGTGAAGGCATGATCTTTCCCGATCTTGCCGAGGTGACACGGGCCATGCAGGCGGGTGAGCTGGATCTTCACGCCCGGATCACGGTGCGCATCGCCGAGTACGAGAAGAATGGGGCGAACGGCTGGCAGGAGAAAACGGCACGCTACAACACCACGGCGGGGCGCGCGCTGCTCTCCGAAATCCTGCCCAAGGGCCTGCCTTTCAGCCTGATCGACAAGACCTTGAAGAAGAAGGAAATCTCCAAGCTGATCAATGCCGCCTTCCGCCGCTGCGGTCTCAAGGAAACCGTCGTCTTTGCCGACAAGCTGATGCAGAACGGCTATCGACTGGCGACCCGTGCCGGTATTTCGATCTGCTCCGACGACATGCTGGTGCCGGCACAGAAGCGCGAGATCATCGCTGCGGCGGAAACCGAGGTGAAGGAGATCGAGCACCAATACACCAACGGTCTGGTGACCAACGGCGAGCGCTACAATAAGGTGGTGGATATCTGGGGACGTACCGGTGATCAGGTCGCCAAGGTGATGATGGAGCAACTGGGCCACGAGGAGGTGCGCAATCGCCAGGGCGAACAGGAGAAACAGGAGTCCTTCAACTCGATCTTCATGATGGCTGACTCGGGCGCGCGCGGTTCGGCGGCGCAGATTCGCCAGCTGGCCGGGATGCGTGGCCTGATGGCCAAACCGGACGGGTCGATCATCGAAACGCCGATCACCACCAACTTCCGCGAAGGCCTGAACGTCCTGCAGTACTTCATCTCGACGCACGGGGCACGCAAGGGCCTGGCGGATACCGCACTGAAGACCGCCAATTCCGGTTACCTGACGCGCCGCCTGGTCGATGTGACGCAGGACCTGGTGGTCATCGAGGAAGACTGCGGGACGACCAATGGCGTCACCATGAAAGCCTTGATCGAAGGCGGCGAGGTGATCGAGGCACTGCGCGAGCGGATCCTGGGACGCGTCACGGCTGCCGACGTGGTGCACCCGGACAGTCAGGAGACGGTGATCGAAGCCGGTACGCTGATCAGCGAAGATCACTGTGATCTGATCGATCAGCTGGGTATCGATGAAGTCAAGGCGCGCACGCCGCTCACCTGCGAGACGCGTTACGGTCTGTGCGCCAAGTGTTATGGGCGCGACCTGGGTCGTGGTACACCGGTCAACGTCGGCGAGGCGGTCGGCGTGATCGCCGCGCAATCGATCGGCGAGCCGGGTACCCAGTTGACCATGCGGACCTTCCACGTCGGTGGCGCTGCCTCACGCGCTGCGGTGGCCAGCCACGTCGAGACGCGTAGCGCCGGAGTCGTTCGCTTCACTTCGACCATGCGTTATGTCACCAGTGCCAAGGGTGAGAAGATCGTCATCACACGTTCCGGCGAGATCCTGATCACCGACGACAACGGTCGGGAACGTGAGAAGCACAAGGTTCCCTACGGCGCGACCCTGCAGGTCGAGGATGCGCAGGCGGTCAAGGCGGGGGGCAGGTTGGCCAGCTGGGATCCGCACACGCGTCCGATCATTGCCGAATACTCGGGTCTGGTGAAATTCGAGAATGTCGAGGAGGGTGTGACGGTTGCCAAGCAGATCGACGAGGTGACCGGGCTGTCGACCCTGGTGGTGATCGATCCCAAGCGCGGTGGCAAGGCGCCAAGCAAGGGCTTGCGCCCGCAGGTCCGGTTGTTCGAAGCCGACGGTACGGAAGTCAAGATGCACGGCAGCGATCATCCGGTGACCATCACCTTTCAAGTGGGTGCCATCATCAACGTGCTCGATGGTCAGCAGATCTCGGTTGGCGATGTGCTGGCCCGTCTGCCGCAGGAGTCTGCCAAGACGCGTGACATTACCGGTGGTCTGCCGCGGGTGGCGGAACTGTTCGAAGCGCGCACGCCCAAGGATGCCGGCATGCTGGCCGAATTCACCGGTACCATGTCCTTCGGCAAGGATACCAAGGGCAAGCAGCGCCTGGTCATCACGGATCTCGACGGGGTGACCCACGAGTACCTGATTCTCAAGGACAAACATGTTCTGGTGCATGACGGCCAGGTGGTTAACAAGGGTGAGCTGATCGTCGATGGTGCGCCCGATCCGCACGATATTCTGCGTCTCCTGGGAGTGGAGGCACTGGCCATCTACATCACCGATGAGGTGCAGGATGTGTACCGCCTGCAGGGCGTCAAGATCAACGACAAGCACATCGAAGTGATCGTTCGGCAGATGCTGCGTCGCGTGAACGTGCTCGAACCGGGCGATACCAAGTTCATCAAGGGCGAACAGGTGGAGCGTGCCCACCTGCTCGACGAGAACGACCGCATGCTCGCCGAAGGCAAGCTGCCGGCAACCTATGAGCATGTGCTGCTGGGCATCACCAAGGCGTCCCTGTCCACCGATTCGTTCATCTCTGCCGCATCCTTCCAGGAGACGACACGCGTGCTGACCGAAGCGGCGATCATGGGCAAGCGCGACGAGTTGCGCGGACTCAAGGAGAACGTCATCGTTGGCCGCCTGATACCGGCGGGCACCGGGCTTGCCTATCACAATACGCGGAAGAAGAATGCGGCTGGCGAGGACATGGCGGCAGGCAGCGGTTTGTCGGCCGACGACGAATTGCCGGCGAGCCAAGAGAGCACTCAGGATGTTCCGGTGGCTTGACTTGGTGCCTAATAGACCCTAGAATCGCCGGTCTTTGTCGCCGATTGCCCTCTGTTGCGTCGGCTTGTCATGAATATTGCCAAGGCGGCCTTTGGTCCGCCTTGGTTTTTTGCAGACGCCGTGTGCTTGGCACCCTGGTTGCTGCATCGATCTATTAGGGGTGGAAACATGCCAACCATTAACCAGCTAGTGCGCAAGCCTCGCGAGGCGATCCGCACCAAGAGCAAAGTTCCGGCGCTGAGCAACTGTCCTCAGAAGCGCGGAGTGTGCACCCGTGTCTACACCACTACGCCAAAGAAGCCGAACTCGGCGCTGCGCAAGGTGTGCAAGGTCCGTCTGACAAATGGCTTCGAGGTCATTTCGTACATTGGTGGTGAGGGCCACAACCTGCAGGAGCACTCGGTTGTTCTGATCCGCGGTGGGCGGGTCAAGGACCTGCCGGGTGTGCGCTATCACACGGTTCGTGGTTCGCTGGATACCCAGGGGGTCAAGAAGCGCAAGCAGGGTCGTTCCAAGTACGGTACCAAGCGCCCGAAGGCTGCTTGAGCTCCACCCGAGTAAGGGTCGCTCCTGGCGGGCGGCCGGGAAGGGGCGTCTTGTCCGATCCTTCTACTGAACTGTAACTATGAGAGGTTGCCATGCCCCGTCGCCGTGAAGTTCCGAAGCGCGATATCCTGCCGGATCCCAAGTTCGGCAACGTCGAAGTGTCGAAATTTGTCAATACGATCATGAAGAGTGGCAAGAAGTCGGTCGCCGAACGCATCGTCTATGGTGCCTTTGACCAGATCGTCACCAAGAGTGGCAAGGATCCGCTGGAGGTGTTCAGCGCGGCTTTGGGCAACATCAAGCCATTGGTTGAGGTCAAGAGTCGTCGCGTGGGCGGCGCCAACTATCAGGTCCCGGTCGAAGTTCGCCCGAGTCGGCGAGTCGCGCTTGCCATGCGCTGGTTGCGCGAGTCTGCCCGCAAGCGTTCCGAAAAGTCGATGGGCCAGCGCTTGGCGGCCGAAATGCTGGACGCCTCGGAAAGCCGCGGCGCGGCGGTCAAGAAACGTGACGAAGTGCATCGCATGGCGGAAGCCAACAAAGCGTTCGCACACTTCAGGTTCTAGAGTACTCCACCAGCACCGGTATCGTGTGCTGGCGATCGTTCTTTATTAGTGAAGGTTTACTACTGTGGCACGCAAAACCCCTATTGAGCGATACCGGAATATCGGTATCAGCGCCCACATCGATGCCGGCAAGACCACGGCGACCGAGCGTATCCTGTTCTACACGGGTATCAACCACAAGATCGGCGAGGTGCATGACGGCGCCGCGACCATGGACTGGATGGCGCAGGAGCAGGAGCGCGGCATTACCATTACCTCGGCAGCCACCACCTGTTTCTGGAAGGGTATGCAGCTCGATCGCCCGGAGCACCGGATCAACATCATAGACACTCCGGGTCACGTGGACTTCACGATCGAAGTGGAGCGTTCGATGCGGGTCCTGGACGGCGCATGCATGGTCTATTGCGCGGTCGGTGGGGTGCAGCCGCAGTCGGAGACGGTCTGGCGTCAAGCGACCAAGTACAAGGTGCCTCGTCTGGCCTTCGTCAACAAGATGGATCGTCAGGGGGCTGATTTTTTCAAGGTCGTTGACCAAATGCGCGTCCGCCTCAAGGCCAATCCGATTCCGATCGTGATCCCGATCGGCAAGGAAGACTATTTCGAGGGGGTGGTTGACCTGACCAAGATGAAGGCCATCTACTGGGACGAGGCGTCGCTGGGAATGAAGTTCGACTATCGGGAGATTCCCGCCGAACTGCGGGCCGAGGCCGACGAGTGGCGCAGCAGGATGGTCGAAGCGGCAGCCGAGTCGTCCGAAGAGCTGATGGACAGGTATCTCGAGCAGGGTGAGTTGAGTGAAGCGGAAATCATCGCGGGGTTGCGTCAGCGCACGATCGCCTGCGAGATTCAGCCGGCCCTGTGCGGCACCGCGTTCAAGAACAAGGGCGTGCAGCGCATGCTCGATGCGGTGATCGATCTCCTGCCGTCGCCGGTCGATATTCCGCCGGTTACCGGCGAGAAGGAAGATGGTTCCCTGGATACGCGCGAAGCTTCGGATTCGGCGAAGTTTTCCGCGCTGGCCTTCAAGTTGATGACCGATCCCTACGTCGGGCAACTGACCTTCATCCGCGTCTACTCGGGTGTTCTGAAGTCCGGTGACACGATCTACAATCCGATCAAGGGGCGCCGCGAGCGGATCGGCCGGGTCTTGCAGATGCACGCCAACAACCGCGAGGAGCTCAAGGAGGTTCTCGCCGGAGATATCGCGGCCTGCGTCGGCCTGAAGGAAGTGACCACCGGCGAAACCCTGTGCGATCCGGCGGCGGTCATCACACTCGAGCGCATGGTCTTTCCGGAGCCGGTGATTCACGTTGCCGTCGAGCCGAAGACCAAGCCGGACCAGGAAAAGATGAGCGTTGCGCTCGGGCGACTGGCGCAGGAGGATCCGTCGTTTCGCGTGCGGACCGACGAGGAGTCCGGGCAGACAATCATCTCGGGCATGGGCGAGTTGCATCTGGAGATCATCGTCGACCGTCTGAAGCGCGAGTTCGGTGTTGACGCCAACGTCGGGGCGCCGCAGGTTGCCTACCGCGAGTGCATCAAGAAATCGGTCGAGCAGGAAGGGAAGTTCGTCAAGCAGTCGGGCGGCCGCGGGCAATATGGCCATGTCTGGTTGAAGATCGAGCCGAACGAACCTGGCAAGGGCTACGAGTTCGTCGACGCGATCAAGGGTGGCACGGTGCCACGCGAGTACATCCCGGCGGTGGACAAGGGCTTGCAGGATGCGATCACCAGTGGTGTTCTGGCTGGTTTTCCGGTGGTCGATATCAAATTCACCCTGTTTGAGGGTTCCTATCACGACGTCGATTCGAACGAGAATGCTTTCCGCATGGCGGCCGCAATGGCCTTCAAGGATGGCATGCGCAGGGCCTCGCCCACGCTGCTCGAGCCGATGATGGCTGTCGAGGTGGAAACGCCGGAAGACTACATGGGGAACGTGATGGGCGACCTGTCGAGTCGCCGGGGCATGATCCAGGGCATGGAAGACCTGCCCGGCAACATGAAGACGATCAAGGCAGAGGTGCCGCTGGCCGAGATGTTCGGTTACTCGACAACGCTGCGCTCCTTGAGCCAGGGTCGTGCAACCTACTCAATGGAATTCAAGCACTATGCCGAGGCGCCGAAGAACGTCGCCGAGGCAGTCATCAACAAGAAATGACCCTGTTTTCGAGGATACGGTAATGGCCAAGGGAAAATTTGAACGCACGAAGCCGCACGTGAATGTTGGCACGATTGGACACGTGGATCACGGGAAAACGACGCTGACGGCGGCGATCACGACCATTCTGGCGAAGAAGTTTGGTGGTGTGGCGAAGGCCTACGACCAGATTGATGCGGCGCCGGAAGAGAAGGCTCGGGGGATCACGATCAACACGGCGCACGTGGAGTACGAGAC
>NZ_JAEUOL010000058.1 GCF_016789985.1 Accumulibacter sp.
GTTTGTCGACGATCTGGGCGCCGATTCGCTTGACACGGTCGAACTGGTCATGGCTCTGGAAGAAGAGTTCGAGTGCGAGATCCCGGACGATGAGGCCGAGAAGATCACCACCGTGCAGCAGGCCATCGACTACGTCACTGCCCACAAGAAGTAGTTTCTCGTCGCGCACCCTGGCGGACAGGCTGGCGGCTGCGTCCGGCAGGATGTCATCAGGGGAAGTTCCCGCTGCCGCATTCCGTACTGTTGGAGTTCAAGTTGGCACGTCGCAGAGTCGTCATCACTGGCCTTGGTATTGTTTCCCCAGTCGGTAATACGGTTGCAGAAGCCTGGCAGAATGTTCTTGCCGGTCGTTCGGGAATTGACCGGATCAGCCGTTTCGATGCTTCCACTTTCCCTGTCCGGATTGCCGGAGAAGTGCGGGGCTTCGAGATCGGCCAATATATCTCGCCGAAGGAGGCGCGCCGGATGGATGTCTTCATCCACTACGGCATGGCGGCGGGGATTCAGGCCATACGCGATGCCGGACTTGAAGACCACCCGGGGGTTCCCGAGCGGATTGGCGTGTCGATCGGTTCGGGGATCGGCGGTTTACCGATGATCGAGAGTACTTGCGACGACTTTGCCGCCGGTGGTGTGCGCAAGGTGTCGCCTTTTTTCGTTCCCGGCTCGATCATCAACATGATCTCGGGCAATCTGTCGATCATGTATGGCTACAAGGGCCCCAACATCTCTCTGGTCAGCGCCTGTTCGACGGGAACGCACAGTATTGGTGATGCCGGGCGCCTGATCGAGTATGGTGATGCGGACATCATGATTTCTGGCGGGGCCGAGGGCTGCGTTTCGAAACTCGGGCTCGGGGGCTTCTGTGCGCCACGCGCCCTGTCAACGCGTAATGATGATCCGCAGACGGCAAGCCGCCCGTGGGATCGTGACCGGGACGGTTTCGTTCTCGGTGAAGGGGCCGGTGTCGTCGTGCTCGAGGAGTACGAGCATGCGAAGGCGCGCGGTGCCCGCGTCTACTGCGAATTGGCAGGCTTCGGCATGAGTGCCGACGCGCATCACATGACCGCGCCCTGCGAGGATGGCGAGGGTGCAGCCCGTTGCATGACCAACGCGCTGCGCAACGCCGGTTTGAATCTTGATGAGGTGCAGTACGTCAATGCACACGGCACTTCCACTCCCCTAGGGGACAAGGCTGAGACGATCGCCATCAAGCGCGCTTTCGGCGAGCATGCGCATCAACTGGTGATCAATTCGACCAAGTCGATGACCGGTCATCTGCTGGGCGCTGCGGGGGGCATCGAGGCGATATTCACCATCCTGGCGATCCATCATCAGGTCTCCCCACCGACGATCAACGTCTTCAACCAGGACGAAGCCTGCGATCTCGATTATTGTGCCAACGAGGCGCGCCAACTGAAGATCGACGTCGGGATTTCCAACTCCTTCGGTTTCGGCGGCACCAACGCCACCGTCGCCTTCAAGCGAATCTAGAAGCCAGATTCGCCGTTCCGGGCAGGTGCAGTTTCCACTCACTCTCGGATTGCGCCGCTCGCGTTTCCTCTGCTGGCTGACGATTCTGCTGCATGGACTGGCGGCAGGCAGTGTGTGGGTACTGCCCTGGCCAGCGGCCGCCAGGGTCCTTTTGCTGGGGTTGGTGGCGCTCTCGGCATGGCATGTCCTGCGGCCTGGGCGCGTGACCGGTCTACGCCTGGGTGAGCGCGGCGAACTGGACCTGCTCTGTCCTGGTGGACGATGCTTGGCCATGGTGGTACAGCCAGATACGACAGTGTTCAGCCGACTGATCGTCCTTCGTCTGCGTGATGATCAGGGCCGCCTGCGCAGTCTGGCCATTTTGCCGGACAGTCTGCCGCCGGAGCAATTTCGCGTGCTGTGCCTGTGGTTGCGTTGGCTGGTCAATCCGGGCGATCAGACCGGGAGTGCCGTCTGATCACGGTGTTGCTGGCCCGGGCCAAAGAGTCGGGGTAGTTGCGACTGAAGTGCAGGCCACGGCTTTCGTGACGCCGAAGCGCGCAGCGGATGATCAGGTCGGCGGTCACCACCAGGTTGCGTAGCTCGATCAGATCGTGGCTGACCCGGAAATGCGAGTAGAAATCGTCGATCTCGCGCACCAGCAGGCGAATCCGGTTCTGCGCGCGCTGCAGGCGTTTGGTGGTGCGTACGATGCCCACATAATCCCACATGAAGCGGCGTAACTCATCCCAGTTGTGGGCGATGACGATCTCCTCGTCGGGGTCACTGACCCGGCTCGCGTCCCATGCCGGCAACACAGGCAGGTCGCCGGGCGGTTGCTGGAGAATGTCCGTTGCCGCCGCTTCGGCAAACACCAGGCATTCGAGCAACGAATTGCTGGCCAGCCGGTTGGCGCCGTGCAGACCGGTGCACGAGGCTTCGCCGGCTACATAAAGGCCGGCGAGGTCGGTGCGCGCACGCAGGTCGCTGACAACGCCGCCACAGGTGTAATGCGCGGCGGGAACAACTGGGATGGGTTGGCGCGTGATGTCGATGCCGAGGTCGAGGCAGCGTGCCAGAATGTTCGGGAAGTGCTCAGCGAGAAAGGCTGCGGGCTTGTGCGAGATGTCCAGATAGACGCAGTCCAGTCCGCGTTTCTTCATTTCGAAGTCGATAGCCCTGGCCACCACATCGCGCGGGGCGAGTTCGCCGCGTGCGTCGTGGCGGGGCATGAAGCGACTGCCGTCGGGCAGCAGCAGTCGTCCTCCTTCGCCGCGTACGGCTTCGGAAATCAGGAATGACTTGGCCTGCGGATGGTAAAGGCAGGTCGGGTGAAACTGGATGAACTCCATGTTCGCTACCCGACAGCCGGCGCGCCAGGCCATGGCGATACCGTCACCGGTCGAGGTGTCCGGATTGGTCGTGTAGAGATAGACTTTCCCCGCGCCGCCGGCGGCGATCAGGGTGTGTTGCGCGCCAATCGTCAGCACCTCACCACTGACACTGTCCAGCACATAGGCTCCATAACAGCGCTTTTCCGCCAGTCCCAGCTTGAGGCCGGTGATCAGATCGATCGCGATGTGGTTTTCGAGAATGCTGATGTTGGGTTGCCGGCGCACCTTGTCAGTCAGGGTGGTCTGCACTGCGAGACCGGTGGCGTCGGCCACGTGGATGACGCGGCGCGCGCTGTGTCCGCCCTCACGGGTGAGGTGGTAACCGGCCGCGTCACGCGTGAACGGCACGCCCTGCTCGATCAGCCAGTCGACGGCGCGGCGCCCATTTTCGATCACGAAGCGCGTGGCGTGACGGTCGTTCAGGAAGGCGCCAGCGGTAATCGTGTCACGGATGTGCGCCTCGATTGAATCGCGGTTGTCGAGTACCGCCGCGATTCCCCCTTGCGCCCAGCTTGATGCGCTGTCCTCCAGGGCGCGCTTGCTGATCAGCGCCACCCGGTGTGTTTTTGCGAGTCGTAGTGCCGCAGCTTGTCCGGCCAGGCCACTGCCGATGATGAGAACGTCGAAACGAAGCGCCAAGAGGGTTCGTCCAGCCAACAAGGGGCTGCAACTATAGCACGGGATGACGAGGCGTGAGTTCCCCCCGGAATTTCGTTTTCCCAGGGCGACGTCAGATGACGTGACCTTGGAAGGGAGAAGAATGAAGATGGCGAAGCAGGTCTGCACGCGGGAATCCAAGGAGCCGGCGGTCAAGCGGGTGAAGGACGGGCCGGCGCTGGCGGTGGTCGTGGTCAAGGAACCGGGACGGGTAGAGCAGACCTTGCGAAACTGGGTCAAGGGCAGCAGCGGGCAAGCTCAGTGATGCCGGCCACGCCTGGCCGTCGAGGGGGCGCTGTGGCGGTGGTCGAGCGTCGGCTACGGGATCGTCATTCTGGAGCAGATTGCCGGCACATCCTGCGCCGGAGGCATCCGGATACGGCCCGCACTTCAGGTCAGCCACGAAACCCTCTACACCGCGATCCAGGCCATGCCTCGTGGTGAATGGTGACGTGAGTTGCTTAGCTTGCCTGCGTCAGTCGCGCCAGCGCCGCAGGCCCAGGGTGCGTGCTATACCGACCGCCGGGGAACGATTCCCAACAGGACGAGCCTCCTCCAGCGACCGCCCGAGGTCGAAGATCGCGTGATCCCCGGTCATTGGGAGGGCGACTTGATCAGGGGTGCCCGCAATGCGTCGGCCATCGGCACGCCGGGGGAGCGTCGCCCCTTGTTCGTGACCTTGGCCAGAATGGATAACGCCAGTACCGAGGCCGCCGCCGTGACCGGCTTCTGTACCGTTCCGAATCGGATCGATGCCCAGCGACGCCGAGCCCTGATCTACGATCAGGGACGCGAGATGGCTCAGCACGCGTGCTTTTCTGAACTGACAGGCGTCAAGATCTCTTTCGCCGATCCGCATAGAGCCCTTGGCAGCGCGGCATCAACGAGAATCCCCATGGCTTGCTACGCCAGTCTTTCCCAAAGGGCGCCGATCTGTCCGGTTTCTCTCGGGTCGAACCCGATGCCGTTGCTTGGCAACCGAATACGCGACCACGCAAAAGCCTCGGCTGGCATTGCCCCGCCGAACTCTTCCTGCCCGATTTCAACTTCACCAGACTCTTTCATCAACTCCTTGCACTTCGGACTTGAGACCACCCCCCCGTTTTCAGGGGCTTTCAGCAATGGCTGCCATCTTCTCCGACGGAGCGAAGACTCACTCCAGGTTCTGCACCTGCTCGCGCATCTGTTCGATGAGCAGTTTGAGCTCGATTGCTGCCTGCGAGACTTCCGCTACCAGTGACTTGGAGCCGAGAGTGTTGGCTTCGCGATTGAGTTCCTGCATCAGGAAATCGAGGCGCTTGCCACTCGCGCCGCCGGCCCCGAGGATGCGCTCGACCTCGTCGAGGTGTGTCGACAGGCGCGCCAGTTCTTCCGAAACATCTATGCGGGCTGCGAACACTGCCACTTCCTGACGGATGCGCTCGTCGTCCACGGCCTGCACAGCCTCCAGCAGGCGTTGTCGCAGCCGGTCGTTGAACGCCGCCTGTGCGGCCGGGATGCGCGGTGCGACGTCGCAGACCAGTGCCCGCATGCGCACCACCCGCTGGCGGATGATGGTCGCCAGCTTGTCGCCCTCGCGCGCCCGGCTGGCGGCAAAGTCGTCGAGCGCTTCGCCGGCCAGCGCCAGACAGGCCGGCAGCACAGACCGCAGATCGAGCGTTTCCTCGCCGAAGATGCCCGGCCAGCGCAGCACGTCGCTGACCGCCAGCGGTGCGGCAAGCGGCAGGGCCTGGCGTACCTGCGCGTCGAACATCCGCAAGCGCTCGAGCAGTCCCGCATTGAGGTTGACCTGCTGGCCGCCACTGGTGGCGGGAAAGAAGCTGACACGGCATTCCAGCTTGCCGCGGCTCAGACGTGCGGCGAGCAGCTCGCGCAGTGCCGTTTCGGCAACCCGCAATTCGTCGCAGACGCGAAAGAAGATGTCCAGGTAGCGGGAATTGACGCTGCGCAACTCGATGTACAGCGTGCCGCCCCGGACGGCGCACGTTCTGGCGGCATAGCCGGTCATACTGTAGATCATGTGAATCCTGATGAGTGGACTGTGACAGGCCAGCAGGCGGCTTTACAGCCCACCCCGAAAAACCGGACAATGGCCGGAAACCCGAATGATAGCCTTGACACGGATGGCGCAACAAGCGAACCACCCTCTCCCCGCCGGTTTCCAACTCGACGAGTACTGCATCGAGCACCAGCTCTCGCTGGGCGGCTTCTCGATCGTATACGTCGCGACCGACAGCCAGGGGAAACGTGTCGCCATCAAGGAGTACCTGCCCAATACGCTGGCCCTGCGCAGCGAAGGGAGGACC
>NZ_JAEUOL010000103.1 GCF_016789985.1 Accumulibacter sp.
AACGCGAGGCCGGGTCAGGCGAACAACTGCCCATGCTCACGCGAGTCGCGGAAACCGACCTGGGTCCATTTTTCGCTCGTCACCTCCAGGTTGTAGCGCGTGCTCGCCAGATAGACGGGATTGCCGTCCACATCCCTGGCCATGCGGTGGAGCTGCTCTCGCTCAAAAGCGCGGCGTGTGCTGTCGTCGGGGAAAGTCAGCCAGCGCGCGGTGTGGATGTCGGCCGATTCGAAGATGGCATCGACCTTGTATTCGGTCTGCAGGCGCTGCGCCACGACTTCGAACTGCAGATTGCCGACCGCACCGAGCAGCAGCGCGCCACTCGCCAGGTTTTCGAAGACCTGGATGGCACCCTCTTCTCCGAGTTCCTGCAGCCCCTTGAGCAGTTGCTTGCTCTTCAGCGGGTCACGCAAGCGCGCTGCGCGAAAGAGTTCCGGCGAAAAGTAGGGGATGCCCTTGAAGCCCAGGGTCTCGCCTTCGCTCAGGCAGTCGCCGATATGCAGGTTGCCGTGGTTGTGGATACCGATGATGTCGCCGGCCACCGCATCTTCCATCAGCAGGCGCTCGTTGGCCATGAAGGTCAGCACGTTGGCCAGTTTCATCTCGCGATTCAGGCGAATATGTCGCACCTTCATGCCGGGCGTGTAGCGGCCGGAGCAGACGCGGAAGAAGGCAATGCGGTCGCGGTGCTTGGGGTCCATGTTGGCCTGTATCTTGAACACGAAACCACTGAACGCCGCTTCGCCAGGTTGCACCATGCGCGTCCCTGCGTCGCGTTCCTGGGGCGGTGGCGCCCAGTCGAGCAGCGCCTGCAGGATTTCCTGTACACCGAAGTTGTTGATGGCCGAGCCGAAAAAGACCGGTGATTGACGCCCGGCGAGAAAACCGACCAGATCGAAAGGGCTGCTGGCGCTCTGGATCAGGTCGACGTCCTCGCGCAGTTTGCCGACTTCACCCGGAAACTGGGCGTCGAGGATCGGGTTGTCGAGACCGTCGAGCCGCTCCGATTCACTGCGCCGCTCCTCTCCGGCCGCAAAGTGCAGCAGCCGGCCGTTGAGCAGGTGATAAACCCCGCGAAAGGTCTTGCCCATGCCGATCGGCCAAGTGATCGGCGCGCACTCGATGCCGAGTACCGATTCGATTTCCTCCAGCAGTTCGAAAGGCTCGCGAACCTCACGGTCCAGCTTATTAACGAAGGTAATGATCGGCGTATTGCGCATGCGGCAGACGTTGAGCAACTTGATGGTCTGCGCCTCGACGCCCTTGGCGGCATCAATAACCATCACCGCCGCGTCGACCGCGGTCAGCACGCGGTAGGTGTCTTCCGAAAAATCCTCGTGGCCCGGCGTGTCGAGCAGATTGATGGTGTGCTGCCGGTATTCGAACTGCATTACCGAGCTGGTCACCGAGATGCCACGCTGCTTCTCCACCTCCATCCAGTCCGAAGTGGCGTGGCGGGCACTCTTGCGCCCCTTGACCGTGCCGGCGAGCTGGATGGCACCCCCGAAAAGCAGCAACTTCTCGGTCAAAGTGGTCTTGCCGGCGTCAGGGTGCGAAATGATGGCAAAGGTTCGACGCTTTTCGACCTCGCGCAGGATTTCGGGCGGGAACCGGCTATCGTTCCGGGAATCGCTGGGGGGGGTACTCATGAGGGGCTTTCATGCGGCAACAAAGCAAAAGCCGCCGGTCGGGACGGCGAAGGCTGGCCCGCTGGCGGTGCGCAGCCCGCACTATAGCAAGACTCGGGGACGGCTGGAACTGCGCTGCCGAACGCAGGGATCATGGCGCGTCAGGGGGACGCAATGACGAATCTGTTGCCGGGCGGCGGCTGCGGCAAGTCGGCCGGCGGGTCACGAGCCAACAAAGCGGTAGCCAACGCCCGCTTCCGTAAGAATGTGCTTCGGTCGAGCCGGGTCGTCCTCGATCTTCTTGCGCAGATAGCCCATGTATACGCGGACGTAGTGGCTGTCTTCAACATGCGCCGGACCCCAGACGTTTTTCAGGAGCTGGCGATGGGTCAGCACGCAGTCCGGATTGGTGATCAGGTAGGTCAACAAGCGATATTCGATCGGCGTCAAATGGATCGGACTGCCGTCCCTTTCAGTGGTCCGACGGGCGAGGTCGACGCGAATTCGCCCGAATTGAGCGACTGCCAGACCTTCCTCTGTGCGGCCATGGCGGCGCAATAGTGCGCGCACCCGGGCGAGTAATTCGGCGGCACCAAAGGGTTT
The DNA here is from genome assembly GCF_016789985.1 of Accumulibacter sp. Classification (GTDB taxonomy): domain Bacteria; phylum Pseudomonadota; class Gammaproteobacteria; order Burkholderiales; family Rhodocyclaceae; genus Accumulibacter. The sequence goes on from NZ_JAEUOL010000103.1 coordinate 2,232, forward strand.
GCTCAGATAGTCGTCGGCCCCGGCATCGAGTGCTGCGACCTTGTCCGGTTCGGCGTTGCGAGCCGACAGCACGATCACCGGCACTTGCGACCAGTTCCTCAGGTCACGAATGAAGTCGATCCCGTCGCCGTCCGGCAGGCCGAGATCCAGCACCACCAGATCCGGGCGGCGGGTGCCGGCTTCGATCAGACCGCGTTGCAAGCTGCCTGCCTCGCAGACCCGGAATCCATCGTTCTCGAGGGCAAGCCTGATGAAGCGTCGTATGTTGGCTTCGTCCTCGATAACGAGGATGCCGGGCGTTGAACTGCTCATGCGGTACCGAGCTCCTCGCAAAGCGTTGGCGGCATGCCGCGAGGCAGCGAAAAGATGAAGCGTGCCCCGCCAGTTGGCCGGTTCTTGGCACCGATCTTCCCGCCGTGCGCCTCGATGATCGCACGGCAGATGGCCAGACCGAGGCCGACGCCGGGGGTGACGTTCGCTCCTGCGCCACGTTCGAATTTATCGAAGATCGCTTCCTCGCGTCCTTTGGGCAAGCCTGGTCCGTCGTCCTCCACCCACACTTCGATCTCGCCTTCGCGCGCCGCTGCGCCGATGCTTACGCAACTGCCGGCCGGGGTGTATTTGCCAGCGTTTTCGAGCAGGTTGCAGAATACACGCTCGATCAGCACCGAGTCGATCTCGACCAATGGCAGGTCTTCTGGCAGCGCAGCTTGCACCGAATGGCCGGTCAGAGGCCCTTCGCTGGCCTGCAGGGCGCTGCCGACCACTTCCTCCAGGGGTTGCCACTGACGGTTAAGCTGAACCTTTCCGGCTTGCAGGCGGGCCATGTCGAGAAGCTTGTTGACCTTGCCGCTCATGCGCAGGGCTTCCTCCTTCAGGGTCTCGGCAATTCTTGCCTGAGCATCGCTTGGCGGGGGCTGGGTTAACCCGATTGACTCGGCGAGGCTGACCAGCACACTCAGCGGCGTCCGCAGATCGTGCGAGATGGCGGAGAGGAGCGAATTGCGCAAGCCCTCCGATTCCATTTGCAGCAGGCTCTTCTGAGCCACTTCGACATAATGCATCCGCTCGACGGCGATCGCGATCAGACTGGCAAGGGTTTCGAGCTGGCGGCGTGCCTCCGGACCCTGTACGCGCAGTGGGTCGTTCGGCGCAATGGCGAGCACGCCGCGGGTACGCATCGGCGCCTTGAGCGGCAGATAGAGCAGCGGGCTGCCGGGCAGGGTGTCGGTGGAAAGCCCGGCCGGTTCTCCGTGATCGAAGGCCCAGCGGGCGACACCCTCGTCAACCACCGAAGGGACGCTGGCATTGTCTGCAGGATTGCCGATCGGTGCTTGCAGGTGGTCGTTGGCATCGCTCAGTATGAGCGATGCCTGAGCAGCAAACTCAAGCGACAGAAAGCGGTTGCAGGCCTCGGCAATCTGTACCGGCAGGAGGGCAGCCGAGAGGGATCGTGCCATCTCGTAGAGGTCACGGGCGAGCGCTTCGCGGCGCGTGGCGACTTCGGCCTGCAGCTTGTAGCGCGCGGTTAACTGGCCGGTGAGGAGTGCCACGATGAGCATGACGGCAAAGGTGATCAGGTATTGGGCATCGCTGACCGCGAATGAAAAACGCGGTGTTACGAAGAAGAAGTCAAAGGCGGCGACGGTGAGAAAGGCGCTGGCGACTGCCGGACCACGGCCGAGCGTGACGGCAACCATCATCACGGCGAGCAACAGCAACATGGCAATGTTGGTCAGCTCGATCAAGTCCGCCAGTGGCGTTGTCAGAATGGTGGCAGCCGCGCAGATGGCCGTCGCCTTGAGGTAGTCGCGCCAGGAACCATCAGCCTGGCGTGTGGCCGATGGCGCTACGGTAGCGCGCCTGGCCTCGCTGCGCGCCACCTGAACCACATCCAGGTCTGGCGCGGCCTGGCCGATACGGTCGGCCATCGAGCGATACCATGGTTGCCAGGGGCGCGGGTGATCTCGCCCGACCAGCACGCGCGAGAGATTGTGCGTGCGCGCATAATCGACCAGCGCAGCAACCGCATCGTCAGCCGAAAGAGTGGCGGTTTCGGCACCGAGTGAGGCTGACAGTTCGAGTGCCCGCACAGTGCGCTGCCGTTGCACCTCGGGCTCCGCTCCGCTGCGGGGCGAGTGAACGTGAATGGCGTGCCAGGGGGCCTCAAGTCGACCTGCCAGGCGGGCACCGGTACGCACCAGTCGCTCGCTTCCCGCACCCGAACCGATACCCACCAGCAGCGCATCGCGTGTCTGCCAGACCGTGGCCACCGAGGTCTGCCGGCGGTATGCCAGCATCTCGCCGTCCACACGGTCGGCGGTGCGGCGCAACGCCAGTTCACGCAGGGCGATCAGATTGCCCTTGCGAAAGAAGTGGCGGACAGCCCGCTCCGCCTGGTCCGGCAGGTAGACCTTGCCTTCGCGCAAGCGCTGCAACAGTTCGTCAGGTGGCAGATCGACCAGTATCACTTCGTCCGCCTCGTCAAACACCCGGTCGGGCACCGTTTCCCGGACACGGATGCCGGCGATCCCGTTAACCACATCGTTGAGGGTTTCGAGATGCTGCACGTTGACCGTGCTGTAGACGTTGATCCCTGCCTCGAGCAACTCATGAATGTCTTGCCAGCGCTTGGGATGACGTGAACCGGCAACGTTGGAATGGGCCAGTTCGTCCATCAGTATCAACGCCGGGCGGCGCGCCAGCGCGGCGTCGAGATCGAACTCCTGCAGTACCTTGTCCCGATGGGGGATCGCCCGCAGCGGCAGCCGTTCGAGACCGGTGACCAGTGCGTCGGTTTCCTTGCGGCCGTGAGTTTCGACGACCCCTATGAGCACATCGGTTCCCGCTTCTGCTTGCTGCCGTGCGGTGCCGAGCATGGCGTAAGTTTTGCCCACGCCGGCTGTCGCACCGAAAAAGATCTTCAACTTGCCGCGCGTCGCCCGTGCCTCTTCTTCCTGCACGCGTGCCAGGAGTCGATCAGGATCGGGGCGGCCATCGGTGGTCATGACCGGCCCCTGCACTGGAAGCGGAAGTGCAGAACCGCCGTCGCGCAGGTGATGATCGTCAGCCCCGTGGGAGAGTCGTACCCCCGCTGCAGCAATTCCGGCATCGATTCGAGATGCCGCTTCCGAGATGCGCGCGCGAGTCGTGACCTGAATTTCCACGACATCGGCAAGCTTCCTGTCTTTGCGGCAGGCAACGCAATTGACGGCATGACCTCGGCTCCGTGGAAAGAATGCATTTTCCCCGTTTTCTCTGCAGTTCGAGCCATTGCTTCGCGTCGCCGGAATGAGTTCACCGGGTTGTCGCGTCGAGTGCGAGGTTGAGTTTGAGCACATGCACGCGCGGCTCACCGAAGAGACCGAGATCGCGGCCTTCGCTGTGCCGAGCAATGAGCTGACGCACGGTTTGCGGATCAAGTTGGCGTGCGCGGGCGACGCGTTCCGTCTGATAGTCGGCGGCAGCCGGGCTGATGTGCGGGTCGAGACCGCTGGCCGAGGCGGTCACGAGATCGATCGGCACCGCTCGCTGGTTGGTCGGATCAGCCGCGCGCAATGCCTCGATCCGGGCTTTGATGGCATCCACCAGGGCCGGGTTGGTCGGCCCCAGATTCGAGCCGGATGAGGCTGCGGCATTGTAGGGTTGGGGCGTGGTCGCCGATGGCCGACCCCAGAAGTACTTCGGATCAGTGAAATTCTGGCCGATCAGCACCGAGCCGATCGGTCTGCCATCCCTGATGATCAGGCTACCCTGGGCAGCAAACGGGAAAGCCAGTCGGGCCATGCCGGTGACCAGCAACGGATAGGCGACGCCACAAAGCAGCGAGAGCAGGACGAACAATGAAACGGCGGGGCGAAGCAGGGTTTTCATGAGTATTCCCTCAGGCAAGGCCAGCGGCCGCCAGTGCCAGATCGATCAGCTTGATGCCGACGAAAGGCGCGACGAGTCCGCCGAGTCCGTAGATGGCCAAGTTGCGGCGCAGCAAGCTGGCGGCACCGACGGCCCGATATCGGATGCCCCTCAGGGCCAGTGGAATGAGCGCGATGATGATCAGGGCATTGAAAATCACCGCCGAGAGAATCGCCGATGCAGGGCTGGTCAGCCCCATCACGTTGAGCGCCGAGAGCGCCGGGTAGGTGCTGACGAAGGCGGCAGGAACGATCGCGAAATACTTGGCCACGTCGTTGGCGACGCTGAAGGTGGTCAGTGCGCCACGGGTCATCAGCATCTGTTTGCCGGTCTCGACCACTTCGATCAGTTTGGTCGGATTGGAGTCGAGGTCGACCATGTTGCCGGCTTCCTTGGCGGCCTGGGTGCCGGTGTTCATGGCCACGGCAACATCGGCCTGGGCGAGGGCCGGGGCGTCGTTGGTGCCGTCGCCGGTCATCGCCACCAGGCGGCCTTCGGCCTGATACTGGCGGATCAGCGCCAGCTTGGCTTCCGGCGTCGCTTCGGCAAGAAAATCATCGACGCCCGCTTCCGCAGCAATCGCCGCGGCGGTCAGGTGGTTGTCGCCGGTGATCATCACCGTCTTGATACCCATCTGACGCAGTTCGGCGAAGCGTTCCTTGATGCCTCCCTTGACGACGTCCTTCAACTCGACCACGCCGAGCACCCGTGTCTGATCGGATACGACGAGTGGCGTGCTGCCGCGGCGGGAAGCTGCCTCGACGGCGTTGAGTACCGATTGCGGCATGGCCGAGCCGAGAGCCTCGACCTGCCTGCGGATGGCATCGGCGGCCCCCTTGCGAATCTGACGACCAGGGACATCGACCCCGCTCATCCGGGTCTGCGCCGAGAAATGCAGGAACTGCGCCTCCAGCGCGTGCACATCGCGTTCACGCAAGTTGAAGCGCTGCTTGGCGAGAACGACGATGCTGCGCCCCTCCGGAGTTTCGTCGGCGAGCGAAGCCAGTTGTGCCGCGTCGGCGAGTTCTGCCTCGCCGACCCCGTCGGCGGGCAGGAAGGCACTGGCCTGGCGGTTGCCCAGCGTGATCGTGCCGGTCTTGTCGAGCAGCAGGACGTCGACGTCGCCAGCCGCTTCCACCGCACGGCCCGAGGTGGCGATCACGTTGGCCTGCATCATGCGACTCATGCCGGCGACACCGACGGCCGAAAGCAGGCCGGCGATGGTCGTCGGAATCAGGCAGACGAGCAGCGCGATGAGAACGGTGAGACTGACCGGCGCGCCCGACCCGGCGACGGTCACTCCGAACTCCGAGAAGGGCAGCAGGGTTGCGGTCACGATCAGGAAGACGATCGTCAGTGCCGCGAGAAGGATTGCCAGCGCGATTTCGTTCGGTGTCTTCTGTCGCTTGGCGGTCTCGACCATGGCGATCATCCGGTCCACAAAGGTCTCGCCCGGATTGACGGTGACGCGCACCACCAGCCAGTCGGAGAGCACACGCGTCCCACCGGTCACCGCCGAGAAGTCGCCGCCGGACTCACGGATCACCGGCGCCGATTCGCCGGTGATGGCCGATTCGTCCACCGAGGCGACACCTTCGATGACCTCGCCGTCGGCGGGGACGGTTTCGCCGGCACTGACCAGTACGAAGTCGCCGATCCGCAGATCGTCAGCCGGTACGGTATGCCACTCGGCGCCAGCGTGTGGAGCATGCAGCTTCTTTGCCCAGGTTTCCCTCTTCAGGCCGCGCAGTGAGGCCGCTTGCGCCTTGCTGCGGCCTTCGGCCAGTGCTTCGGCGAAGTTGGCGAAGAGCACGGTAAACCAGAGCCATAGTGCGACACCGAGAGTGAATGAAGTGGACTCCCGGGTCGGTCCGACCAAGGCCGGGAAGGCTGCGAGTGTCGTCAGGAGCGAACCGACGAAAACCACGAACATCACCGGATTGCGCCACTGCACGCGCGGATCGAGCTTGCGGAACGAATCGACGATGGCCGGCCTGACCAGCGCCGGGTCGAACAGGGAAAACGTTTTGCGGGTCATGGAACTCTCCAGCGAATCAAGGGGGCGACCACAACGCCAGATGCTCGACCAGTGGGCCAAGCGCCAGCGCTGGCACGTAGTTCAGCAAGCCGACCAGCAGCACGGTGCCGATCAGCAGCGTGACGAACAGCGGGCCATGGGTCGGCAGGGTCCCGGCAGTTACCGCAATCCGCTTCTTGGCGGCCAGTGATCCGGCCATGGCCAGCACCGGCACGATCACGCCGAAACGCCCAAGCCACATCACCATCCCCAGCAACACGTTGTAGAAAGGTGTGTTGACCGACAACCCGGCGAAGGCGCTGCCGTTGTTGTTGGCTGCCGACGACAAGGCATAGAGGATTTCGGAAAAGCCGTGGGCGCCCGGATTGGCGATGCCGGCGCGACCTGCTTCGGTCATCACCGTGATGGCGCTGCCGACCAGGACCAGCATGGGCGTGGCGAGGATGGCGATGGAAGTCATCTTCATCTCGTGTGCCTCGATCTTCTTCCCGAGATATTCCGGGGTACGCCCGATCATCAGGCCGGCAATGAATACCGCAAGCACCGCGAAGATCAGCATGCCGTAGAGGCCGGAACCAACGCCGCCGAACACCACCTCGCCGAGTTGTATCAACACCAGGGGTACGGCACCACCGAGTGGTGTAAACGAGTCATGCATGGCATTCACCGCACCACAGGAGGCTGCCGTGGTGATACTGGCGAAGAGGGCGGAATCGACAATGCCGAAACGTGTTTCCTTGCCTTCCATGTTGCCGTCGGTCAGGGCCGTGGTGCTCACGGTTGTTCCGTTTCCGGTATCGACCGTCGCCAGCAGCGGGTTGCCCTGCTCTTCCAGGCTGATCGCTGGGCCGGCAAGAGCGACGAAGAGCAGCCCCATGGCGGCGAGAATTGTCCAGCCCTGGCGTTCGTCGCCGACCATGCATCCGAGGGTGATGCACAGTGCGCCGGGAATCAGGAAGATCGAAAGCATCTGCAGGAAGTTCACCACGGGTGTGGGGTTTTCGAAAGGGTGTGCGGAGTTGGCGTTGAAGAAGCCACCACCGTTGGTGCCGATCAGCTTGATCGCCTCCTGCGAGGCGACCGGACCCATGGCCAGGTTCTGCTGCGCGGTGGCAGCCCTTTCCTGTACGGGGTTGCCCGAGTCGTCCTGCACGGGTCGGCCATCAGAGCCGAGTTTTGGCGTCTCGTAGTTCGTTACCTCGAGTGTCGTCACGTTCTGGTAGGCGGCGAAGTTCTGAATCACGCCCTGGCTGGCCAGGAACAGCGCAAAAACCATCGCCAGTGGCAGCAGGATATAGGTCGTGATGCGGAACAGGTCGACCCACGCGTTGCCGATGCCGACCGCCGAATGCCTGGCAAATCCACGAATCAGGGCAATTACGACGACGATGCCGGTTGCCGCGGAGAGGTAGTTCTGTACCGTCAGCCCCAGCATCTGGACCAGATAACCCATCGTCGACTCGCCGCCATAGCCCTGCCAGTTGGTGTTGGTGACGAAGCTGACCGCCGTGTTCAACGCCGAATCGGGGCTGACATTGGGCAGTTCCTGCGGATTCAGTGGAAGCCACGCCTGCAGGCGCTGCAGCGCGTAAAGGACAAACAGGCCAAGGGTGTTGAACAGCAGGAGGGCCATCGCGTACTTCAGCCAGCCCATTTCTTCATCGCGCTCGATGCCACACATCCGGAATGTCGCGACTTCGAATCCGCTTGCGGCAGTCACGCGGTTGCCCATGGTCATCACCCGGGCAACAAGGATTCCCAGCGGTCTGACCAGGAGCAAAAGTACGGTCATGAAAAGACCAAGCAACAACCAGGCATGCTGGCTCATGAGAAATCCTCCGGAAAAAGCAGGTACACGATCAAGTAGATCAGCAAGCCGGTGGCGGCCAGACCGGCGAGAATGGTGAGCAGGTTCATGCTCCTTCTCCTGCCAGGCGCGCGCAAGCTCTCGCGAATAGGCCGGTCAGGCCGGCCAGGCCGGCCAGGATGGCCAGGATGGCCAGGTAGATGATGTCCATTGCATTGCTCCGGAAGCGGCTTTCGATGCACTGGATGGTAGGCCATCGGGCATCAACACGGGCGAAAAAGACCGCACCGGAGTATAAGGAAACAATAAGAATCGCTCGCTCCGGAGGGTGGGAGCGGTTGCCGTACGGTAGCAGCGCCAGGCTGCTGCCGCCACTTTTCTTCCCCGCCGTGTTGTCACCGACGCTGGCACGCGGCATAGAATGCAGGCTTGCTTTGCAAGAGGAGCCCGTCATGCCGACTACCCACCTGCGGATTACAGGAATGGCCTCCGAAGAATGTCTGCGCCTGGTCATGAACGCCATCCAGGATCTGCCCTGCATTGGCTACGTGGATGTCTCGCTGGCCACCGGCGAGGCGACGATCGAGCATACCACCATGGTCTCGGAGGGCGACATTCGCCAGATCATCGAGGAGGCTGGCTACCCCACGGCATAGCCCCGGCCGGCGCGCCGCGCGGGTCGCAGAAGGTGTGAAAGCGTGACAGTGTGAATTGATTCACACTGTCATGTTCGCTTGCCGTGCCAGACTGCAGACCGTGCTGGGCGGCACAGGCGATGTGCGCCCAGGTGAGCACTCTGACTGGGGGCAAGCCGATGAGGCGCGGGGTTTTGCTGTTTTTTCTGCTGGCCTTGGGGCTTGTTGCCGCGCCGCTGCGCGCCGAGCATGAACTGGAGGCGCCGCGGGTGAGGGCCGCGCTCGAACAGGGACAGATGGCCGAGCAGGGTATCGGCATCAGGAAGAACCCGTTGCTGGCCATTGCCCTGTACTGCGACGCGGGCACCATGGGAAGTCCCGAGGGCTTCTTCCGGGTCGGACGAATACTGGCTAGCGGCCCACACGGTTTGCGCAATCCGCGTCTGGCCAATGCCTATCTGGCGCTGGCGGCCCGCCTGGGGAACCAGCAGGCGCTGCAGTATTACGATCCGCGGGTAGAGAACGCGATCCTGGGCGACGAATGTGGTGTCTTCGCGGCAGAGGCGGCGCGTCGGGGCTTCGACCTGGAGGGCTATCTGGCCAGACAGTCGGCAGCGAAACAGCGGTTGACCCGATTGATCCGCAATGTGGCGCCGCAATACAAGATCGATCCACGTCTTGCCCTGGCCATCGCCCTGACGGAATCCAACCTCGATGCCGCTGCCGTCTCGCCACAGAACGCGCAGGGTGTGATGCAACTGATTCCCGCCACGCAGCAGCGCTTCGGAGTCAGCCGGCCATTCGATCCGGAACAGAACATCAGAGGTGCCCTGGCCTACCTGCAGTGGCTGCACAAGCGGTTTGCCGGTGACTGGCGACTGATGGCTGCGGCCTACAATGCCGGGGAAGGGAGCATTGAACGCTATGGTGGCATGCCGCCGTATCGCGAAACGCAGGAGTATGTGCGGCGCGTCCTGCACTTCGCGGGTGCTTCAGGCTCAGGCAGGGAGAAAAGCGGGTGGCAGTCGCCGCGCGGCTGATCAGGGTCGGGCGGCGTGTGCCGTGGTTACGAGGGGCTGCTGCGTCGGCCTGCCCGTACCCGCTGCCTGGCCAGGGTCAGCGGTGCGATCTGGACGACGACGATGCAGAGGAGAATCAGCGCACAGCCGGCCAGACCGCTGGCCGGCAACCGATCGCCCATGAGCAGGAAGCCGAAGAGTGCGGCGAAGACGGTTTCGCCCGACAGGATGATCGCGGCGTCGGTCGGCTGCGCATAGCGCTGGCCGATCACCTGCGCCGTAAAACCGATGGCCACTGAAACCGCGCCGGCATAGACGATCGGCAGCAGAGCCTGACGAATTCCGTCCAGCGTGATCGTTTCGCTCAGCGCAGCCCAGAGCAGGCTGAGCATTCCGCAGACCAGGAATTGTCCACAGGCGACCAGGAAGGGCGCCGCAAGACGCTCGGCGATGCGACCGACGAAGAGCACGTGCAATGCCCAGAACACGCTACTGCCAATCACCCAGAGATCGCCGACGGCCGGATCGAGCCCCTGCACGCCCGCAAGCAGCCAGCTTCCCCACAGGCAGCCGAGCGAGGTCGGCCAGACCGACCAGTGTGGGCGCACCCGTTGAATCACCCAGGCCAGAAGCGGCACCAGGGGTACGTAGAGTGCAGTGAGAAAGCCGGCATTGGTCACCGTCGTGCCGCTGATGCCGATCTGCTGCAGAGTGGCACCGAGCGTCAGCAGCACCCCGAGTGCGCCGACTTCCAGCGCGTTACCCGGCGGCGGCTGCCGGCCGCGCAGCGACAGCATTTGCCACTCGCGCCAGGCCAGCGGGACGACGATGGCCGCTCCGAGCAGGAAGCGGATGCCGGTGAAGGTGAGCGGTCCGACGCCTGCCATTCCCTCGGCCTGGGCGACAAAGGCCGAGCCCCAGATGAGGGCGACGGCGAGCAGCACGAGGTTGGCCTGAGCGCGATTCACGGCAGGGTGTCCAGGAGAAGACCCGCCAGTCTAGCGCAGATCGCACCTGCCCGGCTGGTCGAAACGAGGCCGCCCCGTGGCGCCGGCCCGCAGTCTACAGGCCGAGCGTCGTCGGGCCGAGCGGGTCGCCTCCTGCGTCGAGGATCTCGGCGAAGCGCTGGACGTAGGGCGCGCACTCCAGCGGGTCATCAATGATCAATCGCGCCCGCGCCTGATCATGCTGGAAGCGGATGAGGGCATGCCGGTCATCGGCGATCAGCAGGGAATCCTGGAGGTTGAGCAGATGGGGCGGCGAATGGATGATCTTCAGCGTCGGCGAGTGGATCGCCAGCAGGTTCATCAATTGCGGGCTGTACTGGCGGACGAAGCCGGCCTGCTGCACGACGATGGTCAACTGCTTCCGGTAGTCGGCTGCGCTGAGCAGGGTACGCAGGGCGACCAGCCGTCCGGCGACTTCGAGTCTGAGCGGCGACAGGTCCTGATCGAAGATGGACAGTCGTCCGGGCGACAGATCGAGCAGTTCCTGTACCGCGTTGTCGTATGCGCTCCAGGTGGTGATCAACTTGCTGGTCATCGTCGGCGGTCCGTTGCTGGGTTGTGGTTGATCGATGGCCAAGGCTGTCGCAAAACCACGGGACAGTCAAGCGGCAGGCCGGCCGTGCGGCGCTGTCGGGATCTTGCGGTGGCGACATGCGGTGGTCGGCGCACGCCCAAGCTTCGCGATAGAATCGCACACCTTGTCTCCGTGGAAAAGTTGCATGCCAACCGGAATCATTGAATCGCTGGATCACGAGGCGCGGGGGGTTACCCGGCTCGATGGCAAAACGGTCTTCGTCGAGGGTGCGCTGCCGGGCGAGCTGGTCGAGTACGCCGGCTACCGCAGGAAGCCGACCTACGAGCTGGCGCGGACACTGCAGGTGATCAAAGCCTCGGCCAGCCGGGTCAGTCCACGCTGTCCGCACTTCGGCGTCTGCGGTGGCTGCAGCCTGCAGCATCTTGAAGCGGCGGCGCAGGTCGCCGCCAAGCAGCGCCTGCTCGAAGACAACCTCTGGCATCTCGGCCGGATCAGGGCTGAGCAGCTCTATGCGCCAATCCACGGTGCGGCTTGGGCTTATCGCTATCGCGCCCGCCTTTCGGTGCGCTTCGTGGCGAAAAAGGGCGGCGTGCTGGTCGGCTTTCACGAGAAGAAAAGCAGCTACGTGGCCGACATGCGGCAATGCGAGATCCTGCCGCCGAACCTTTCGGCACTGCTGTTGCCGCTGCGCGAGCTGATCGGCCAGTTGTCGATCCGTGACCGGCTGCCGCAGATCGAGGTCGCGGTGGGTGAGCGCATTACGGCCCTGGTGCTGCGTATCCTGGAGCCGCTGAGTCCGGCCGACGAGATCCTGTTGCGCAACTTCGCCGATGATCGTGCGGTCGTCTTCTACCTGCAGCCTCAGGGGCCGGCCACCGCTTACCGCTTTCACCCGCTCGGTGCCCCGCCCTTGTCCTACCTCCTGCCCGACTTCGCGGTCGAACATTCGTTCTCGCCGACCGAGTTCACCCAGGTCAATCATGCGATCAACCGCGTGCTGGTGCGTCGCGCCATCAATCTGCTCGCGCCGCAGCCAGGCGAGTGCATCGCCGACATGTTCTGCGGGCTGGGCAATTTCACCCTGCCGATCGCCCGCTCGGGAGCCCGTGTCACTGGTGTCGAGGGTAGTTCCGAGCTGGTCCGCCGGGCGGCCGAGAACGCTGCGGCGAACGGTCTGCGCGGACTGGTCGACTATCGTATTGCCAATCTGTTCGAGACCACTGCGGAGTTACTCGCCACCCTGGGCCACTGCGACAAGATGCTGATCGATCCGCCGCGCGAAGGCGCGCTCGAACTGGTCAAGGCGCTGGGTGCCGACGGACCTTGGCGCATCGTCTACATTTCCTGCAGTCCCGCCACCCTGGCGCGCGATGCCGGAATTCTGGTTGGCCAGAAGGGCTACCGGCTGCGCGGTGCCGGCGTGGTCAATATGTTTCCCCAGACCTCACACGTCGAATCGATCGCGCTCTTCGAGCGTCCTGCGCTGGCCGCCGGCTAGCTCGCCGTGCGCGCCCGCGACTGACCTGCGGCACCAGACCAGCACAGGCGCACCTGAAAACCGCCGCCAGCAAGGTTTTCCAGTTCGAGGCGCGCGGCGTGCAGTTCGGCGATCCGCTGCGCAATGGCCAGTCCGAGGCCACTGCCCTCGGCGCTTGCCTCGCGGCCACGGTAGAAGCGTTCGACGAGACGTGGCAGTTCCTCTGGCGCGACACCGGGACCGTCATCGGTCACGCCAAGTGACAGTTCCTCATCGTCACGATTTGCGAAAACGGTGATCGTGCTGTCGGGGGAGGTGTAGCGGCAGGCGTTGTCGATCAGATTGCGCAGAACGATTTCCAGCATTTCGGCATCCCCGTTCACTGTCAAGCGGGAACCGACGGTCTCTGATCGTATGACCCGCCCGCCGACGGTCGGCCACATCTCTGCGGCCACCCGTTGGGCGAGTCCGGCAAGGTCGACTTCCCCCTGGTGGGTCAGCCGTGCCAGCGGGTCGAGGCGCGCCAGGCGCAACAGTTGCTCGAGCACGCGGGTTGCCCGGTCGGTCCCGGCCAGAACCTGGTTCAGCGCATGCTGGCGATCGTCGGCGTCGACCGTGCACTGCGCGACCTGTGCCTGTATCTTGACCACGGCCAGTGGCGTCCGCAGTTCGTGCGCGGCATCCGCGGTGAACCGGCGTTCGCTTTCCAGTGTGCCGCGCAGCCGAAACAGCAGCCGGTTGAGCGCCGATACCAGCGGTTGCGCTTCGGTCGGTACCGCGCGGCTGGTCAACGGTTTGAGGTTTTCCGGGGAGCGCGCGGCGACGTCGGCCGCCAGATCATCAAGTGGCTTGAGACCGCGCCGCACCGAGTAGTAGATCAGCAGCAGCAGGAAGGGTGACATCAGTGCGACCGGCAGCGCTGCCTGGCCGGCCACCTCCAGGGCCACCCGATCGCGCAGCCGGATCGACTGGCCGACCTGCACCCGGTAGGCGCCGGAGTTCGCCTGCAGACTGAGCATCCGCCAGGGGTGACCATCGTGTTCGATGACGTGGTAACCCGGCGGGGTGAACAATTCGATCTGCGGCGCATGTTCCGAGCGCAGCAACAAGGACCCGTCGGCGCGGCCGATCTGGAATTCGAAGGGGGGTTCGTAGATGCTGGCCGGTTCGCCGCGCAAGGTCGCCAGACGGGTTGCGAGATCAGCCAGGTGTGCCTCGTTGTCGCGGACCAGGGCGAGCAACAGTCTGGCCGACTGTGTCAGGTGGCCGTCCATCAGTTCCTCGGCCTCGTGTTGCGTCTGCCAGTAGCTCATGACGCCGCTCAGCGCCAGGCCGAACAGGGCGGCGATGCAGACCGTGCGCAGTAGCCGCCAGCGCAGCGATTGCCGCCAAGCAGCCGTCTGCGCCATCAGTTGGCGCTGCCGAGCTGGTAACCCAGCCCGCGGATGGTGCGAATGAAGTCGGCACCGAGTTTCTTGCGCAGATGGTGGATGTAAACCTCGACCGTATTGCTGCCGGTTTCCTCCCCCCAGGCATAGAGACTCTCCTCGAGCTGGCTGCGCGTCCGGATGTGATTCTTGTGCGTGAGCAGGTCGTGCAGCACGGTGTACTCGCGCGCCGACAGGGCGACCGGCTGGCCGTCCCGGGTGACCCGCTTGCTCGCCGGGTCGAGCACCACCCCGGCGTGCTCCAGTCGCGGTGTTGCTGCGCCACTCGCACGGCGCATCAGCGCGCGCAGACGGGCCTGCAGTTCGGCGAGATCGAAAGGCTTGGTCAGATAGTCGTCGGCGCCGGCATCGAGACCGGCGATCTTGTCGGCGCTGCTGTCACGCGCGGTGAGGATCAGCACTGGCAGATGACTCTCCCGTTGCCGCAGTTCCCTGAGCACTGCCAGGCCGCTGCGCTTCGGCAGGCCGAGATCGAGCACGCAGGCCTGATAGCTGTGGTCGAGCAGCGCCAGGCGTGCCGCATCGCCATCGCGAACCCAGTCAACTGCATGATTCGCCAGTTTCAGGCCGGCCCGGATACCGTCACCGAGCAAGTCATCGTCTTCCACCAGCAGAATGCGCAATTACTTGCTTTCCTTCCCGAGTTTGGCCGGCAGTTCCCGATTTCCTGACGCTGCCCGTTGTCGGCGAGATACTCGCCGTAAAAGAAGTTCGGGTCAATAGCGCCCGGCTTGAGTCGCGGGGCCTGCGAAGTATCCTGCGGCGCGTTCCCGGCCGCCGAAGCCGACCGGCCACCCTTGCGCCGACCTGGGTGCCGGGCATGCCCGATGCGCACGACGCTACAGCGGGTAGCCGAAGCGTTTCAGCAACTGCGCCGTTTCGCACAGGGGCAGACCCATCACCCCCGAGTAGCTGCCGGCGAGGTATTCGACGAACATCCCGGCGCGACCCTGGATGCCGTACGCTCCGGCCTTGTCCATCGGTTCGCCGCTGGCCACATAGCGAGCGATCTCGTCATCCGCCAGAGGGCGAAAGCGCACTTCGCTGGTCGACAGCGCCAGTTCGATGCGACCCTCGAAGGCGACGGCAACGGCAGTCAGAACGCGGTGGGTGCGGCCCGAGAGGTGCTGCAGGATGTGTCGGGCGTCGTCGGGGTCGCGCGGTTTGCCGATCAATCGGCCGGCCAGTTCGAGCGTCGTATCGGCGGCAAGTACCGGCTGCGTCAGCAGACGGCGCTGGTGTACGAGCTGGCAGCCGTGCTCCGCCTTGCGGCGGGCGATTCGTTCGACATAGTGCAGCGGGTTTTCGGCGGGCCGTGCCGTCTCGTCCAGACCCGGGTCTTCGCGGGGGGCGGTACGGAAGGCGATGGTGTCGAAGCGGATGCCGATCTGGGTCAGCAGCTCGCGTCGCCGGGGGCTGCGCGACGCCAGATGAATGCGTGCTGGCAAATCGGCCGACATTCAGTCCTCGCGATGATAGGGATGCCGGCGCACGACGCTGAGCGCGCGGTAAAGCTGTTCGCAGAGCAGCAGGCGGGTCAGGGCATGCGGCAGCGTCAGGCTCGACAGGCGGATGACCTCGTCGGCCTGCCGTTTGACCGCCTCGTCGATGCCGTCGGCGCTGCCGATGACGAATGCGATGTCGCCACCAAGGCGCATCCAGTCCTCGAGACGCGCGGCCAGTGCGCGCGTGGTCAGCTCGACGCCACGCTCATCGAGCACGACGGTTCGCCGGTAGCCCTGCAGCGCGCTCAATAGGCGGGTTTTTTCGGCCGCCAGCAATTGTTCGCGGGTTTTGGCGCCGCGTGTTTCCGGTTTGACTTCGACCACCGACACCGGCAGTTCGCGCGGCATGCGTTTGAGGTACTCGGCGCAGCCTGCGGCAACCCAGGCCGGTGGCTTGTGGCCGACGGCCAGGATGGCGAGTTTCATCCGCCGTTGACGACGCTTGCCTCCATGGCCTCGCCGCGCGCCCGGCGGATACGCAGCGGGCCCCTGCCGCCCCAGAGTTCCTCGAGGTTGTAGTAGCTGCGCACCGCCGGCTGCATGACATGCACGATGATGTCGCCGAGGTCGACCAGGACCCACTCGCCGACTTCCTCGCCTTCGCAGGAGAGCACTTGCCCGCCCGCCGCGCGCACCTTGTCCTGCACGTTGCGCGCCAGCGATTTCACCTGCCGGTTGGAGTCACCGCAGGCAATGACCATGCGCTCGAAGAGCGAGGTCAACCGGCAGGTGTCGATGACCTCGACATCACGGCCTTTGATGTCTTCGAGTGCGTCGACCACGAGTTTTTCCAGCTCGGGGAGTTTCATGGGCAATTCAGCATTCCGGGTAAAGATGATGGTGTCGAATATAAGCGATAACTTCATCGGGCAGCAAATAGCGGACGCTGCTCCCGCTGGTCAGCAGCGCCCGAATCCGGCTGGCCGAGATCGCCAGTTGGGTCATGGCGAAAGTGACGATGCAACCGGCTGGCGATTCGGCGAGTGCCGTGCGGCTGTCGCGCCGGCGAGCACGGCATTGCTCGGCGAGCGCCGGTGCCAGCCGGGCGAGGTCGAGCGGGTGGCCGGGGCGATGCGCGATGCCCAGATGCGCCAGATCGAACAGCGACTGCCAGCGATGCCAGCCGGGCAGTCCGGCGAAGGCGTCGGCGCCAAGCAGCAGCACCAGCGGCCGCTGTGCTCCACACGAGTCGGTCGAGCGCAGACGTTCGAGCGTTTCCACCGTGTAACTCGGCCGGGCGGCTGCGACTTCGGCCGCATCGACCGCGAAGCACGGGTTGCCGGCCGTCGCCAGTTGCACCATCGCCAGTCGTTGTCTGGCCGTGGTTTGCGGCGCCGCGCGCAGGGCCGGCTGGCCGGCCGGAATCCAGCGGATGCCGGCCAGCGCGAGTTCATCGGCGGCCTCTTCGGCGAGGCGCAGATGACCGAAATGCACCGGGTCGAAGGTGCCGCCGAAGATTCCCAGCGGCTGCCGCGCGCGCGCCGGGTCAGCCATCCGTCGGGGTGATGTCGACGAAAACGTCGCGATAACTGACATAGAAGCTGGCAAACAGGGTGGGGGCGAGCACCAGGATCGCCAGCACGCTCATCGCCACCACCACCAATGACGCTCCGTCCGGCAGCAGGGCGGCGAGAACGCCGATGATCAGCGCCGGGAGCAGGGTCGCCAGGACGCCGATGGACAGCGAATACACCAGGAAGGCGCGCCAGTTGCGCAGACAGGCGACGAAGCTGAAGAACAGTGCCTTGACTGGCGGCAGACCGTGCCAGCCGGCGAGCACCGGCGCATACCAGTAGGCCATCACCACCGGGCAGAGCAGGAGCAGCGCGATTTGCGCCGCGAACAGCAGGCTGCCGCTGGCGACGACCTCTGCGTCGGGTTTTTGCCCCGCCAGCATCATGGCCATCAGCGCGCCGTCGTCGGCCAGCGCCGAGGCGGCCAGGATGGCGACCGTCGACGCCAGGTAGATGGCGCCAAGCATGAGCAGCGAGCGCAGGTTGTCGTGAAAACCGGAGAACAGGAGCTGCGGCGTCAGCGGCGCAGCGCGGTCGATATTGCGGCAGGCGTTCATCAGGCTGACCGAGAAGGCCGGAATGCACAGCGTGGTGATGATCGTGCCGAGCACCGGGATGATATTGACCAGGGCCATCAGCATCCAGTAGCTGATCACCAGGAAGGTGAGCATCAGGTGGTTCTTGCGAAAGAGCCGGAAGCCATCGCTTAGCCAGCGCCAGCCTTGCGCCGCGGGAAGAGTCAGTGCTTGCATGTCGGCGGGCCGTTCAGTCGGCTAGGAAAGTATCACGATAGGAGGCGTATGCCGAGCCGGCCAGCACGGGACCGAGCACCAGGAAGCCGAGGCCGACCGGTAACGCCGCGAAGAAGCAGAGGACCATGACGAGCAGTCCATAGACGAGAAAGACGAGGACATTCCTGATGCAGCATTGAAAGCTGGCGTGCAGCGCGGCGATTGGCGGCATGTCGTTGAACAGGACCAGGGCCGGCGCAAACCAGATGGCCATCATGAGCGGCAGCGACAGAAGGAGCCAGAACAGGCCGGCGAGCAGCAGGCCGCCGAGGGCGATGCCGGCACCGAGCGGGTTGCTGAGCAGCAGGCCG
>NZ_JAEUOL010000155.1 GCF_016789985.1 Accumulibacter sp.
CCTCGAACTGCCTGCCGGCAAGCCCGTCGAACTGGGTCCCGGCGGCTACCATGTGATGCTGATCAAGCTCAAGCAGCCACTGAAGAAGGGCGACTCCGTACCGCTCACCCTGCGCGTCGAAGGCCGCGACAAGAAGGTCGAGAGCATCGAACTGAAGGCCGAAGTGCGCGACCTGACCGCCACCACGTCGCCGGCAGGCGAACACAAGCACTGAGCGCCTTCCTCCGCGGTCGCCTCGACCTCGCCAGGGCAGCCGCTCAGAGCACGTAGCGCAGGATGGCAACATACTGCGCGGCGCTGCCGGCAAGGACGAACAGGTGCCAGATGCCGTGCGCGTGCTGCAGCCGGGTATCGAGGGCATAGAAGACGATTCCGGTGGTGTAGAACAGGCCACCCGCCGCAAGCCAGAACAAACCGGCCGTACCCAGCGCCTGCAGCAAGGGGACGAGGGCGGCCACGACGGCCCAGCCCATTACCACGTAGATCACCACCGACAGGACTCTGGCCTTGCTCTGCCGCCAGAACTCCTGAAGTCCGCCGATGATGGCCAATCCCCAGACCACGCCGAGCAAGGACCAGCCCCAGGGGCCGCGCAGGGTGACCAGGCAGAAAGGGGTGTAGCTGCCGGCGATCAGCAGGTAAATGCTCTGGTGGTCGAGTTTCTGGAAGATCTCCTTGGCGCGCCCGCGAAAGCTGTGGTAGAGCGCCGAGAAGCTGTAGAGCAGCACCAGGGTCGCGCCGTAGATCGAAACGCTGACAATCTTCCACGGGTCGCCGCTTTGCGCCGCGACGACGATCAGGAGCAGCGCGCCGGCCAGGGCCAGCACGGCCCCGACCAGATGAGTCCAGGCATTGAGTTTCTCACCGTGATACATGCGGACCGCCTCGAGCCTTCCGACCGCCCTGCCCGACCACCAATGGTCGCCGGCCGGACGGCAGCATGAACAGCATCCGCCGCATTGTCCGGGATTACGCCTTGCCCGGTCAATGAATCGATCCCCGCTGCGGGTCGCCGAAGCGCCCGAAGCGGGATTCCCGGGCCGCCACGTGGGAGAATGGCGGCATGAGTACCGGCACTCCCGTCCTTGCCCTGCTGCCCGCCGGCGCGCCGCCCGGCTGCGCTGCCGGCAGGCCATTAGTCATGGCGCTCGACGAAAGCAGCGCCCTGGCGGTGATGACGCTGCGCAGCTTCGAGACCGCCGACCATACACACGCCTTGTGGACGGACGCCGACCGGGCGTGGGCCAGTCACGCCGCCGCCGAGGTGGTCGGTGACGGCGCAACGGACGCAGCTTTCCTCGCACAGCGCGCGCGGCTCGGACTCCACCGTCTCGGCGAGCGTTTCAAAAGCGTGCCGCGCGCCGTGCGGGCGCTACGCTGGCGGCCCTGGCTGGGCGGTGCCAGCGTGCTCGCCGCCGGCCTTGCCGGCCTGCTGGTCGATCGCCTCGGCGGCGGCCAGCGGATCAACATCCTGATGCCGCCGGTGCTCATGTTGCTGTTGTGGAATCTGGCCGTGTACCTGCTGCTGGCGCTCGGCATACTCCTGCCGCAGCGCGCCATCGACCGGCCACGACCCTTGCGGCGCGCCATCAGCCGGCTTGCAGTCGGCCTGCGCCAACCGCCGGGCGGCAGCGAACTCGCCGCCGTGGTGGCGCAGTTGAGCTGCGACTGGCTGCGCATCGCCACCCCGCTGTACGCTGCGCGGGCGGCGCGCGTTCTGCACCTCGCCGCCGCATCGTTCGCCACGGGCCTGCTCGCCGGCCTCTACCTGCGCGGCCTCGCCTTCGAGTACCACGCCAGTTGGGAGAGCACCTTTCTCGATCCGGCCAGCGTTCATGGTCTGCTCGCTGCCGCCCTGGCGCCGGGTGCGGCGCTAACCGGCATTCCCGTACCCTCGGTCGGCGAGATTGCCGCGATCCGCGCACCGTCCGGCGAGAATGCCGCACGCTGGCTGCACCTGCTGGCGGCCAGCGGCGCCGTCGTGGTAATCGTCCCGCGCCTGCTGCTGGCGCTCTTCGCCTGGCTGATCGAGCGCCGCAGATCGGCGAAACTGGCGATCGGGCTCGATGACGCCTATTTCCAGCGACTGTTGCGCGACTTCCGGGGCGATCCGGCGCAACTGACCGTCGTTCCCTACAGCTACACGCTGCCATCCGCGGCAGCCGCCGGCCTGCAACGGCTGGCGGTACGCGCCCTCGGTGGCAACACCTTGCTGACCATCGGCCCGACACTGTGTTATGGCGACGAGGAAACGTCGGGCAACGCAGGCGGCGCGCCGCAAGCGGGGCACCTGCTCGCCCTGTTCAACGCCACGGCGACGCCGGAACGTGAGACGCACGGGGCTTTTCTGGCCGGTCTGGCTGGCCGGCTCGGCCCAGTTGGCCGGCTTGTCGCCCTGGTCGACCTGAGCGCCTTCCTGGCGCGTGCTCCCGACATCGGACGCTGTGCCGCGCGGCGAACCGCCTGGCGCGAGCTGTGCGCCTCACAGCAGGTTAGATGCGTCTTCGCCGACCTGGCGGCCAGTTCCGGATCCGCCACTTCTGACACGGCCGGCCGCCTGGACGAAGCCGCGTCGGCACTCGCCCAGGCGCTCGAAGGGGGCAGCCGATGACCGGTGCCGCCCCCCGCGCCATTGCGCTGTCGCTGATCTCGCACACCAACGCCGGCAAGACGACGCTCGCCCGCACCCTGCTCGGACGCGACGTCGGCGAGGTGCGCGATGCCACGCACGTCACCCGCGAAGCGACACCCTACTCGCTGCTCGATACGGCAGAGGGCGATACCCTGGTTCTCTGGGATACCCCCGGCTTCGGCGACAGCGCACGCTTGGCACGCCGGCTGAGCCAGCAGGGCAACCCGATCGGCTGGTTCCTGTCCCAGGTCTGGGACCGCTTCCGCAATCAGGCTTTCTACCTGTCGCAGCAGGCGGTACGCAATGTGCGTGACCAGGCCGACGTCGTGCTCTATCTGGTCAATGCGTCCGAAGCTCCCGCCGATGCCGGTTTTCTCGCCCCGGAACTCGACATCCTGACGTGGATCGGCCGGCCGGTCGTGGTCCTGCTCAATCAGACCGGACCGCCACGCCCGCGCGCCGCCGAGCAGGCCGAGGAGACCCTCTGGCGCGGTTTCCTCGGCAACCGGCCCTCCGTGCAGCAGGTACTGACACTTGATGCGTTTGCCCGCTGCTGGGTGCAGGAGAAGATTCTGCTGCGCGCGCTGGCGCCGAGTATCGCCACCGACAAGCGTGCCGCCTATCAGCGGCTGATCGCCGCCTGGCAGACGCGCCGCGACCAGCAGTTCGCACAGGCCATGGCAGCGCTCGCCACCCCCATCGCGCAGGCCGCCTGCGACGTCGAGACACTCGCGGCCGCGCGTCTGCGCGACACGCTGCGCACAGCCCTGCGTTCGGTGGTCGCCGGCGAGCAGGAGAACGAGGAGCGACAACGGGCGGCGCGCGCACTGGCCGACCGGCTGGACGCCGGTCTGCGTCAGAGCACCGAGCGATTGATCGTGATCCACGGTCTCGCCGGCCACGCCGCCGATGAAGTGCACCAGCGCCTCGGCCGGCACCTGCACCTGCAGGCACCTGCATACGGGCAAGGCGGCGGCGCTGGGCGGCGTCGTCTCCGGGGCGCTCTCCGGCCTGGCCGCCGATCTGGCGGCGGGCGGCCTGACCTTCGGTGCCGGCACGCTGCTGGGAGCACTGGCCGGCACCGCCGGCGGCGCCGGCCTGGCGCGCGGCATCAACCTGCTGCGCGGACGCCAGGAGATGCAGCTACGCTGGGACGAGGACCTGCTCGCCAGCCTGTTTTCCTCGGCGCTGCTGCGTTACCTGGCGGTGGCGCACTTCGGCCGTGGCCGCGGCGAATGGCAGGAAAGCGAATACCCGCCATTCTGGCACATGGTGGTCGAGCAGGTGATGGCGGTGCGCCACCCCGCCCTCGTCGCCCTGTGGGCACAACGACCGCCGGCCGGCAGCCCGGCAGGCGACGGGCAGATGATGGAAGAAAACCTGCGCCAGCTGCTTGACGACGCAGCGCGTGCGGTACTCGAAACGCTTTACCCGGGCGCCCTCGCGACGGGCTGATGGACGTCACGGGCGATCGCTCCGACGAGACGGCAGGGCCCAGGCGCCGCCACCCCGCTCCCGCCGATCAGACGGGCCGCGGCAACTGCCTGCCGCCACCCGCAAAGCTCCCGCCTACTGCGGCAGACCGTTGATCAGGAACATCACCTGCAGGGCATCGCCGGGTTTACCCAACGGCTCGAACCAGCGCTTGAGGATCGGGCTGATCTCGCCGGTGCGATAGAGCCTCGCCAGGGTCCGGTCCACCGCCAGGCGGAAATCGGCGTCGCGGCGCATCGCCAGCCCGTAGGGTTCGTAACTGAACTGCAGGTCGGCCAGCGTGAAGCCCTGTCCCTGCCCACGGACCAGGGCCGTCGAGATCAGTACGGTACGATCGGCGGCGTAGGCATTGGCCGACTTGTCCTTGAGCGCCGCGAGAGCGGCATCGTGATCCGGCAGCCTGATCGCCTGCACATCCAGCTTGCCCGCCTTGATCAGTTCATCGAGCGTTTTTTCGGTGGTCGTGCCGGCCACCACCGCCACCCGCAGTCCCTTGATCGCGTCCACCGAGGACGGTGCCTCACCTTCACGGAACAACAGGCTGGCGCCGTCGATGTAGGTCATCAGGCTGAAATCGAAGTCGGCCCGCCGCGACAGCGTCTGCGTCGTGTTACCGCATTCCAGATCGATCTCGCCGCTCTTCAGTGCCGCAAAACGGTTTTGCGCAGTCACCGGCACCCAACGCACGTCGAGCTTGGGCAGGCTGAGCTGTTTCCCGATATCCTCGGCGACGATCCGGCACAGGTCGACGCTGTAGCCGCGCGGCTGTTTGTCATCGCCGACAAAGGAGAAGGGAATCGAGTTCTCGCGGTAGCCAAGCTTCAGCGTTCCGGTCTTCTTGACCGTCGCCAAGACCGATTCCGCAGCCGCGGCCGGAATGGCGATGAGGAAGCTGGCGGCAAGCCCGGCCAGTAACAGGGTTCTTCTGATCATTGATATTTCCTCTGGAATGGGGTTGGGTGCTCCGGCTCGCCCGAGACGATGCCGGGGCGCCAGTATGCACAAGAACCGCGCATCTTTCCATCGCCCCGAGTCCACGGTGCGGAGCGACGGTGCAGGCCGGCGGCGCTTGACTCGCTGCCCGGCAGTACCGGATAGTTGCAGCGTCGATGACTGCCGGGCGGTGATCGACCACCTGATCACTGTTTGCCGAGAGCGCCCGGCCGGCTGGCGCGGCAAGAAGGAGCGTGTCCATGCGGATGATCGATCGGTTGCTGGTTGTCCGCCGTCGCGGCGACGGACAAACCGCCAGCATTGAGCTGCTGGCGGGCGATCTGGCGGCATTGCCCGCCGAGCATGCGGTCGATGCGCTGGTCGTCTCCGCCTTTCCGGACAG
This sequence comes from Accumulibacter sp., assembly GCF_016789985.1. GTDB lineage: Bacteria > Pseudomonadota > Gammaproteobacteria > Burkholderiales > Rhodocyclaceae > Accumulibacter. Next base: position 5,463 of record NZ_JAEUOL010000155.1, read on the forward strand.
CTACACGCCCAACCCCGGCACGCTGTTCGAGAGCCTCTACGACCGGGGGCTGGACATGCGGCAGGTCGCCCGGCATAAACAGGAGGATGAGCGGGCCCACCTGGGTTGCTGGTTGTCGCGCCCGCTGCCGCAGGAGCTCGCCAGGCGCCTCAACTTCCGTCAGATCATCTGTTTCGAGCCGAGCCACCCCGGCTTTGTCACCAACAGCGGAATTGCCGAAGGTGGCGTGGAAGACGCCGTCGGCTTTGTCTTTCGCTGCCTCAACAACTTCATCATTCCCGACCACAACGAGCAGCGTCGATTCGAGATTGGCAGCGTCGCCATGCCGCTGCTGGCAACCGGCAACCAGCTCGTGCCGCTGGAAAAGATGTTCCCGCGCCTGCTCGAAGCCGCCATTTTCTGGCTCGAACAAGGTCTCCCCGTGCGCCAACTGAAAATCGTGGCCTTCACACCGGAAAGAGTGGCCACGGCGCAGCGCATCTTTCGCGAAATCAGGCAGCGCCATCAGACGCCGCACGACGCGGCTGCGCAGAATGCGGCGAGCGTCCCGGCGGATGCCGACCCGGACACGTCGTTCGCCCAGGCCATTGGCCAGCAGATGATGCGCCGCTGCCGGATGCATCTGCAGCAACGCCTGCTGGCGGTCGCTTCGGACGACGAGAAAGGGCTGCTGCACAGCCTGTTTGCCCGTCTGCAGAGCAGCTCACCGCCGGCTGCGGCGCCGCGCGACGGTGAGGACGGCTTACCTGACGCCAAGTACGACTTCTTCATCAGCTATGCCCACCGTCAGGGCAGCGAGGTCGCGGAGTTCGTGCAGGCACTGCGCCAGGCCGCGCCGGAGGCGCGGATTTTCTACGACCGCAGCTCGATCCCGATCGGCGGTCAATGGGTGAAGAGCCTATCGGACGCGGTACAGAACGCCCGCAGCTTCATCGCCGTCCTGTCACCGGATTACACCGCTTCGCCGGTGTGCTGGGACGAGTTCCAGTGCGCGAAGCTGCAGGAGTACAACACCCGCCGTGCGGTGATCAAGACGGTGAGACTGTACTCGGAGCAGGATCTGCCGCCGATCATGGGCATCTACAGCTACATCGATTGCGCGGAAGGCGACCTGCAACGGCTGCGCGCATCGGCCACCGACGTTCTCGCCGAAGCCGCGCCGGGCGGCACGTAGGACAGTTGCCACGCTGCCGGCAACTGCCTGCAAGGCGCTACACGCGCGGTCGCCGGTCGACCACCCGCCGCGCCTTGCCAAGCGAACGCTCGATCCCGCCGATGTCGGCGATGCGCACTTCGGTCGAAATGCCGATGAAGGACTTGATGTGCCGCTGCAAGGCATGCGCCACGTATTCCTTGTCCACCGCTGGCAGGTAGCGGTACTCGCGCTTGAGTTCGACATCGACCGCCACCGAGTCGAGGTGGCCGTCGCGCCAGACCTCGATCAGGTAGTGTGGCGACAGCTTGGGCTGCTTGAGGATCAGCTCTTCGATCTGCGAAGGGAAGACGTTCACGCCGCGAATGATCAACATGTCGTCCGAGCGGCCGGTGATCTTGTCGATGCGCCGCATGCCGCGCGAGGTCGGCGGCAGCAGACAGGTGAGGTCACGCGTGCGATAGCGAACCATCGGCATCGCCTCCTTGGAAAGCGAAGTGAACACCAGTTCACCGTGCCGGCCGTCGGGCAGGACCTCGCCCGTCGCCGGGTCGATCACCTCGGGGTAGAAATGATCCTCCCAGATCACCGGTCCATCCTTGCTTTCGATGCACTCGCTGGCGACGCCCGGACCAATCACTTCCGACAAGCCGTAGAGGTCGATCGCATCGATCGCGAAGGTACCCTCGATTTCGATGCGCATCTGCTGCGTCCATGGTTCGGCCCCGAACAACCCGACGCGCAACCGGGTGGATGCCGGGTCGATGCGCTGCCGCTTGAATTCGTCCGCCAGGTTGAGCAGGTAGGACGGGGTGACCATGATGATGTCCGGCTGGAAATCGTTGATCAGCTGCACCTGTTTTTCGGTCTGCCCGCCGGACATCGGGATCACCGTGCAGCCCAGACGCTCGGCGCCATAGTGCGCCCCGAGGCCGCCGGTAAACAGGCCGTAGCCGTAGCCGACATGCACCAGGTCGCCGCGCCGACCGCCGGCCGCGTGGATCGAGCGCGCCATCAGCGTCGCCCACATGTCGATGTCTTTCTGCGTGTAACCGACGACGGTCGGCTGGCCGGTCGTGCCCGACGAGGCGTGCACCCGGACGACCTGGTCGCGTGGCACGGCGAACATCCTGAACGGGTAGTTCTGGCGCAGATCGTCCTTTCCCGTGAAAGGAAACTTGCGCAAATCGTCAAGCGTCTTCAGGTCATCCGGATGCACTCCGTGGGCATCGAACTTGCGCCGGTAATGATCGACGTTCCGATAAGCGTGGCGCAGGGACCAGTGCAGGCGCTCGAGCTGCAGAGCGGCGATCTCGTCCCGGCTGGCAGTTTCGATCGGTTCGTAGGCGTTGACACTGCTGGCTGCGACCATCTTGCTGATCTCCCGGCTTGGTGAGTAAAAACCGAAACCCTAGTATATACACGGTTATTTTTCAATAACCTCGCTTCCGATCCGCCGTTTTTTCTCGGTCAAACCATCGGCCAGTGCGCCAAGCGGCACGACCCGGATCGCAAAACAGCCTAACCATTCATGATTCGGCTTACTCGCCCCCGAGCATGAAAGCCCTGATCGGGTGCACCATGTGAGGTGGCACGCAGGCGCGTAGAGGTCGCAATACGAATGAAGGCCCGACCCCGGCGCCTAACCGGACCTTCAC
>NZ_JAEUOL010000167.1 GCF_016789985.1 Accumulibacter sp.
CGAACAGGAGGCAATCGTGCTGCCGAACGAGCGCATGCAGGGCGGGGCGATCAGCGGCGGCAAGGTGCAGGAGCGGCTGCAGCCCTACAAGGATAAAGTCGCGCTGCATCAGCGCAATATCGAGGCCATCCAGAAGGAAATTGCCAATCTTCGCTGATCGTTCACGCGAATTCCGGTCGCTCGGACCCGATGCCTGACGTCTCGGGGAATCCCTTCGGTGGCCTGGATCTGCTCTCATCGGCGGTGGCCCTGCTTGACGAGCGTCTGACCATTCGCTATCTCAATCCGGCTGCCGAGAACCTGCTGGCGATCAGTCAAAAGCTCTTCGTCGGTTGTCGCCTGGACAGCGTCATCGAATGCCCGGCGAAACTGCTGCTGGCGCTGGGCAGCGTGCTCGAGCATCGCTGGGGTTTCACTGGGCAGAACATCGAGTTGCGTCTGGCTGGTGGCGAGTTGCTGCAACTGAACTGCACCGTGAACCCGGTCGATGCCCCGGCTGCCCGTCTGCTGGTCGAGTTGTGGCCCATCGACCAGCAGCTACGCGCGACACGCGAAGAGCGCCTGGTCGAGCAGCAGCACGCCAGTCGCGAACTGATCCGCAACCTGGTGCACGAAATCAAGAATCCGCTGGGTGGCATCCGCGGCGCCGCCCAGTTGCTCGAACACGAACTCAACAATCCCGGCCTGCGCGAGTATACCCAGGTCATCATCAAGGAAGCCGATCGCCTGCAGGATCTGATGCGCCGCCTGCTCTCGCCACATCGCCCGATGCAGCCGGGTCCGGTGAACATTCACGAGATTCTTGAACGGGTGCGCAGCCTGCTGACTGCCGAATTTCCAACCGCGCTCGGCGTCCAACGCGATTACGATACCAGTCTGCCAGAGCTGATTGGCGATCGCGAGCAGTTGATCCAGGTCTTTCTGAACATTGCCAGGAACGCTGCCCAGGCGATCACCCGGCATCCCGACGGCAGTGTGTCCCCGCCCGGTCAGATCACCCTGCGTACCCGTGCCGCGCGTCAGGTCACCCTGTTCAAGCGACGCCACCGCCTGGCGCTCGAGGTACAGGTGATCGACGATGGACCGGGGATCGCCGAGGACATTCGCGAACGCATGTTCTACCCGCTGGTGTCCGGGCGGACCGGCGGCAGCGGTCTCGGCCTCACCCTGGCGCAAAGCTTCGTGCAGCAACACCAGGGCACGATCGAATGCGACAGCCAGCCCGGTCGCACCTGTTTCACGATCCGTTTGCCGCTCATCTGAACAGGCTGGCAGGTTTTTTGCTTCCCGGTGAAGACAGTTCGATGACAATTGCCAAGCTTCCCGAGGAATCAATGAAACCGGTGTGGATCGTTGACGACGACAAGTCAATCCGTTGGGTCCTCGAGAAGACCCTGGCGCGCGAAAAGATTCCATTCTGCAGTTTCGCGTCGGCAACCGAAGCGCTGGCGCGCCTCGATGCTGGAGGCGAAGCGCCGCAGGTGCTGGTCTCCGATATTCGCATGCCGGGTCAGTCGGGGCTGGAGTTGCTGCAGGTGTTCAAGGAGCGCTTCCCGGCGCTGCCGGTGATCATCATGACTGCCTATTCGGATCTCGACAGTGCGGTGTCGGCGTTCCGGGGCGGGGCTTTCGAATACCTGCCCAAACCCTTCGACGTCGACCAGGCGCTGGAACTGATCCGGCGTGCGATCGGCGAAAGCCTGCACCAGAGTGGTGCGCCGAATGAGGTGGGCCTGACCCCCGAGATTCTCGGTCAGGCGCCGGCGATGCAGGAGGTCTTCCGTGCCATCGGACGACTGAGCCAGTCCAGTGCCACCGTCCTAATCACCGGCGAGTCGGGCTCCGGCAAGGAATTGGTGGCGCGTGCCGTGCATCGCCACAGTCCGCGGGCGGACAAGCCTTTCATCGCCATCAATACGGCGGCGATTCCGCGTGACCTCTTGGAATCGGAGCTCTTCGGCCACGAACGTGGCGCCTTCACCGGCGCGGCGGCGCAGCGGCAAGGGCGATTCGAACAGGCTGAAGGTGGCACCCTGTTTCTCGACGAGATCGGCGACATGCCGGCGGAGTTGCAGACGAGGCTGCTGCGGGTGCTGTCGGATGGTCATTATTATCGGGTGGGCGGCCATTCGCCACTGAAAACCAGGGTGCGCATCATCGCTGCCACGCACCAGGATCTCGAAGCGCGGGTCAGGCAGGGACTTTTCCGCGAGGATCTCTTCCATCGGCTGAACGTGATTCGCGTGCGCCTGCCCAGTCTGCGTGAACGTCGCGAGGACATTCCGATCCTGGCACGCCACTTTCTGCAGAAGAGTGCCAAGGAACTCGGGGTCGAAGGCAAGCGCTTCTCCGACGCCGCATTGAAACACCTTTGCTCGCTCGATTTCTCGGGCAACGTCCGCCAGCTCGAAAATCTCTGCCACTGGTTGACCGTGATGGCTCCCGGCCAACTGGTCGAACTGGCCGACCTGCCGCCCGAGCTGCGCGAAGCGGGACCCGCGGTGCCTGATGAGGATTGGGAAAGTGCCCTGGCGCAGGAGGTGGACCGACTTTTGCTCGGTGATCCCGGCCAGGTGCATGAAAAACTGACGCATGCCTTCGAGCGCGTGCTGATCAGCCGCGCCCTGACGTATACGGGAGGCCGCCGGATCGAAGCGGCGCAGGCGCTCGGCATCGGGCGCAACACGATCACGCGCAAGATTCAGGAGCTCGGCATCAACGGTGGCGGGGGCGACGAGCGGGAAGCCTGAGCGGCGGGATATCGGCGATAATGGTGGCCATGCTCCCGATGACGCAAGCCATGGCCCAGTCTTCCTTTCCCTGTCTGATCGATCCGGCCCGCGTCGCCGCGCTGCTCGGCCCGCTGAGCGAACGCTTCACGATCGAGGCGCTGGCCGAATGCAGTTCGACCAGCACCCTGCTGCTCGAACGGGCACAACAGGGTGCCGTGTCCGGTTCGCTGTTGGTGGCTGACCGGCAAACCGCCGGGCGTGGCCGGCGTGGCCGCCACTGGCTGTCCTCGCCGGCGGCCGGGCTGACCTTTTCCCTGCTCTGGCGCTTCAGCGGGGCGCTGGCGCGCCTCTCGGGCCTGTCGCTGGCGGTCGGACTGGCCGTCGCACGTGCCCTCGAGCACTCCGGTGCCAGCGGCGTCGGACTCAAGTGGCCAAACGATATCCTGCTCGATGGCGGCAAGGTGGGCGGCATCCTGATCGAACTGGAGTCGTCACCCGGCGGCATGCTGGCGGTGATCGGCATCGGTCTCAACCTGCAGTTGCCGCCCGCCGGTGAAGAGGAATTCCTGCATCCCCCGGCGGCACTGGCACAGACCCTGTCGCCGTTGCCCGACCGGCATTGCTTGCTGGCCGCGGTGTTGAACGAACTGGCGGTGGTGCTCGATCGTTTCGATCAGGTCGGTTTCAGCGGCCTGCGCAGCGCTTGGCAGGCGCATCATGCATGGCAACAACGGCCGGTGCGCTTGCTGGACGGCGGCAGAATCCAGGGCGAAGGGCTTTGTCTCGGGGCGGATGATGACGGGGCACTACTGCTGCAGACGCCAGCCGGAATCGAACGTTGTCTGTCGGGCGACCTGTCGCTGCGTGTCGCATGATCATCGCGATCGACGCCGGCAACAGCCGGATCAAATGGGGCGTCCATGACGGTAGTCGCTGGCTGGACAGCGGCGTACTGGCGACCGCTGACGTCGTCTGGCTCGCCGAGGCGGCCGACGAATGGCCGGCCGCAGCGTCCGCAGTGGTCTGCAATGTTGCCGGAGCCAGCGTCGCGGCGAGCCTTTCGTCCGTACTTGCCGGTCGCCGGACCGCCGTTTCCTTCCTGCACGCCAGTGCCGCCGCTTGCGGTGTGCGCAATGCCTACGACTCACCGGCGCAGCTTGGCGCCGATCGCTGGGCGGCGCTGATCGGTGCACGCGCCGAATCCGACAGCGCCTGCCTGGTGGTCTGCGCCGGCACTGCGACCACGGTCGATCTGCTCGACGCGGAGGGGGTGTTCCAGGGGGGGCTCATCCTGCCCGGATTTGAGCTGATGCGCGCTGCACTGGCGCGCAATACGGCGCAGTTGCCGCTCGCCAACGGCGTTTTTCGTGCGGCACCGCGCAACACCATGGATGCCATCGTCAGCGGCTGCCTGCAGGCGCAACTCGGGGCGATCGAGCGGATGTTCGCCGGCATCGCCGACGCCGCGGGCGCGCGCTGTCTGTTGACCGGTGGTGCCGCCGCCCGCCTGGTCGAGCACTTGCAGATCCCTTTCCGTCTGGTGGACAATCTGGTCCTCAACGGCCTGGTACGCTACGCTGTCACCAGATGAAAAGACATCCCGGCGCTTCTCGGGCGCCGGAAAACAGGAGAAGCGTGATGCCCACCCACCTGTTGGCCATGTTGCCCGCCTTTCTGGCCTACTTTGCCGTGGCGATGGGGTTGCTGGCGCTTTTCCTGCTGGTCTATCTCAACCTCACTCCCTACCACGAAGTGGCGCTGATCCGTGCCGGCAACAGTGCGGCCGCGGTCAGCCTGTCAGGCGCTCTGCTCGGCTTTGCCCTGCCGGTTGCCAATGTGATCGCGCACAGCGATACCCTGATCGATCTGGTGGCCTGGGGCGCCATTGCCGGCGTCATCCAGGTTCTCGCCTACCTGGCGATCCGCCTGACGCTGCCGCAACTGAACGAGGACATTCCGGCCGGGCGCATCGCCCCGGCCATCCTGCTGGCGATCGCCTCGCTCACGGTCGGTCTGATCAACGCCGCCTGCATGACCTACTGACCATTTCCTTTCCCCCTGACGTCCGCCCGGGCGCCAGGTTGTCACCACCTGCTGCGGGAGATCGCCATGGCGCTCATGGATTTCATCAGAAAACAGTTCATCGATGTCATTCAATGGACCGAGGAGGGCGATGGCGTGCTCGCCCAGCGCTATCCGATGCAGGATTTCGAGATTCAGTACGGCGCGCAACTGACGGTCCGCGAATCGCAGATGGCCGTTTTCGTCAACGAAGGGCAGGTTGCCGACGTTTTCGGCCCCGGCCTGTATACGCTGACGACGCGCACCCTGCCGCTGCTGACCTACCTGAAGAACTGGGACAAGCTTTTCGAGTCTCCCTTCAAGTCGGATGTCTACTTCTTCTCGACCCGCCTGCAACTCGACTGCAAGTGGGGAACGCCGAATCCGGTCACCATTCGCGACAAGGATTTCGGCATGGTGCGGCTGCGCGCCTTCGGCATCTACTCGTACAAGCTGACCGATCCGCGCAAGTTTCACAGCGAGATTTCGGGGACTCGCGAGCAGTACACCGTGGCCGACCTCGACGGGCAATTGCGCAATCTGGTGATCGCTTCGATGACCGACCTGTTCGGTGAATCGGGGGTGCCCTTCATCGACATGGCAGCCAACCAGGACGAGCTCGGCCGCACGCTCAAGGCCAGGCTGGCAACAGTTTTCGAGCGTTACGGGTTGGCGCTCGACAGTTTCGTCGTGCAGAACGTCTCGCTGCCGGAGGAGCTGCAGAAGATCCTCGACACCCGCATCGGCATGAACATGATCGGTGACCTGGGCCACTACACGCAATACCAGGTGGCCACCAGCATTCCGCTGGCGGCGCAGAACGAGGGCGGGATTGCCGGTCTGGGCGCCGGTCTGGGGGCCGGCCTCGGCATCGGCCAGACGATGAGCGCGGCACTGGCGCAGGCCACGCCGGCGACCGCCCGGCCGAGTGCCGCAGTGCCACCCGCCAGTGCCGACGAGGTGGTCGCGACGCTGGAAAAGCTGCACGCTCTGGTCGGCAAGGGAATCCTGTCGCAGGCCGAATTCGACGCCAAGAAAGCCGACTTGCTGAGCCGTCTCGGCTGACCCTTGCGGCTCGCCTGATTTGGCGAAGGCGCCGGACCCCTGCCCGTGAAGCGAGCCAGTTGCCCGTCCTGCGCAGCGCCGGTCGTCTTTCGTGCGGCGACCTCGATCTATGTCGTCTGCGCTTTCTGCCGCAGCACGCTGTTGCGCAGCGGCGAGGATCTGCAGAACCTCGGGCGGATGGCCGACCTGCTCGAAGACAGCTCACGGCTCCAGATCGGCAGCAGCGGCAGCTTTCGCCGCCGGCACTTTGCCGTCATCGGCCGCATTCAGCTCAAGTATGAAGCAGGTTTCTGGAATGAGTGGCATATCCTGTTCGACGACGGGCGGAGTGCATGGCTGGCGGAAGCCGCTGGCGAACTGATCGTCAGCGCACAGGTGGCGGTCAGCGATCCGCTGCCGGCCTTTGCGACGCTGGCGCCCGAGATGCCGGTCATCCTCGATGGGCGTCGTTTCATCGTCAGCGATCTGGCGACCGCGCGCTGCATCGCAGGCGAGGGAGAATTGCCCTTCAAGGTGGCGGCCGGCTACGCAGTGCAAACCGCTGATCTGCGTGGCAACGGTCGCTGCCTGACCATCGACTACAGCGAGACACCGCCCCTGGTCTTCGTCGGCCAGGCGGTGGCCTTCGCCGATCTGCAGCTCGACAATCTGCGGGCGGAACGCCCGCCGGCTGCCGAGGGAGCGTCGCAGGTCGACGCGCGCGCCTTCAATTGCCCGCACTGTGCGGCGCCGCTGGCCATTCACTCGGCGGCCATCGAAAGCATTGCCTGCGACAGTTGCGGTTCGATCATCGGTGTCGAGAACGAGAACTTCAGATTGCTCGCGCACGCCGCACAGTCCTTGCGGGAAGTGCCCTGGCTGCCGCTCGGCAGCCAGGGCAGGCTGTTCGGCAGCGACTGGCGGGTGATCGGCTTCCTGCGCCGGAGCGGCGGTTCGCCAGGCAGCGATTACTCGTGGTCGGAATATCTGCTGTTCGACGCGCAGCAAGGCTTTGCCTGGCTGATCGAGGACCAGGGTCACTGGAACTTCGCGCGCAGTCTGGCGAACCCCCCAGCGGTTGGTCGCGGGCAAGCGAAGTTCAGGCACGACGGGCAGGAATTCAAACGCTTCAACAGTGGTCAGGCCGAGGTGATCTATGTCGTCGGTGAATTCTACTGGCGGGTGGCGGTGGGCGAACGCTGTGACTTCGAGGACTATGTCTGTCCGCCGCTACTGCTGTCGCGCGAGGTGAACGCCCGCGAGGCCACCTGGTCGCAAGGCGAATATCTGTCCCCCGTCGAGTTGTGCGCCGGCTTTGGCATCAGGACGCCACCGCCCAAGCGCCGCGGGGTCTACGCTAATCAACCCAACCCGCTGGCCGAGACGCACCGCGCGACGTGTCGCCTGTTCTGGCAGCTCGCTCTGGCAGCGACCATCGTGCAACTCGTCTTCGCCTTCCTCTTCGCCTCGCAGGTGGTACTCAGACAGCGCCTCGTCCTGACGCCACAGAACGACGAGGCGACCTTGATCAGCCAGGATTTCGTGCTCAGGAAGCGCGCGCGGGCGCTGCTCGTGCGCCATGACACCAACCTGCTCAACAACTGGCTGTCGCTCAACACCACACTGGTCGAGAAGAACACCGGTGAGGCCTACCTCGGTCTGCAGGAAATCAGTCACTACAAGGGCGTCGAGGATGGCGAGGGCTGGTCCGAAGGGTCGCCCGCCGACGAGATGGTTTTCCAGGCGGTGCCCGCCGGGACCTATCATCTGGTGATCGAATACGAGCTGGGCAAGGACAACGCCGAGTCGGTGGTCGACACGCTCGAGGTGGTGCGCAACCCGACGGGCTGGTCCAACTATGTGCTGTTGCTGATCTTCCTGGCGATCTTCCCGCTCGTCTCGCGCTGGCGGCGCGATGCCTTCGAAGCACGTCGCTGGCGCGACAGCGACCTCGGCGACGAACCGGGCAGTGGTGGCAGCCGGACGGACGAGGACTGAGATGATCAAGACCAACTGGCTCGCCGGCCTGCTCGCACTGGCCTTCTTCACCCACGCGCAGTATCAGGGCTGGAGCCTCTTCGGGCACGAGACCGGGACGTCGACGGCACGCCTGGTCGGCGCTCGCGGTCAGCATAAGTGAGGTGCTGCCCTGGCCCTGCTGGGCTGAGCGCTTTGCGGTCGCGTGCGGGGCACGGGCGACTGTCATGAATCGCAGTGGGCAGGTCGCGCCACATCCCCGGCTGGGTCGGCGAATCGAGATGAGGCTGGGGGAGGCCTGCCCTGGGCTTCAGCCCGGCCGGCCGCACCACATTTCGTTGAGGTCCGGGAAATTCCACTTGGCCGGATCCTCGCGGCTGACGATCCTGAACGGACAGGCGGGTTGCCCGAGGTTGATGACCTCGGGGCGCAGACGTGCCCCGGAACGGGTCGAGAAGAAGACCTTGACCTGCGGAGTGAGCAGCGATCCCGCTCCCTGCTCGATGACCACCCCGAGACGACCGCAGCTCAGCAGGACCAGCGAACCGATCGGATAGATGCCGATGCTCTTGACGAAAGCCTGGAAGACGCGTGGGTCGAAGTGTCCGGTGCTCCATTCGGCCATCTTGCGCAGGGATTCGGCGGGGTCCCAGCCGGCCTTGTAGGGGCGGTTGGAGGTGATCGCGTCATAGACGTCGCAGACCGCCGCCATCCTGGCGAACAGGCTGATCTGTCCGTCTTCCAGATGCGCCGGGTAGCCTGAGCCGTCGGTCTTCTCGTGGTGGTGGAGAACGACGTCGAGTGTCACCGGGTCGACGCCATCGGCCCCGCACAGCATCCGGTAACCTGCCTCCGGGTGCGACCTGATGATCGCGAACTCGGCATCGGTCAGCTTGCCGGGCTTGTTGAGCACCTCGATCGGCATGGCTGCCTTGCCGAGATCGTGCAACAGCCCGGCAATGCCGGCCTGGCGGGTCTGTTGTTCGTCGAGTGCCAGTTGCCTGGCGAGGGCGAGCATCAGGGCGCAGACCGCCACCGAATGCAAGTAGGTGTAATCGTCGGCCGTCTTCAGGCGCGCCAGGCTGATCAGCGCCCCGGCGTTGCGGCTGACCGAGTCGGAGATCTCCTGCACCAGGCGCTGCGCGCCGCCGGTGTCGACCACCTTGCCCAGGCGTGCCTCCTCGAACATCGAGGCGACGGCCTGGCGCGAGTGGGCGACGATCCTGGCCGCACGGGCGAATTCGGCAGCGGCGATGACCGGGACGAGGTCGCTTTGCTCGCTGGTCGCCCCGGTCAGCTCGGTGTGGACTTCGGTCCCCGCTACTGCTGTCGAGGTGGCCGGTTCGTCGGGCTGAACATCCCGTCCCTTGGCGGTGTCGATCCAGACTTCCTTGATGCTGCTCGCCAGGATCGCGGTAATTTCCTGCGCGTCCCTGATGACGAAGGAGGAGCGCAGAAAAGGATGCTCCATCCAGGAACCGCAGAATTCCTTGAGGTACATGCCGACGGTGAGGTGTCGGACGCTGATCCGCTTGAGCATGGCAGGTCTTGGCTGGTTGCGCAGGGTCTGGGTACGTCCGTTTATACCGCGGAATGTGGATGGTTGGTGGTGTTTGGCAGCGTCTGGAGAAAAAAGGGGCCGCACGGCCCCCCTTGGGTTGGGCTGGGCGAAGTGGCTTAGGCGAGGCCGGCCTCAGCGCGCAGGAGGATGGCCTTGTCGGTTGCCTCCCAGGTGAACTCCGGTTCATCCCGTCCGAAGTGGCCGTAGGCGGCGGTCTTGCGGTAGATCGGGCGGAGCAGGTTGAGCGTCTGGATGATGCCTTTCGGACGCAGATCGAAGTGCTTGCCGATCAGCTCGACGATCAGTTCGTCGCTCACCCTGCCGGTGCCGAAGGTATTGACCATCAGCGAGACCGGCCGGGCGACACCGATCGCGTAGGCCACCTGCACCTCGCAGCGCTCGGCCAGGCCGGCTGCGACGACATTCTTGGCGACGTAGCGTGCGGCATAGGCGGCCGAACGGTCGACCTTCGACGGGTCCTTGCCCGAGAAGGCGCCGCCGCCGTGCCGCGCGGCACCGCCATAGGTGTCGACGATGATCTTGCGGCCGGTCAGGCCACAGTCACCGTGCGGACCGCCGACGACGAAGCGGCCGGTCGGGTTGACCAGATAGCGGGTGTTGCCGGTCAACAGTTCACCGGGCACCACCGGCTTGATCACTTCCTCGATGATGGCTTCCGAGATCTGGGCGTGCGACACGTCGGGGTCGTGCTGCGTCGACACGACGACGGTGTCGATCGACACCGGTCGTCCGTCGATGTAGCGCACGCTGAGCTGGCTCTTGGCGTCCGGGCGCAGCCACGGCAGGCGACCGTCGCGTCGCACCTCGGCCTGACGCTGCATGATGCGGTGGGCGTAGTGGATCGGCAGCGGCATCAGCGAGGCGGTCTCGTTGCAGGCGTAGCCGAACATCAGACCCTGGTCACCGGCACCCTGGTCGAGGTCGATGCCCTGCCCCTCGTTGACGCCTTGTGCGATATCCGGCGACTGGCGGTTGATGGCGGTCAGAATGGCGCAACTCTTGTAGTCGAAGCCGATTTCGGAGTTGTCGTAACCGATGCGCCGCACTGCCTCCTGAGCGATCTCGCGATAATTGATGTGTGCTTTGGTGGTGATTTCGCCCGAGATGACGACCAGCCCGGTGGAGACCAGGGTTTCGCAGGCCACCCGCGCCGGCGGGTCATCGCTCAGGATGGCATCAAGGATGGCGTCTGAAATCTGGTCGGCGACCTTGTCGGGATGGCCTTCGGACACCGATTCCGAGGTGAAGAGATATTCTTTGCTCACGCGACTTCTGCTCCAAAAAAGAAAAACCCCGAAACGGCCGCGTGGCCGGCTCCGGGGTTCGAGCAGACGACGCTTTAGCAGTATTTGGTGGCCGCTTCTGCGGCGCCCTCCGCCCTGCAAGTTGTCCTGATTAACTCGGCGGATGGATAATTATAGTTTTTCTCTGGCACGCCCGTCAAAGCTCATTGCGCGACCACCTGCCAAATATCTCACAGCAACCGCGAACGGACTCCCGAGTGCTTAGCTTGTTTCGCTTTTTCAGCCACTTGCCGCTGTCGTGGCTGCATGCGCTGGGTGCGCTGCTTGGCTGGCTCACCTGGTTGTTTTCGCCGACCTACCGCCGGCACATGCGCGAGAACATGCGGCTCGCCCTGGGTGACGCCGAGGCCGGACGGGTGCAGCCGATGGCCATCCGGGAGGCCGGCAAGGGCGCCCTCGAACTGGCGCGCATCTGGCTGCGACCGCTCGACGAGGCGGCGGCGCGGGTGGTCGCGGTCTCGGGTTGGGAACTGGCCGAGGCGGCCATGCGCAGCGGCAAGGGGATTCTCTATCTGACGCCGCATCTCGGTTGTTTCGAGATCACGGCGCAGTATCTTTCCACCCGGGCACCGATCACCGTGCTTTACCGGCCGCCCAAGCGGGTGTGGCTGCAGGCGATGATCGAAACGGGGCGGGCGCGCGCGCAACTGCATCTGGCGGCGGCCGATCTGGCGGGCGTGCGCAGCCTGATCAAGGCGCTGCGCCGCGGTGAAGCGGTCGGCATGTTGCCGGATCAGGCGCCCAAGGCGGGGGAAGGGCGCTGGCTCGACTTCTTCGGCAAACCGGCATACACCATGACGCTCGCCGCGCGTCTCGCGGACGGCGCCACGGTGATCATGGTCTGGGCGGAACGCCTGCCGGCGGGTGCCGGTTACCATTTCCACCTGCAGCAACCGACCCAGCCGATCCGCGGCAGTATCGAGGAGCGGGCGCAACAGATCAACCACGAGATCGAACACCTGATTCGTCAATGTCCGGGTCAGTACCTGTGGGGTTACAACCGCTACAAGGGGCGAAGGAACAGCGAGTCTCCGCCGCCTGCCACCGACGGACCGCCGGTGTGATGGCTGCGTCCGGTGACCGGCTGCTCGGCGGGACGGGGAGTGACTGATGCAGATCGCCTTTTGTCTCTACAAGTACTTCCCGTTCGGCGGCCTGCAGCGCGATTTCCTGCGTATTGCGCTGGCTTGCCAGGAGCGCGGTCATGCGATCCGCGTCTACACGCTCGAATGGCGTGGCGAGCTCCCTGCCGGTTTCGACCTGCGGCTGGTTCCGGCGCGCGGGCTGACCAATCAGCGGCGTTATGTCCGTTTCACCACCTGGGTGTCGAGGCATCTGGCGGCTCATCCGGCCGACCGGGTGGTCGGCTTCAACAAGATGCCGGGTCTCGATGTCTATTTCGCTGCCGATCCCTGTTTCGAGGACAAGGCGCGCACCTTGCGCGGCCCGCTCTACCGCTGGACAGGGCGCTACCGCCATTTCGCCGCCTACGAGCGGGCGGTCTTCGGAGCGCACAGCCAGACCGCGATCCTGACGCTCGCGCCGCTGCAACAGCGGCTGTTCCAGAAGTACTACGGCACTGCGGATGAACGCTTCCACCTGCTGCCGCCCGGTATTGCGCGCGACCGTCGGGCGCCCCCCGAGGCGCCGGAGATTCGCGCGGCGCTGCGCAGCGAGTTCGGGCTGCACGGCGGCTACCTGCTGTTGCAGGTCGGCTCGGGCTTCAGGACCAAGGGACTGGATCGCAGCCTGAAAGCGCTGGCTTCCTTGCCGCCGGCGCTCGGCAGCCGCTGCCGGCTGATGGCCATCGGCGACGATGATCCGCGTTTCTTTCAGGGTCAGGCGCGCCTGCTCGGCCTGGCCGAACGTGTCAGCATTCTGCCCGGTCGGGCGGACATCCCGCGCTTTCTTCTCGGCGCCGACCTGCTGATCCATCCTGCCTACAATGAAACGGCCGGCATGGTGCTGCTCGAGGCGGTGGTGGCGGGCCTGCCGGTGCTCACCACCAGTGCCTGCGGTTATGCGCATTACATCGCCGAGGCCGATGCCGGGGTGGTACTCCCCGAGCCGTTCGAACAGGCCGCTCTCGACCGGGCATTGCGGTACATGCTGAACGATGAGGCGGCACGCCGGCGCTGGCAGGCCAACGGTCTGGCCTATGCCGAGCACGCCGACATCTATGGCAATGCCGAACAGGCGGCCGACGTGATCTTGCGATGAAGTCGCACGTCCTTTGTCTCGACGAGCCGTTTCGCTCGCTGTGGTCGGCAGGCGATCCCTTTGCTGCGGTCGAGACGCTGGCTGGCGAAGTGTTTCGCGAACTCGAGGCACGCCGCACCCTGCGCACGGAAATCGCGGGACGTGGCTATTTCGTCAAGATTCACCGCGGGGTTGGCTGGGCGGAGATCGTCAAGAACCTGCTTCGCCTGCGCCTGCCGGTCCTCGGCGCCGAGAACGAGTGGCGAGCGATCCGGCGCTTGCGCGAACTTGGCGTCGATACCATGCGGCCGGTTGCTTTCGGCCGGCGCGGCGAAAATCCGGCGCGCCAGCTCTCGTTCATCGTCACCGAAGAACTGGCGCCGACGGTCAGCCTGGAGGATTTCTGCGCTGCCTGGCCGGCCAGTCCGCCCGCTGTCGGGCTGAAGCGCGCCTTGCTCGATCGCGTCGCCGAGATGGCGAGGCTCATGCACACGGGCGGGGTCAACCATCGTGACTTCTATCTCTGTCATTTCCTGCTCCACCTCGACCCACCGCCGACGGCCGAACGGCTCCGGCTTTCGCTGATCGACCTGCACCGGGCACAGGTCAGGGCGAACACACCACGCCGCTGGCGTGACAAGGATCTCGCCGCACTTCATTTTTCGGCGCTCGACATCGGCCTGACGCAGCGCGACTTGCTGCGCTTCCTGAAGGCCTATTTTTGCCGCCCGCTGCGGCTGGTGCTGTGCCAGGAGGCGCGCCTGCTGGCGGAACTGAGCAGTGAGGCGCAGCGTCTGCAGGCACGTTATGTACGCAAGCTTGCCCGGGGTGAGATGACGTGAAGTACTGGTACGTCAACCCGCAGTTTTCGGCCAGCCCGGTGGCGGCCCTGTTTGGCGACATCGATCGCGTCTTTCTGCTCGACGGCGAACTGATCACTTCCGATCCGCTCAGCAGGGTGCTGCGCGTCAGCCTTGGCGAGCGTCGCTACTACATCAAGCGGTACAGCCGCAGCGCCCAGGGCAAGAGCATCGTGCGCCGCTGGTTTGGCTTGCGTCGCTGGTTCGGGCGACCGCGGGTGCGCGCCGAATGGCAGAACCTGCTGGCTTTTCGGAGCTGGGGAATTCCGACCGCCACGCTCGTGGCCTATGGCCTGGAGCGTCGCTGCGGGAGCTTTGCACGTGGCGCTCTGGTGACCGAGGAGATTCGCGATACGATGGACCTGGCCCGGATGGCGGAAACCAACGATGCACGCCTGCAGGATCGGCGCTGGGTGGCGTCGGTCGCGCGGCAGGTCGCCGACATTGCGCGGACCCTGCACCAGGCCGGATTCGCCCATAACGATCTGAAGTGGCGCAACCTGCTGGTCGATGGCGCACCTTCACCGACGGTCTACCTGATCGACTGCCCGAGCGGCAGCTTTTACCGCGGTGCGCTGCTCGACTACCGGATCATCAAGGACCTCGCCTGTCTCGACAAGCTGGCGAAGCAGTGCCTGTCGCGCTGCCAGCGCCTGCGTTTCTTCCTCGACTACATGCAGCATTCCCGGCTTGACGAAGGTGACCGCAAGCGCATCGCGCGCATCCTCCAGTTCTTCGCGGGTCGGGAATAGACCGGCGAACGGGTGAACGACCATGACCACAGTGCCCTGGACAGTCACCAGTCAACTCCGGCTGGCGGGCCGCGAACCGGCCGTGCCTTTCCGGCTGGCGCTGGCCGACGGGCGCCCGCTGATCATGCGCCGCCTGTTGCGCGTGCTGCCCGCCAAGCGCCTGGTCGGCGAAGCCGAAGTGGCGGGCCGGCGGGTGCTGGCAAAGCTGTTCATCGGACGGCGCAGCGAACGCCACTGGCAGCGTGAGCGTGCCGGTCTCGAGGCGCTTCGCCTGGCCGGCGTGCCGACACCGGTGCTGTTCGGTGCCACGCCGCTGGCCGACGGCGGCCATGCTTTGCTGAGCGAGTTTCTCGATCCTGCGGAAAGTCTGGCCGAGGCCTGGCAGCGCTTGCGCGAGCGGCCGCCGGGCGATGCCGAGGCGGTGGCGGCGCTCGCCCCGGCGCTCGGCCTGGTCGGGCGGCTGCACGCTGCCGGTCTGGTGCACGACGATCTCCATCTGGGCAATTTTCTGCGTCATGCGGGCAGCCTGTTGATCGTCGACGGCGACGCGGTGCGGGTGATCAGCCGGGGACGGCCGCTCGCTGCGTCGCACGCCTGTGCCAACCTGGCGGTGTTGCTGGCGCAGTTGCCGGCGGAGTGGGACAGGTTTCTCGGGACCTTGTTGCCGGCCTATGCTGCCGGGGCACTGCCCGACGTGCAGAAGTTGACGCAGCAGATCGAGCGGGTGAGGAACTGGCGACTGAACGACTATCTGGCCAAGACCGTTCGCGAGTGCAGTCTCTTCGCGGTCGAGCATGACGCCAGTCACTTCAGCTCCGTGCTCCGGCAGCAGGCCGGCCGACTGGCGGCGCTGCTCGCCGATCCGGATGGTGCCATCAGCCGCAGCACGGTTTTCAAGGATGGCGGCACGTGCACCGTGGCGCGCGTGACCGCCGGTGCCGACGATCTGCTGGTCAAGCGTTACAATCTCAAGAGCTTGAGCCACGCGCTGAGCCGCGCCTGGCGTCCGAGCCGGGCCTGGCACTCCTGGCGCGAGGCGCACCGCCTGCAGTTTGTCGGTATTGCGACGCCGCTGCCGCTCGCCTTGATCGAGGAACGACTGGGGCCGCTGCGCCGGCGCGCCTGGTTGGTCAGCGAATTCTGTCCGGGACCGAATCTGCTCGATCATCTCGCCGCCGACCGCGAGCCGCCCGCTGCCGAGGCACGCGCCATCCTGGCCCTGTTCGAAACGATGCACCGGCAGCGCATCAGCCACGGCGATCTCAAGGCGACCAATCTTCTCTGGCACGCCGGGCGGGTGGTGGTGATCGATCTCGACGCAATGCGCCAGCATCGCTCGGCGGCCGTCCATGCGCGCGCCTGGCGTCGCGACCGGGCGCGCCTGCTGCGCAACTGGCCGCCTGGCTGCGTGCTATATCGCTGGCTCGACGAGCGGCTGCCGCCTGCCTGAGGGCAATCGGCCATCAGCTCCCGGGTGGCGGTTGGTCAGTCTGCCGTGTCCGCCGGTGCCGCCTCCGCTGCCTCGGTGAACTGCATCGCGTGCAGGCGGGTGTAATGGCCGTTGGCGGCGAGCAACTCGGCATGACCGCCGCGTTCGACGATGCGTCCCTGATCCATGACCAGGATCAGGTCGGCGCGTTCGACGGTCGACAGGCGGTGGGCGATGACCAGGGTCGTGCGCCCCGCCATCACCCGGTCGAGCGCGGTCTGGATGTGGCGTTCCGACTCCGTGTCGAGGGCCGAGGTCGCCTCGTCGAGAATCAGGATCGGCGCATTCTTGAGCAGCGCCCGGGCAATCGCCAGCCGCTGACGTTGCCCGCCCGAGAGCATCACTCCGTTCTCGCCGACCAGGGTGGCGAAGCCCTCCGGCAGGCGGTCGATGAACTCGCGTGCGTAGGCCGCCTCGGCGGCCGCTTCAATGGCGCTGTGCGGCGCCTCGGAGAGGTCGCCATAGGCGATGTTGCTGCGCACCGTGTCATTGAACAGAACGACCTGCTGCGTCACCAGAGCGATGTGCCGGCGCAGATTGCGCAGCGTGTAATTCTCGACGTCTACCCCGTCGATCAGGATCTGTCCCGATCCGTGGTGGTAGAAGCGCGGGATGAGGTTGGCCAGTGTCGACTTGCCGCTGCCCGAGCGACCGACCAGCGCGACCATCTGCCCGGGTTCGATCGCGAAGCTGATCGCCTGCAGCACGGGTTGGTTGCCGCCGGGGTAGGTGAAGGAGAGATCCCTGATCTCCAGTCGGCCGCTGACGCGGTCACGTTCGACCGTGCCGTGATCGGGCTCCGGGATTTCATCGAGCTGGGCAAAAATGCTCTCGGCGCCGGCCAGCCCCTTCTGGATGGTCGAGCTGACCTCGGAGAGCTGGCGAATCGGTTTCGGCAGCAGGCCGGCAGCCGTGATGTAGGCGACCAGGTCGCCGGCCGTGGCATCACCGCGCAGCAGGAGAACGAGAACCAGCAGGGCGGCCATCGTGCTGAAGGTGACGAACTGCAAGGCCGGGCCGTAGCTGGACGCCGTCCTGACCATGCGCAACTGTCTGGCCATGTTGTTGGCGCTGGCTGCCCGGAAGCGTTCCGATTCGTAGTCCTCGCCACCGAAACTGCGTACCACCCGGTAGCCCTGGATGGTTTCCGATGCCACATGCGTCAGGTCGCCCATCGCCACCTGAATCTTCCTGCTCTGTTTGCGAAACTTCCGGCTGGCGCTGCGCACCATGAGGCCGATGATCGGCAGGATGGCCAGCATCAGCAGGGTGAGCTTCCAGTTCATCCAGAGCAGGTAGCCGAACAGGAAAATGATCGTCATCCCTTCCCGAATGACAACCTTGATCGCGTCGGTGGCGGCCCCGGTCACCATGGTCACGTCGTAGGTGATACGCGAGATCAGGTGCCCCGAATTGTGCTGGTCGAAGTACGTATTCGGCAGGCGGAGCAGGCTGTCGAACAGGGCGCGACGCAGGTCGTCGACCAGCCCCAGCGATACCCTGGAAAGATAGTAGTTGCCGAGAAAGGATCCGAGTCCCTGCCAGGTGACGGCGAGCAGCAGCAGCAAGGGTACGGCGTAGATCAGTTCAAGGTCGCCAAGCAGGGGAACCGCATGTTGCGTCGCACCCTTTCCGGCATTGAGGCCATCGACGAAGTACTTGAGAATCCCGGCCAGCATCGGCTGCGACGAGGCGAACATCAGATAGCCGACGATGCTGACTGCGAACAGGCCGAGCAGGGGACGCAGATAGCCGAGCAGTCGCAGATAGATACGCAGGGATGAAACCGTTGGCGTGCTTGCTCTTGGCATCATGGGGAGGGGTACGCGCTGGCGGCGGAGTGTGACACTGTAACACGCTGCTCCGGTGGTCGTTCCCGTGCCGGCGGTCGGACGGCCGGCAAACAGCTCGCCGCAGCTCACCCCGGGTGGGTCTGCCCGCATGCGCCGCTCCCGGCAGGCGGCAAGACCTGGCCTGCCTGGGCTTTGCTCAGTCGAGTTCGACCGGTGCTCCTTCGTAGCTCGCGCAGATCCGCTCTGCCGACAGCCGGTCGGCAGGGGTATGGCCTGCGAGTTTCGTCTGGAACGTTCCACGGACCCCAAAGGCGGCCAGCAGTGCCTGGCCTTCCTCATCCTCCGGTTCGATGCGCAATGCGCACTCGCTACCTTCCACCACCATCATCACTTTCATCTCGAACTCCCTGTACAACCGGCTCGCGAGCCGGACAGACGGACCACATCAACCAGCGGCTTGTCAGTCGCCGTGGCGCCCGCTGCTCACGCCAAGGCCAAGGTCGGAGGCAATGACGCAATCGTGACCTCTGGGCAAAGTATCGCCCCGCATCCGTCGGCGACTGAAGGAACTAGTGCACACTCGGCCGTCATGTCGTGGCCGGCCAACTGCAATTGTGCGGCCGTTGCGGGGTTCAGCGGGGTGGTGCGTCCTCCTCGCACGCGACCGCCGACTGTTCAAGGGAAGCGCATCGGTGCTATATTGTCTGGCGAGGGGTGACCATGCCTCCTGCGGCAGCCTGCTTCCGGTAGCCGATCACTGCCCGGCGCCGGAATGCGACCGGCGACCTGCGGGTTGCCGAATGGCCGGTGCGCACACGCGGCATGTTTTCGGGGCGGTTGCATGTGGAAATCAATTGTTGCCATCTCGGTTGGTGCTGCGCTCGGCGCCCTCTTGCGCTGGCAACTCGGGATCAGGCTCAATGCGATCTTTCCGACCATTCCGCCCGGTACGCTGCTGGCCAATCTGATCGGTGCCTACGTGATCGGGCTCGCGCTGGCATTCTTCGCCACGACCCCGGCGCTCTCGCCGGAATGGCGCCTGCTGGTGATTACCGGCTTCTGTGGTGGCTTGACCACCTTCTCGACGTTTTCGGCCGAGCTCGTCACACTGTTGCAGCAGGGGCGCATGCTCTGGTCGCTCGGTATCGTGGCGACGCATGTGGCGGGATCGGTGGTGATGACCTTTGCCGGCTCCGTTACCGTGTTGTGGGTGAAAGGCAGCAATTGATGCGCCGGTCGGGCGGTACCGGCAGGCGATGCCCGGACCCCGGGCGCGGCAAGTTGTGGAGACCGTCATGAAAGGTTCGTTGCTGAGGCTCTACGTCAATGAAGGCGAACACTGCGGGGGGGTTCTGCTCTGGGAATGGCTGCTCGAACAGGGTAACCGGCTGGGAATTCGCGGTGGCTCGGCATTTCGTACGATTGGCGGCTTCGGCCGCCGCCATGCAGTGCATGAGAATCACTTCTTCGAACTGGCCGGTAGCGGCAGCATCGAGGTCGAGTTCGTGGTTACCGAGGACGAAGAGTGCCGTTTGCTCGACCTGATCCGCCAGGCGGGAATCCGGGTGTTCTACTCGCGCATTCCAGCCGGCTTCGGCGTCATCAATCCGGACGCCAAGGACCCGCCAGGCCTGACGATTGACGATTAGCCGCGCATCAGGGGCGCCGGGGGAGGGGAGAGGGTGCTCAGGCGTCTGATTCAATTGCCGAGAACGGTCTGGCTGCTCGGCCTGGTGAGTTTCTTCAACGATGCCAGCAGCGAGTTGATCTACCCCTTGCTGCCGATCTATCTGGCATCGGTGTTGATGGCTGGTCCGCAGGTGCTGGGCATCATCGAGGGAGTCGCCGAAGCGACCGGGAGCCTGCTCAAACTCCTTTCCGGGGTGCTGGCAGATCGCCGGCGGTCGACCAAGCCATGGCTGGTCAGCGGTTACCTGGTGGCGGCGGTTGCACGTGCGCTGCTTGCGTTCGTCACTTCCTGGCCGCTGCTCCTCTTGTTGCGTTTCTCCGACCGGGTGGGCAAGGGCCTGCGTTCGTCGCCGCGCGATGCCCTGTTGGCCCTGACGGTGGATCCCGGCAATCGCGGACTCGCTTTCGGCCTGCATCGCGCGCTCGACAACTGTGGAGCAGTGGTCGGCCCCTTGCTGGCGGCCTGGCTGATGGCCGCGCAAGTGCCGTTGTCGAGCATCTTCCTCACGGCTTCGCTGGCTGGCCTCCTGGCCGTCGGTCTGGTGCTTGTCGTCAAGGAGCCGCAGCGGGATGGCTTGCCGCCGCCCGTTCCTTTCAGCTGGACCCTGCAGGGCCTGCCGTTGTCCTTCAAACGCTACCTGGGAGTGCTGCTGCTGTTCACGCTGGGCAATTCATCCAACATGTTCCTGCTGCTGCGGGCACGCGAACTGGGTCTGGCAGAGTATCAGGTGCCGCTGCTCTGGGCTCTGGTGTCGCTGAGCGCAGCGCTCTTGTCCACCCCGCTCTCGGCGCTCTCCGACCGCCTGGGGCGTCGGCGTCTGATCATCGGCGGCTGGATCGTCTATGGCCTGTTTTATCTGCTACTCGGCCTCCATGACGGTCAAACATGGCTGCTGTGGCCCCTCTTCGCAGTCTACGGTCTGTCCATCGCGGCCACCGAGGGGGCCGAAAAGGCGCTGGTGGCCGACCTGGTGGACCCGCAGCAGTTGGGAACCGCTTACGGCTGGTTCAACCTGACCGCCGGACTCATGCTCCTTCCCGCATCGCTCATCTTCGGCTGGCTATGGCAATCGGTCAGCCCGGCCGTGGCCTTCGGCTTTTCTGCCGGCTGTGCGTGCGCGGCAGCCGTTCTGCTGGGCCGTTGGGTTCCGCCGTGCCGGGCCTGAGCCGGCCGCCCCCGGGCGAGCTGTCCGGTACCCGTCACGACTGTTGCTGACTGATCCGGCGGGCGCTGCGAGCGGCACGCAGTTCGGCCAGCCGCTGCCGGTAGGCCGGACGGAAAGCTCGCCAGTCGTCTTCCGTCCAGCCCCTGGTGTGCCTTTGCAACTGGTCCAGATCGTGTGCGCCGGCGTGCCGCCGGCTGATGCCCCGGCGTAGTTTTTCGAGATCGATGAAGCGGACATCGCTTTCCTGATACCCGCCTGGGGACTCCGGAAAGCGCCTGACAAAGACGTGGTTGCCATAAAGGCAGCCATGCTGCAGGTGATGATGATGGAGGCGGGCGCAGGCATCGGCGATCGCCGCAATCAAGGATTGCCGCTCGCCCGGCACGTCGGGCTGATGGGCAAGGTTCCACTCGTCGAGGCTGATGAACTGATCGAGGGCGCGGGTTACGAGGATCGCGCGCCACTCGCCGGCCACCACCCGGTCGCCGTAATAAAGCGCTTCCAGGGTACCGATCGCATGTCGGTTGAGGCGAAGGATGTTCTGGTATTCGCGATGAAACGTGGGGGTGCCGCGGAGGGGGTGACGCAGTGTCCGGCACAGGTAGTTTTCCTGGCGTTTGACGAAGATCGCCATGCCATCTGCCAGCACATGCCGGCTGACGCCGCTCCAGCCGCCGCGCCGCTGGTTGGGGACTTCATGCCAGTCACTGCTCAAGGACCACAGGTGGTCGAAGTTGGCCAGGTGGCTGCGGTGCAGTTCCTGCCGGGCTGCATCATGCGGGAACAGGTCTCTTGTGTTCATCGGCGGCCGCGGCTCTGACCCGCGCTGCCGTTTGCTGGCGATTGGACGGCCCGGTCGCATGGCGCATCAGACGAAGAGCTGTGACAGGATCTGCCCGTGATCGGGAATTGCGGGTTGGTATCCATCTGTGGCGGCGAAAGGGGCCGGGTGATGCCGGTACTCTGCTCCATACTGCCGGGCAGGATGCGGTCTAGGCCAGCATCAGGTTGTCGCGATGAATGATCTCGGGCTCGTCGATGTAGCCGAGAATGTCTTCAATGTCCTGGCTGGCGTGACGGGCGATCCTCTTGGCATCGTTGCTGCCGTAGTTGACCAGGCCACGCGCTATTTCCTCCCCGGCGCTGGAGACACAGGCCACGGCGGCGCCGCGTTCGAAATCGCCCTGGACGGCGAGCACTCCGATCGGCAGCAGGCTCTTGCCTTTCTGCAGCGCCCGGATGGCGCCGCTGTCGAGCAGCAGTCGACCATTGAGTTGCAGGTGGTCGGCGAGCCATTGTTTGCGTGCGGTGAGCGGCTGGGTTTCCGAAACCAGCAGCGTACCGAGCGGTTCGCCTCGTGCCAGGCGGAGCAGCACGTCCGCTCTTCGCCCGCTGGCAATCACTGTGTGGGCACCACTGCGCGCCGCACGCTTGGCAGCGATCACCTTGGTGATCATGCCACCCTTGCCGAATTGTGTGCCGACACCGCCGGCCATCGTTTCCAGCGCAGCGAGCCCGGCACGCGCTTCCGGGATCAGTGTGGCGGTCGGGTCGCGGCGGGGGTCGGCGGTGAACAGGCCCTGTTGATCGGTGAGAATGATCAGGCAGTCGGCTTCGACCAGGTTGGCCACCAGGGCTGCGAGCGTGTCATTGTCGCCAAACTTGATCTCGTCGGTGACGACGGTATCGTTTTCATTGATGATCGGCACCACCCCGAGCTGCAGCAGGGTGCTCAGTGCCGAGCGGGCATTGAGATAGCGCTTGCGGTCGGCGAGGTCGTCGTGGGTCAGCAGGATCTGCGCGGTGTGCAGGTCATAGCGGGCAAAGGCGCTTTCGTAAACCTGCGCCAGACCCATTTGGCCGACGGCCGCCGCCGCCTGCAGTTCGTGCACGGCATGCGGGCGCTTGCGCCAGCCGAGGCGCTGCAGACCGCAGGCAATGGCCCCGGACGAGACGAGAATGACCTGTTTGCCGACCTGACGCAACTCGGCGATCTGTCTGGCCCAGTCATTGATGGCCGCGAGGTCGAGGCCCTCACCGTTGTTGGTGACCAGCGCGGAGCCTACCTTGACGACCAGTCGGCGGGCGGCGGCGGTGCGTGGGGCAGTCATGGGCAGGAGGGTTCTTCTTCGTCGAACAGATGGTCGGGGAAGGATTCTTCGGTTCCCCCGGAGACTGGCTCGAGAGAGGGCAGGCGGTCCAGCGCCTCCTGCAATTGCAGCGTCAGCTCACGACAGCCGTCACCGCTCAGCGCACTGATGCGGAAGGTCGGGCCGGTGCACACCGGGCAGGCCCGCAGGAAGTCGGCCACCCGTTGTTGGCGCTCGTCCTCCGGGATCAGGTCGAGTTTGTTGAGGACCAGCCAGCGTGGCCGTCGTGCGAGTTCCGGATCATATTTTTCCAGTTCACGAACCACGGTCAGCGCGTCGCGGACGGGATCTGCTGCTGGGTCGGCCGGGACCAGGTCGACGATGTGCAGGAGCAGGCGCGTGCGAGTCAAGTGTTTGAGGAAGCGGATGCCGAGCCCGGCGCCATCGGCAGCGCCATCGATCAATCCCGGAATGTCGGCGATGACGAAACTCCTGTCCTGACTCGCTCGCACCACCCCGAGGTGGGGTTCAAGGGTGGTAAAGGGGTAATCGGCGACCTTGGGACGGGCCGCCGACACGGCGCGCAGGAAGGTACTCTTGCCGGCATTCGGCAGGCCCAGCAGGCCGACATCGGCCAGCAGTCGCAGTTCAAGCCGCAAGTCGCGCTGCTCCCCCGGTTCGCCGCGCGTGCATTGGCGCGGCGTGCGATTGACACTCGACTTGAAATGGATGTTGCCCAGACCGCCGCGGCCACCCCTGGCCAGCAGAACCTTCTTGCCGTCGGTATCGAGGTCGGCAAGAACCTGGTTGGTGTTGACATCGGCAATGACCGTACCGACCGGTACGCGCAGCGTCAGGTCCGGTCCACGTTTGCCGTAGCAGTCGCTCGATCCGCCGTTCTCGCCACGTCTGGCACGAAAGCGGTGGACGTAACGGTATTCGATCAGTGTGTTGACGTTGCGGTCGGCGACAAAGTGGACGTTGCCGCCGTGACCGCCGTCACCACCGTCAGGCCCGCCCTCCGGCTCATACTTCTCGCGGCGGAACGAGGCGATGCCGTTGCCCCCGTCGCCAGCGGCAACCACGATCTTCGCCTCGTCGATGAACTTCATGGCCCTACCTCACGCTCTCTGCGGTCAGCATTGAAAACAAAAAGCCCTACCGGAAAGGATAGGGCTTCAGGCTGCGTCGGCTGGCCTGCACCAGCCAACGGTTCGCCGATCAAGCGGCAAGCGGGACGATGCTTACCGTGCGCCGATTGAGCGCCCCTTTGATCGCGAACCGGACGTGGCCATCCACCAGTGCAAACAGGGTATGATCCTTGCCGATGCCCATGTTTTCGCCCGGATGGTAGGCAGTGCCGCGCTGGCGAACAATGATGTTGCCGGCACGCACGAGTTGACCGCCATAGCGCTTGACGCCCAGACGCTTTGCTTCCGAATCGCGGCCGGTGCGTACGCTGCCGCCGGCTTTCTTGTGTGCCATGAGTCAGACTCCTTTCTCTATTCAGGCTGCGGGATCAGGTGTGGCGCCACCAGAGATGGTGTCAACGCGGATCTCGGTGTAATTCTGGCGATGACCCTGATGCTTCTGCGAGTGCTTGCGCCGACGCATCTTGAAGATGCGAATCTTGTCGTGACGGCCTTGCGACAGCACAGTTGCCCTGACCGTGGCACCGGTGACGAGCGGCGTGCCAATCTGTACGGCTTCGCCTTCGCCAAGCATGAGGATCTGGTCGAGGCTGATTTCTGCGCCAACTTCTGCCGGTATCTGTTCTATTTTCAATTTTTCGCCGCTGACAACGCGATACTGCTTGCCACCGGTTTTTATGACCGCGTACATGTTGGACTCCAAATAGCTAGATGGAAACTGAACAAAATGAAGCGAAGAACCGCGTATTCTACTTATTTTTCGCTGCTCGTCAAAGCCTTTCCGATTGCTTCGGGAGCGTCCGGCTTGACGCAGGAGAGGGCGGCGCCTAAGATCCACAAGTTTTTGTGCCAGGGTGCCGTGTCGTGAGAATGGAGCAACTCTACAACCTGATCGGGCCGGATATGAGGGCTGTGGACGCGGTCATCCATCAGCGCCTGCATTCCGACGTCGCTCTGGTGCGGCAGGTGGCGGAGTACATCGTGCACAGTGGAGGCAAGCGACTGCGGCCGGCTCTCGTCCTGCTCGCGGCGGGCGCCCTGGGCTATCGTGGCACGCATCATCACGAACTTGCAGCGGTGATCGAGTTTATCCACACGGCTACCTTGCTGCACGATGATGTGGTTGATGCTTCGGATTTGCGGCGTGGCCGCGAGACGGCCAACGCGATATTCGGCAATTCGGCGAGCGTCCTGGTGGGCGACTTTCTGTACTCGCGCGCATTCCAGATGATGGTGGCGGTGAACGACATGCGTGTCATGCAGGTGCTGTCGAATGCCACCAACGTCATCGCCGAGGGTGAAGTGCTGCAGTTGATGAATTGCCACGATGCGGACGTTAACGAAGCGGACTATCTGCAGGTGATTCGCTACAAGACCGCCAAGTTGTTCGAGGCAGCGGCACAACTGGGAGCAATCATCGGTGGCGCGAGACCGGCGATCGAGCAGGCGATGGCGGTGTACGGAGGTCACCTGGGGACCGCCTTTCAGTTGATCGACGATGTCCTCGATTACTCGGGCGCCGAACTGGAGACCGGAAAGCATCTGGGCGACGATCTGGCAGAGGGCAAGCCAACCCTGCCGCTGATCTTCGTTCTGCGTAACGGGAATCCTGATCAGGTCGCCAGCGTGCGGCGCGTCATCGAGAACGGTGGTCGTGACGATTTGCCCGAGGTCCTGGCGGCAATTCGTGCAACCGGCGCTCTGGAGTATGCCAGGCAACAGGCGTCTGCCGAGGCCGAGCTTGCCGCGCGGTCGTTGGTACTCCTTCCCGCTTCTCAATACAAGGATTCCTTGTTAGAATTGTGCCTCTTCGCGGTTGCTAGAAGTCATTAGCGCTGTCGTCGCATCGGTCGGGGCGTAGCTCAGCCTGGTAGAGTACTGCGTTCGGGACGCAGGAGTCGGAGGTTCGAATCCTCTCGCCCCGACCAACCGTTGCCTGTCAGACTTGCCTTATGTTTGGGAGCCGAGCGCTCCGGGTGCCGCCCCTCCTTCGGTTGTCTGGCGTGTCCCTGCGCCGGACGTGCTCCCGGTCTTCTGCTATGCTTGGCCGTTCTGCAGGGCTTTCCCGGAGATGACGAAATACCTTTTGCTGATCGCGCTGGGGCTGTGCGCCTGGTGGATCTGGCGCAAGTTGCGACAGGCGGACCACACGACGCCCCCGCGCCGGGGGCGCGAGGCCGAGCGCATGGTCCAGTGTGCCCGCTGTGGCGTCAATCAGCCGATCAGCGAAAGCATTCTGGCGAATGGTCGTTATTATTGCAGTACCGCGCATCTACGCGAGTCGTGCCCCGACGACGTCTGAATGGCGATGTTGAACACCGCAGGTAGCGGCCGGGAACGCTTTTCCGAGACGCACTGGAAGTCGCTGCGTTATTTCAATCTCTATCGCCTGACGGTCGCCACACTACTGCTCTCTTCGACGCTGCTCTATCCGTCAGCCTTTCCGGTGCTTACTCCGCACCAGGGCCTGCAACATCTGCTGCTGGCCGGCGGCTACCTGGTCAGCGCCGCGCTGTCCGTGATTC
>NZ_JAEUOL010000177.1 GCF_016789985.1 Accumulibacter sp.
TCGGCCGGTGTCCTCATCATCTCGCTGCGCGGCAGCAGCGTCGACCTGCTGCACGTGCTTTTCGGCAGCGTCCTTGCGCTCGACGACGCGGCGCTGCTGCTGCTCGCCGGCTTCGCCTCGCTGTCGATCGTGGCGCTCGCCATCGGCCTGCGGCTGTTCGTCCTGGAAGGTTGCGACCCGGCCTTCCTGGCACGCATCAGCCGCCTCGGTCCACTGGCCCACTATGGCTTCCTGGTGTTGCTGGTACTCAATCTGGTCGCCGGCTTCCACGCCCTGGGCACCCTGATGGCGGTGGGAATCATGATCCTGCCGGCGGCCGCGGCACGTCTGTGGGTGTGCAATATCGGCCCGCTGCTGCTGATGGCCAGCGGTCTGGCCATTGCCGGCTCGATCACCGGCCTTCTGTTGTCGTACCACATCAACCTGCCCGCCGGACCGGCAATCGTGCTCACACTCGGTGCACTTTACTTGCTGTCGCTGGCCATCGGACCGCTCGCACCGCTGGCCAGCCGCTGGCGGTCCGGCTGGCATTTCGAGCGCTGACCGCAGGAAGAGAAACCATGCCAGCCCCTATCTTCGGTACACTGAAGCGGTTGCTCATCCCCATGCTGCGCTGCCTCTTCGCCAGCTACCTGCTGCTCCCCGGCAACGCCACGGCCGAACCGCTGCCGATCGTGGCCAGCTTCAGCATCCTGGCCGACCTGACCAAGCAGGTCGGCGGTGATCGCGTGCAGATCCACACCCTGGTCGGTCCCGGCTCCGACGCACACGTCTACCAGCCGACGCCGAGCGACGCCAGGACCCTGGCACGCGCGCGGATGGTCATTGTCAACGGGCTCGGCTTCGAAGGCTGGATCGAACGTCTGGTCAAGTCGTCTGGCTACCGCGGCAAGCTGATCGTCGCCAGCCAGGGCATCAGCCCGCTCCACCAGACGCGCACGCGTCCTGACCAGCATGATGCGCACGACGGCGACCTCGACCCGCACGCCTGGCAGGACGCCAGCAACGCCGCTCGCTATGTGGACAACATCGCGCAGGCTCTCGCCGAGGCAGACCCGGCCAGCCGCCCGCTGTACCAGGCCAACGCTACCCGCCTGAAACGGGAGATTGCGGACGCCGACAAGGAGATTCGTACCGGCTTCCGGAACATCCCGGCCGAGCAGCGCAAGGTGGTCACCTCGCATGACGCCTTTGGCTATTTCGGTCGTGCCTACGGCATCCGCTTCATCGCGCCGGTCGGCGCCAATACGGACGCCGAACCGACTGCCGCTGACGTCGCGGCAATCATCCGTCAGATCCGTCGCGAGAAAGTGCGGGCGATCTTCGTCGAGAACAGCATCGACCCGCGCCTGCTCGAACGCATCAGCCGCGAGTCCGGTGCACGCATCGGCGGTGCACTGTATTCCGACTCCCTCGCACCTCCCGGCACGCCGGCCGGAACCTATGTCGGGATGATGCGGCTGAACGCCAGGACGCTGGCCAGTGCATTGGCCGACTGAATTGCTGGCCAACCGCCGGGAGCGACTCGCCCCGACATCCGGCGAATCCGGATTGCATGTTGCAGAACGGGGCGGCACTGCCCGCCACGCGCGCCCAGGCGGTCGCCGATTGACGGCGCCGCGGTGATCGCGAGATACTCGGCGCGAATTGCGCGCCCACCTTCCTCCCGTTCTTCAGGCTGGCTCACATGACCATCACCAGCAAGGCTCGGCAATCCGGGCCGATGCGCTTCCTGGACTTCTCGCTGCGTGCCTGGCGCGAAACTTCCTTTGTCCAGGTCATTGCGCATTCGACGCCAGCCGGCGCCATGCGCGCACCGATCGCGGTGAAGATCGGCGCCTTCGATGCCGCCGACTATCGCATTGCCGATGACGCGCCGCTGGCACGCGGCGCCGCGGTCGGGCGCCACCTGGCGCGTATCCTGCTGCCCGATCCGGTCTGGGTCTTGCTGGGCGAGAGCCTGCGCATCGTCGCACCCGATCGCTCACTGGGACTGCGTCTGCGGCTCTGCCTTGACGACGATTTGATCGACCTGCCGTGGGAGTTCCTCTACCGCCGCGATGTCGATGCCCCGGCAGCCCACAGCGGCTTTCTGCTGACCGACGGACGCATCTCTCTGGTACGCGAACCACCGTCGGTGGCGTCGCTGCGCTCACCCGACAACCGCACCCAGCGCGTTCTGTTCATCGGCACGCGCTTCGACGATGGCAGCGACACCTGGGGCGTCGAGGTCGAGTTCAACGGCCTGGCGAAGACGATGGAACCACTCGGCGAGCTGATCGAACTGCAGTTCGAGGCAGCGGATGCGGCGGCGCGGATCGAGACACGACTGGCAGAGGGCTACGACATCTTCCACTATGCCGGACATACCGAAGTCGAAGCCGGTGAAGGCACGCTGGTACAGCTCGCCCGGGCGAGCGAGCCACGCTACGTCGAATCGCTCGCCGACCGCGCGGCCTGGGCCACCGCCGCCGCGCTCGCCACCCGCCTGGCCGCAGCCGGTACCCGTCTGGCTGTCTTCAACGCCTGCAACAGCGGCTTCTGGCCTTTCGTGCGGCCCTTCATGCGCGCCGGCATCCCGGCACTGGTCGGCGTGCAGGGGCTGGTCAGCAACATCGCTGCACTGAACTTCGCCGAAAGCCTCTACAAGTCGCTCGCCGTCGGCCTGTCGCTCGACGAGGCGCTGACCACCGCCCGCCTCTACGTGATGGAACCGGGGCGTTCGTTTTACGACTGCGACTGGGGCCGCTTCATGGCCTACATGCCGGCCGACAATGCCATTCTGTTTCCACGCCGCCCACGGCGGGAACTCCAGGCTCAGCAGCGCCAGATCCGTGCCGAGCGCCAACAGGCGATCCGCGATGTCGAGGTGCTGTCCAGGAAACTGGACGGCGCCGGAGTCAGCCGCATGCTTTCGGACATTGCGCAGCGCAGCGTCCTGCTTCTCGGTCGTTTCACCGACCAGCGCAAGGCGCTGCTCGACGCACTGAAGAAGGCGCTGACCACGCCACCGCTGCGGTACGTGCCGATCCTGTTCGATTTCGAGAAACCCGGCGAGCGCGACCTGATCGAAGCGATCGTCCGCTTCGCCGCCGTCTCGCGCTTTGTGATCGCCGACCTCTCCGAC
>NZ_JAEUOL010000259.1 GCF_016789985.1 Accumulibacter sp.
CATACGCTCTTTCTCAACCTGTTCTTTGGCGGCCAACTCAAGGCGATGCCGCCCAAGCTGGTGAGCGATGACGGGGCGCATGTCGTTATCCGGCCGCTGGCCTATTGCGCCGAGGCGGACATCGCCCGCTTTGCCCGCGGCATGGCCTATCCGATCATCCCCTGCAATCTGTGCGGCTCGCAGAACACGCTGCAGCGTCAGAAGGTGCGGGAAATGATGACCGACTGGGATCGCCGTTTCCCCGGACGCACGGAGGCGGTATTCTCGGCCTTGCAGAAGGTCGTTCCCTCGCATCTTGCCGACCATGCGCTGTTCGATTTTGTGAGGTTGCGTCCGGGCATCATGCTTGCAACAGTCGCCGGTGGCGATTCGGTTTTCGACCCGCCGGAGCTTGCCGACCCGTGGTCGGCGCCAGGCAGCCTGCCGTTGCCGGTGGTGCTGGCGTGAGCGACAAGGCTAGTCTGGCTGGTCACGAGCGGGCGTCTGTACATGCGGCCGGCGCGTGCAGCATGCTCCGGGCGCATCGGGAAAGGGATTCGTGAACGGCGGGGAAACAAACCTGTCGGTGGTGTTTGCCGCGGTTGCCGGCAGTTCCCGCCTGTTCGACAGACTCGGGGGCACCGAAGCGGTGCACGCAATCGAGCGTTGCATGAAGCGGATGGCCCGCGGTATTGACGGCTTTCATGGCCGCATCGCGAAGATCGGCCGCGATGACCTGGTAGCGCTGTTTGCCAATCCCAACGATGCCTACCAGGCAGCGGTCGCCATGCAGCGCCGGGTTGCCGATCTGCCGCCGGTTTCCGGAATTCAGCTGGCGATTCGCGTCGGCCTGCATTGCGGGGCAGTGAGCGAGGACGATGGCGAAATTCTCGGCGACGGCGTTCACACCGCCGAGTGCCTCGCCGGACTGGCCGAGACCGGCCAAGTGTTGACCAGCAGCCAGACGCGGGCCTTGCTGTCGCCGCATCTGCAACTGTCTACCCGTCTTCTCGAGCCTGAGTCAGGCAAGGATTTGCCGGCCGATCGTCAACTGTTCGAAGTGATCTGGCTGGAACCCCGGACAGAGGTGGCGCGTCGTACGGTCGTCGAGCCGCCGTTGCCGGCCAGGGAGCGGGAACTGCGGCTCTGCATCAGGTACGGCCATTATGTGAAGCTGCTGGACAGGCACCGCCCGAGCGTCGCCATGGGCCGCGACGCGGGCTGCGAGATCACCGTGACCAGCCGCCGTGCGTCACGCAATCATGCACGCATCGAGCGGCGGGGCGGGCACTTCGTGCTGGTCGATTTCAGTACCAATGGCACCTTCGTGACACTGCTGGGCGAGCGGGAGTTGTTCATCCGGCACGAGCAGTTCGTCCTGCGTGGCAGCGGAATCATTTCCTTTGCTTCCTCAGCCGGCAGCCCCGGAGCGGATATTGCCGAGTTCGAGCATCTCTGAAACGAGCAGCCGGTCGCGGCATGCAGCGACGCCTGGCCGCTACGCTCAGCCGGCTGGCTTGTTGCGCTCGCCGAGGCCACGTGTGCTGTTGCGACGATGCGGACAATCCGGCCTGGTGCATTCGGCGTAGAGATAGAGCGCGTGTTCGCGGATGACGAAGCCGCGTTCCTTGGCAATCTTCGTCTGTCGACGTTCGATCTCGGGATCGTAGAACTCCTCGACCCGGCCGCAGTCCATGCAGACCAGATGATCGTGGTGTTGTCCATGGCTTAACTCGAATACTGCCTTGCCCGACTCGAAGAAATGCCGTTCGAGCAGGCCGGCCTGCTCGAACTGGGTAAGAACCCGGTAGACCGTGGCCAAGCCGATGTCCAGGTTATCGGCGAGCAGCAGGCGGTAGACATCCTCGGCGCTCAGATGGCGCACTTCCGTTTTCTCGAACAGGGCCAGGATCCTGAGGCGCGGGGTGGTGGCTTTCAGCCCCATGTTCTTGAGGTCTTCGGAGTTGCTCATCGGCTCACCTTGGTCGGCTGCGGCGGGAGGGAAAGTCTTTTTCAGGTATGATATACCTTCGATGCCTGCCGTGAGGCGGCGGCGCAAGCATTCGACCGGATTCGTCGGCGATCCGCTTCCCGGCGGGACACGCGCTTCGCCCCGCCCATTATTGACCACCTGACACGATCCGATCACAACATGACCCTGCCGCGAGTCGCCGTTATGGGCCTTGCCCTCTGTACGCTCCTTGCCTGCTCCTCGGTACCGCGTATCGTCAAGGAATACCGTATCGACGTGCAGCAAGGCAATGTCCTGAGCCAGGAGATGGTTTCACAGTTGCGTCCCGGGCTGACCAGGGATCAGGTACGTTTCATTCTGGGCACACCGGTATTGATGGACATGTTTCACGCCAATCGCTGGGACTACTTCTATTCCCTGCAAAAGGGGCGCTCAGGGGAGATCGAGTCACGCCGATTCTCGGTCTTTTTTGACACCGATGGCAGGCTGGTCAGGGTGAGCGGCGATGTCGCGCCGGCACAACCGGGCGACACGGCAGTCGTTTCGGAAACGCGCAACCGTGAGATCGACCTTGGCTCCTTGCCGGCAGATGGCAGCATGGCGATGCCGCCACCCGATGAGCCGGGTTTTTTTGGTCGGATGATGGATAGCGTGGGACTCTGAAATGGATGACTTGAGAATCGCGGTAGCGGGTGCGGGTGGCCGTATGGGCCGCATGCTGGTTGAAGCGACGCTGCGTGACGGCGAAGCGGAACTGGTGAGTGCACTCGACCAACCGGATGCGCCGGCGCAGGGGAAAGACGCCGGGGAACTGGTCGGCATGCCCTGCGGGGTCCTGGTCAGCAGTGACTGTGATGCCGGTATTGCGCGGGCCACCTGTCTGATCGATTTCACGCGACCGGAAGCCACTTTCAATCATCTGGCAATCTGTCGCCGGTACGGCGTGGCGATGGTCATCGGCACGACCGGTCTCGATGCCGGTGGCAAGCATGCGATTGCCGCTGCGGCCGAGGAGATTCCGGTGGTCCTGGCGCCAAACATGAGCGTTGGCGTCAATGTCGTCTTCAAATTGCTTGATGTCGCAGCGCGCATCCTGGGGGAAGGCTACGATGTCGAGATCCTGGAGGCGCACCACCGGCACAAGGTGGATGCGCCCTCGGGTACGGCGCTGCGCATGGGGGAGGTGGTGGCGCAGGCGCTCGGCCGCGATCTCGGCGAGTCTGCCGTCTACGGTCGTCAGGGCGTCAGCGGCGAGCGCTTGTCGACAACCATCGGTTTTGCCACGGTACGTGGCGGCGACATCGTCGGCGACCATAACGTGATGTTCTGTGGGCTCGGCGAGCGTGTCGAGATCGGCCACAAGGCGAGCAGTCGCATGCCGTATGCCCTGGGGAGTCTGCGTGCGGCGCGCTTTCTGGCGGGCAGGAAGGCTGGACTGTACGACATGCAGGATGTGCTCGGACTGCGCTGAGGGTCCCCCCGGCCTCTGGCACCGAGTCACTGCTGGCGATCGGCAACGACCTGCTCGATTTTTCCCGGGTCGCGGGAGCAATCTGCGTTTCGAGGCAGCTCCGGGGCGCAGGGGTGATGACCGATCGCAAGGGGCTGGAACTTCTGGTGGCGCTGGCCGACGATGTCTTGGTCAGACCGATCGCCGCGGACGACCTCCTGGCGGCCTTCGCCCTGCCCGGCGGGTGCTTGGAAGAGGGTTGCCGGTGCCCGATCCCTTCGACTTCGATCCTGATGGACATGCCGCTGCCGGTCATGGCGGCAGCGGGGTAATGGAGTCGAACCGGGCGCGCCGGCCAACTGGACGTCGAGCGGACGTCGAGTTGGGGCCCGCCCGCCGCCCGCGCTCGAGCGCTTCGTGGTCGGTCGACTGGCGATCCAAGGCACCGGCGAACGCGCTGTGCCGGACGGCTTCTGCCCACCGGATACTGCCGCGCTGTGTCAAGTTACCCCAAGAGTGGTGCGCTCCGGTATAATCCTGCGGCTTGCAAGTATCCGAGCGGGAGGGCCGTAAGCCCGTCCCGCTTTTGCGTATCTACAGCTCGGATAGGCAGTGAATTCAATGGCAGCTTCCACAGGAGTCTTTCGTGTCCTTGTTACCCACTCTTCCGCCCGCGATCCTCGCTCTGGCCGATGGCACCATATTTCGGGGCCTGGCGATCGGTGCAGAGGGCAGTACCAGCGGCGAGGTAGTGTTCAATACGGCGATGACGGGCTATCAAGAGATACTGACCGATCCCTCCTATTGTCGCCAGATCGTCACGCTGACCTATCCGCACATCGGGAACGTTGGTTGCAATGCCGAGGACTTCGAATCGCGCGCCAATCACGCGGCGGGTCTGATCATTCGCGATTTGCCGGTACGCGCCGAGAGCTGGCGTCTGCAGCAGACGCTGCCCGACTATCTGGGCAAGCATGGAATCGTCGCCATCGGCGGTATCGACACGCGCCGCCTGACGCGTATCCTGCGCGAGCGGGGCGCACAGGCGGCTTGCATCATGGCGGTCGAGCTCGATGAGCAGCGAGCGGTGGACACGGCGCGCGCCTTCCCCGGGCTGGCCGGAATGGACCTTGCCAGAGTGGTGAGCGTCGCGGCGCCATACCGATGGACAGAAGGGGATTGGGGCCTGGATGGTTACCGTCCGGCGCCTGCACCACGGATGCATGTCATTGCCTACGATTTCGGCGTCAAGCACAACATCCTGCGCATGCTGGTGGCGCGCGGCTGCAAGGTGACCGTGGTGCCGGCTCAGACGCCGGCTGCCCAGGTGCTCGAACAAGAGCCGGACGGGGTGTTCCTGTCCAATGGTCCAGGCGATCCGGAGCCCTGCGACTACGCCATTGCGGCGATTCGCGAAATCCTGGCGAGGGGTGTTCCGATCTTCGGTATCTGCCTCGGCCATCAGTTGCTGGCGCTCGCTTCCGGTGCGCGGACGATGAAGATGAAGTTCGGACATCACGGTGCCAATCACCCAGTCAAGGATGTGCACAGCGGGCAGGTCCTGATCACCAGCCAGAATCACGGTTTCGCGGTCGATCCCGACAGCCTGCCGGCGAACCTGCTGCCGACTCACACGTCGCTGTTCGACGGCTCGCTGCAAGGCGTGGCGCGCAGCGACGTGCCGGCCTTTTCGTTCCAGGGCCACCCCGAGGCGAGCCCGGGGCCACATGACATCGCTTATCTGTTTGACCGTTTTGTCAAGATGATGCAACACGAAAAGGCGCACGATGCCCAAGCGCACTGACATCAAGAGCATTCTGATCATCGGCGCCGGACCGATCGTCATCGGTCAGGCCTGCGAGTTCGATTACTCCGGCGCGCAGGCCTGCAAGGCGCTGTGCGAGGAAGGTTTCCGGGTGATCCTGGTGAACTCGAATCCGGCGACGATCATGACCGATCCGGAGATGGCCAACGTCACCTATATCGAGCCGATCAACTGGCGGGTGCTCGAGAAGATCATCAGCAAGGAGCGGCCCGACGCCCTGTTGCCGACCATGGGTGGTCAGACGGCGCTCAACTGTGCGCTTGACCTGGCCCGGCACGGCGTGCTCAAGCGTTTTGGTGTCGAGATGATCGGCGCCACCAGGGAGGCGATCGACAAGGCGGAAGACCGCGAGAAGTTCAAAGCCGCGATGACCAGGATCGGTCTCGGTTCGGCGCGTTCGGCCGTGGCGCACTCGATGGAGGAAGCGTTGCAGGTGCAGGCGATGATCGGCTATCCGGCGATCATCCGGCCCTCCTTCACCATGGGTGGCTCGGGCGGCGGGATTGCCTACAATCAGGAAGAGTTCGTCGAGATCTGCCGGCGCGGCCTGGAGGCCAGCCCGACACGAGAACTGCTGATCGAGGAGTCGCTGATTGGCTGGAAGGAATTCGAGATGGAGGTCGTCCGCGACTGCAAGGACAACTGCATCATCGTCTGTTCGATCGAGAACCTCGATCCGATGGGCGTGCACACCGGCGACTCGATTACCGTGGCGCCCGCACAGACGCTGACCGACAAGGAATACCAGATCATGCGTGATGCCGCCGTGGCGGTCTTGCGCGAGATCGGTGTGGACACCGGGGGTTCGAACGTACAATTTGCCATTTCGCCGCAAGACGGGCGGATGATCGTCATCGAGATGAATCCACGCGTGTCCCGCTCCTCGGCCCTGGCTTCGAAGGCGACCGGCTTCCCGATTGCCAAGGTGGCGGCAAAGCTGGCGGTCGGCTATACGCTTGACGAACTGGCCAATGAAATCACCGGTGGCAAGACGCCGGCCTCCTTCGAGCCGTCGATCGACTACGTGGTGACCAAGGTGCCGCGCTTTGCCTTCGAAAAATTTCCGGAAGCTGATTCGCGCCTGACGACACAGATGAAATCGGTCGGCGAGGTGATGGCCATCGGGCGCACCTTCCAGGAATCGCTGCATAAGGCGTTGCGCGGTCTGGAGGTCGGTGTTGATGGCTTCGACGAAAAAAGTGCCGACCGCGAGGAGGTCGAAACGGCGCTCAGCGAGGCCCGGCCGGACCGTATCTGGTACCTGGCCGATGCCTTCCGCATCGGCCTGTCGCTGGATGAGGTGCAGCGGCTGACGGCGATCGACCCCTGGTTTCTGGCTCAGATCGAGGACCTGTACAAGAAGGCCGAGTACATTCGTGGCCGGGCACTGGAGTCGTTGTCACGCGACGAGTTGTGGCACCTCAAGCGTGCCGGTTTTTCCGACAAGCGTCTGGCTACCCTGATGCGGACGACGCAGACCGCGGTTCGCCAGCGCCGCCACGCCATGCAGGTGCGGCCGGTTTATAAGCGGGTGGACACCTGTGCCGCCGAGTTTGCCACCAATACGGCCTATATGTACTCGACTTACGAGGAAGAGTGCGAGTCCAATCCGAGCGATCGGCAGAAGATCATGGTCCTCGGTGGCGGCCCGAACCGCATCGGGCAGGGGATCGAGTTCGACTACTGTTGCGTGCATGCCGCCCTCGCGATGCGTGAGGACGGTTACGAGACGATCATGGTCAACTGCAACCCGGAAACAGTGTCCACCGATTACGACACCTCCGACCGTCTGTACTTCGAGCCATTGACGCTCGAGGACGTGCTGGAGATCGTCGCCGTCGAAAAGCCGCTGGGGGTGATCGTCCAGTACGGCGGTCAGACGCCGCTCAAGCTGGCGCGCGACCTGGAGGCCAACGGCGTGCCGATCATCGGCACCAGCCCGGACATGATCGATGCGGCCGAAGATCGCGAACGCTTCCAGAAACTGCTGCACGATCTTGGCCTGCGCCAGCCATCGAACCGGACCGCTCGCACCGAGGCCGAGGCACTGCGTCTGGCGGCCGAAATCGGCTATCCGCTGGTGGTGCGGCCGTCTTACGTGCTGGGTGGACGGGCCATGGAGATCGTCCACGAGGAACGTGATCTCGAGCGCTACATGCGCGAAGCGGTCAAGGTTTCCAATGACTCGCCGGTACTGCTCGACCGTTTTCTCAACGACGCCTGCGAGGTCGACGTCGACGCCCTGTGCGATGGCCAGGACGTGCTGATCGGTGGCGTCATGGAACACATCGAACAGGCCGGGGTACATTCCGGGGATTCGGCGTGCTCGTTGCCGCCGTATTCCCTGTCGACTGAACTGCAGGACGAACTGCGCCGGCAAACCCGACTGATGGCCAGAGGCCTCAATGTTTGCGGTCTGATGAACGTCCAGTTCGCCATCCAGAGAGGTGTGGTTTTCGTGCTGGAAGTGAATCCGAGGGCGTCGCGTACGGTTCCTTTCGTTTCGAAGGCGACCGGCCTGCAATTGGCCAAGGTCGCGGCGCGCTGCATGGTCGGCAAGTCGCTCGCCAGCCAGGGTCTGACTCACGAAGTGGTACCGAGTTACTTCTCGGTCAAGGAAGCCGTCTTTCCTTTTGTCAAGTTCCGGGGGGTCGACACCATTCTCGGCCCCGAGATGAAATCCACTGGCGAAGTGATGGGTGTCGGTCTCACTTTCTCCGAGGCTTTCGTCAAGAGCCAGATGGCGGCCAGCGTCCGGTTACCGAGTTCGGGACAGGTGTTCATCAGCGTTAAGGAATCGGACAAGCCGAAGGCGGTGGCCATCGCGCGTGAACTGCAGTCGGCCGGTTTTACCCTTCTCGCGACGCGCGGCACGGCCGCCGCGATCGCCGCGGCCGGCATTGCCGTGACCCCGGTGAACAAGGTGACCGAAGGGCGCCCGCATGTGGTCGACATGATCAAGAACAACGAGATCGTGCTGATCATCAACACCGTCGACGAGAAGCGCAAGGCGATCAGCGATTCGCGCTCGATCCGGACCTCGGGGTTGGCGGCGCGGGTAACCATCTATACCACCATCTGGGGTGCCGAAGCGGCGACCGCCGGCATCAGGAACCGTGGCGAGCTGGTTGTCTATCCGATACAGGATTTGCACGCACAACTGAATTAGT
Organism: Accumulibacter sp.; assembly: GCF_016789985.1. Taxonomy (GTDB): domain Bacteria; phylum Pseudomonadota; class Gammaproteobacteria; order Burkholderiales; family Rhodocyclaceae; genus Accumulibacter. The sequence goes on from NZ_JAEUOL010000259.1 coordinate 8,397, forward strand.
CGATAACCCCTGAAACCGTCGGAGCCACCCAACAGGCGGGCACCGGCGGTTTTTCGTTGGCAGCGAACAATATGAGCAAAGTACCTGTAACCGTCAAGGGCGCCGAGAAATTGCGCGCCGAACTGCACCACCTGAAGACGGTCGAGCGGCCCAAGGCCATTGCGGCGATCGCCGAGGCGCGCTCGCACGGTGATCTCTCGGAGAACGCCGAGTATGATGCAGCCAAGGAGAGGCAGGCTTTCGTCGAGGGGCGAATCAAGGAAGTCGAGAGCAAGCTTGCCAATGCACAGATCATCGACCCCAAGCTGCTCGATGCCGACGGTCGCTGCGTGTTCGGCGCAACGCTCGATCTCGAGGACCAGGACACTGGCCTGCGCGTCAGCTATCAGATCGTTGGCGAGGACGAGGCAGATATCAAGGGCGGCAAGATATCGATCAACTCGCCGATGGCGCGCGCCCTGATCGGCAAGTTCGCCGGTGACATCGCCGAGGTGCAGGCCCCCGGCGGCATCCGTGAATACGAGATCATCGACGTCCGCTACGAGTGAGTCAGGCCATGCGACGTTTTGCCGATGCGCTATGCACCGTGGCGCTCACGCTTTGGGTGGGCGGCTTGTGGACCATGGGTTACCTCGTGGCGCCCACCCTGTTCCACAACTTGAGCAGCGACCGGCCATTGGCCGGGCGGCTGGCCGGCCAGTTGTTCGAACTGATCGCCTGGGTTGGTCTGGGCTGTGCCGCCTACCTGCTGGTGTTCAGCCTGCTGCGTCTGGGGACGGCTGCGCTGCGCCGCTGGAATTTCTGGCTGCTGCTTCTGATGCTGCTGCTGACTGCTGTCAGCCTGTTTGGTCTGCAGCCACTCCTGGCCCAACTCAAGGCCGACGCGCTGCCGCGCGAAGTGATGGAGAGCGTGCTGCGTGATCGCTTTGCCGCCTGGCATGGTGTCTCGAGCATTCTTTACCTGGTCCAGAGTCTGCTCGGTCTTCTGCTGGTGACCAGCTCCGCCCGCGGCGTAAGGTAGGTTTGTCCGCCGGTTTGCGCATTACTGGGGCGTCGCCGTGGCGACCACTGCTCAGGTGCTTGGGCTGCCCTGGAAGCTGCGTTTGCTGCGCCGTGGCGCGCTGCGTCGCGGGCGCTTCGTGGCGGCCTTGCCCGGATCACTGGCCGGTGGGCGCCAGATCACCAGCAGTTTGCCGATATGCTGCACCGGTGCCGCTGCGAGCTGGTCGCAGAGGGTGGCGAGAAACTGCTCGCGCTCTTCCCGGTCATCGTTGTAGACACGAACCTTGATCAGCTGGTGACTGGTCAGATTGACATCGACTTCCTTG
>NZ_JAEUOL010000012.1 GCF_016789985.1 Accumulibacter sp.
TACAACAAGGCTCGCCAGGCAGCGATTACCAAAGAGCTTTCGGAGATCGTCGGCGGCGCAGCGGCTGTCTGACCACGCGATAATTAGTTTATTGATTAGGGATACGACGATGAGTCAAGGAAACATTGTTCAGTGTATCGGCGCCGTGGTGGATATCCAGTTCCCGCGTGACGCCATGCCCAGGATCTACGACGCCCTGCAGCTTGACAAGGCTGAAGAGTCGGACATGTGCGAAGCCGAATTGATGTTCGAAGTGCAGCAGCAGTTGGGCGATGGTATCGTGCGCACGATCGCCATGGGATCTTCGGACGGGCTGCGCCGCGGCATGAAGGTCAACAACACCGGCGCCGGCATCTCCGTTCCAGTAGGTAACGCGACCATCGGCCGTATCATGAACGTTCTTGGCCGGCCGATCGATGAGGCCGGGCCAATCGCTACCGACGAGCGGCGCGAGATTCACCAGCTCGCGCCGAAATTTGACGAACTGTCGCCTTCGGTCGATCTGTTGGAGACCGGGATCAAGGTTATCGACCTCGTCTGCCCCTTCGCCAAGGGCGGCAAAGTCGGTCTGTTCGGTGGTGCTGGGGTTGGCAAGACCGTGAACATGATGGAGTTGATCAACAACATTGCCAAGCAGCGCTCCGGACTTTCGGTCTTCGCAGGGGTTGGCGAGCGGACACGCGAAGGTAACGATTTCTATCACGAGATGAAGGAATCGAACGTTCTCGACAAGGTGGCAATGGTTTTCGGTCAGATGAACGAGCCGCCAGGCAACCGGCTGCGCGTCGCGCTCACCGGTCTGACCATGGCCGAGCGTTTTCGTGATGACGGTCGCGACATCCTCTTCTTCGTCGACAACATCTATCGCTACACGCTTGCCGGTACCGAGGTTTCGGCGCTGCTCGGCCGGATGCCGTCCGCCGTTGGCTACCAGCCGACACTGGCCGAGGAAATGGGTCGCCTGCAGGAGCGCATCACTTCGACCAAGGTGGGCTCGATCACCTCGATTCAGGCCGTTTATGTGCCGGCCGACGACCTGACCGACCCGTCTCCGGCAACGACCTTCCTTCACCTCGATTCAACCGTGGTGTTGTCGCGTGACATCGCTTCGCTGGGTATCTACCCGGCCGTCGACCCGCTTGATTCGACGTCGCGCCAGCTCGACCCACAGGTGGTTGGCGAGGAGCACTATTCGGTTGCCCGTGCCGTCCAGATGACTCTGCAGAAATACAAGGAATTGCGTGACATCATTGCCATTCTCGGTATGGACGAACTGTCGCCGGAAGACAAACTGGCAGTTTATCGCGCACGCAAGATCCAGCGTTTCCTGTCGCAACCGTTCCACGTTGCAGAAGTCTTCACTGGGTCGCCGGGCAAGTTCGTGCCACTCAAGGACACCATCAAGGGCTTCAAGATGATCGTTGAAGGCGAGTGCGACAACATTCCCGAGCAGGCATTCTACATGGTTGGCGGTATCGAGGAAGTGTTCGAGAAGGCCAAGACACTCTAAGCGTGATCAGGGAACGTCGTATCTTCTCGCCCTCCGGGCTGGAGGATATGACCCAGCAAGGGAAGAACCATGGCAATCAGAGTACATGTTGACGTCGTCAGTGCCGAGGAGCTGATCTTTTCGGGCGAAACGGACTTCGCGGTCTTTCCCGGTGAGGCAGGCGAGCTGGGTATCTACCCACGGCATACGCCGCTGTTGACACGCATCAAGCCGGGTACCGTCCGTCTGAAAGTGCCGGATCGTGAAGAGTATGAGCTGGTTTACGTTTCGGGCGGCATGCTGGAGGTGCAGCCGGCATTGATCACCGTGCTTGCCGATACCGCCATCCGTGCGCACGACCTCGACGAAGCCAAGGCCACGGAAGCCAAGCGTCGTGCCGAGGAAGCGCTGCGGGATCGCACTTCGGATATCAATCTGGCGACCGCAGAGGCGGAGTTGGCTCAGGCAGTGGCGCAACTACAGGCGATCAAGAAACTGCGCAACCGGCACTAGCGGAAGCGGTCGTCGCGGCCTGCGAAAACGAAGGGCAGCCCCCAGGGGGCTGCCCTTCGTTTTTTGGTTGAGGTTTTTTATACGCCTACGCCGCTCGCTTCTTCTGGGCCGCTGCGGCTTTCTCCAGCCGTTTCTCGAAGCGCGCCAGATCGTCGCGCACGATATCCACCTCCGAGCAGAAGCGTTCGACATCGCGGCGATGAGCGATCGCTGCACTCTCTTCGGTGAGGTACTCGGTCAGACCGAGCGCCAGCTTGCTGACAGCCAGCAACTGCCAGTATGCGAGCTGCCGGGTCAACTGCAGCCCACGGCGGGCGGCGATATCCCCCACGAGCCGCGCCATATCGTCTTCGACATCCCAGCGCAGATTGCGAAACACCAGTCCGAACGTCTCGGCCAGATCTGCCGATCCGGAAATCGTCGTCCCAGAGAACAGGGATTCCCGGTCAGTCATCAGGCGAACCGGCGCGTCATCGGGAAGTCGTATGCCGACTGTCTCTGTCGTGCCTTTGCCCGCGATTTCCAGGAGACCTTGTTCGCTGATCGTGAGCAGCAAGAGCAGCCGTTCGCCCCAGTGCAGGCCCGCGGTCTTGCCGGCAAAGCCGATCAGACGGCCGCGCGCCCAATCATCGCTCGCCAGCACATGATTGAGGAAAGCGAGCACCAGTCGGGGGAACATGTCCAATCGTCAATCAAAACTTGAAGCCACGGTGCAGCGCTACGACACCAAACGCGAGATTGAAGTAGTCGACCTGCTCCAGCCCGGCCTTCTCCATCAGAGTCTTCAGCCCTTCCTGGTCCGGGTGCACGCGGATCGATTCGGCAAGATAGCGATAGCTCGCCTCGTCGTGTGTGATGATCTGACCAAGACGGGGAATGACCTTGAACGAGTAGAAATCATAAACCGGGGTCAACGGCTTCCAGACCTGAGAAAACTCGAGCACCAGCAGGCGACCACCCGGCCTGAGCACGCGTCGCATCTCGCCCAGAGCCAGTTCCTTGTGGGTCATGTTGCGCAGGCCGAAGGCGACGGTCACGCAATCGAAGCAATCGTCCGGGAAGGGCAGTCTTTCCGCATCACACTGCGCCACCGGGACAATGAAGCCCTTGTCCGCCAGCCGATCACGACCGCGGGTCAGCATGGCGTGGTTGATGTCGGTCAGCCACACCTGGCCCTCGGCACCCAGTTTCCTGGCAAAAGCCAGAGCCAGGTCACCGGTGCCGCCGGCCACGTCGAGCACCCGCCAGCCGGATCGTACGCCACTCTTGGCGATGGTGAACGCCTTCCAGAGACGGTGCAGGCCGCCTGACATCAGATCATTCATCAGGTCGTAGCGCTGCGCCACGGAATCGAAAACGTCGGCGACATGCCGTGCCTTCTCTTCCTCGGCAACTTCCCGAAAGCCGAAGTGGGTTCTATTCTTGTCGCTCATCGACTCGTATGCAGCGCTACGTCGCGAGGATCAGTGTTTACCGCAGCCGCCCGAGGCCTTGGCTGGGGTCAGTGCAGGAGCGTCGCCGGGATCGCGGCTGGCTCCCGCCCGCTGCAGGCGGTCGAGGTAAGCCTGCCAAAGTTGGTCACGGTTGCGGCCCAGATTGTAGAGCAGGTCCCATGAGTACAATCCGCTATCGTGGCCGTCCGTGAAAACAGGCCTGATGGCATAGTTGCCGACCGCCTCGACACGTTCGATGCCCACCCCGCGCTTGCCGACCTGTAACACCTCCTGTCCTGGCCCATGTCCACGCGCCTCGGCGGACGGTGTGAAGACACGCAGGAACTCATAGCTCAACTCGAAGCACTCGCCGTCCTCGAAGTTCAGCTCGATGAGGCGAGACTTCTGGTGAAGTTTGATCTCGGTAGGGACTTTCGTGTGCTCGTCCAGGCCAGCCATTCTTGCCTCGGCAATCAGTGCGACGCGACATCATAGCGCAAAACCGGCTACATTGGCCTTGCCACTGCTCCCCCCACCAACGAGTGGGTGACTGTCCCACCTCTTCGGCGCCTGGACGGCGAGCGATATCGGTTCAAAGCGTTACGAAGGTCACTCGCTCGAAGTCGGGGCCATCGCTGGCCACGTGCTGCAGCCTCACCCGCACGAGGCCCTCGTTGTACACCTCCAGCAGACGTTCAGGCCGGAACCAGCCCTTCGGAATGACTAGCGTCGGTGCGGAACCCATCGCCGGGAGAGCGGGCAGCAGGAAG
>NZ_JAEUOL010000002.1 GCF_016789985.1 Accumulibacter sp.
CCTCAGTCGCCGGATACGTCGCCGACCTCGATGCCTTCCCGAGCCAACGCGACCTGCTGCCGCCGGCTACCATAGACCGGGTGCTCGGTAGAAATCCGGCCCAGAGGCCGCAGCAGGTCGGCTTCCTGGGCCGAATCCGGCCGCGGTCGGTAATACAGGCTGCTGTGCGACACACCCAGCAGCTGGCTTTGCCGGGCAAGGGACAGCGCCGCATTCGGCTTGATCATTGCCCGCCTTTCAGCAGTCGGGCAATGGCGGGCTGTCCGGCCAGAAAATCCCGTTCGACCGGCAATTGTCCGATCTTCTGGTGCAGCCGATCGATGGTTTTCTGCGGGTCGGCAGCCGTCTTGGCACCTCGCTCGAACAACGCTCCCGCCTGCTTCACCAATTCCTGTTTCCACGCGCTGATCATCCTCGGATGCGCTCCGTATTTCGCCGACAGCTCCCCCAGGGTCTTCTCCCCTGACAACGCCGCTATCGCGACTTGCGCCTTGAATTGCGCTCCGTGTTGCTTGCGTTTTACGCTCATCTTTCATGCCCTTTCGGTTCGCTCGGCCTTAGCCTATCCGACTGTCCGAAAAACCGGGACCGCCGCAGAGTTCGGGCATCCGGCAGACCCGATCGAGGCCGTAGGGCTTGCCGGTTCCTGCGGATGTCTCGCGGCTCATCGCGACGACCTCAGGTCGACCAAAGGGGGCTTCGCCCGCCTTTCCTTCTGCAATAGCTCGACTTCCATGACCAGCTCGCCGCCGGTTGGCCTGGTCGAGTGGCTTTTCCACGGGATCGTTCTCGCGTTCCTTGAGACCGGTGGCGATGCCGGCGAGCGCTCGGTCGCGCCAGCGTTCGAGCTGGTCTATCGGCACCGACCCCTCGCGCGAGACGGCATCGACCGGCTCACCGCGCAGCAGGCGCAGCACGACTTCCTTCTTCCACCCAGCCGACCACCGTTTCACCCCGGCGCAACCCTTCCCACCTTCGATTCAGTCAGCATTTCACGACTCCTTCTTCAGACACGATTCAACCCCAAATTGGTGTCCAGAAAAATCGGGGCCACCGCATGGCAGACACCCCTATCGTGCAGCGCGTTTCTGTACCGAGTCGTAATTCATCAGGCGCGCCGCTTCCCGTCTGGCACGGCTGCTCGCTCGTCTGGTGACCGATCCGGTGGCAGCGCCTGGTGACCGAGACTGCCGGCTCGCTCCGGTGCTAAACTTGTCCGACCAAGAAAAGGAGCCTGCCATGATCGTCATAGAACAACAGCCCAAGCGCGTCGAAGTGACCGTTTACGCCGAATTCACCCTGGCTGATTACAAGGAATTCGAGGACGCGGTCAATCACGCGATCCGCTTCGAGGGGCCGGTCGACCTGCTCTTCGACCTGCGCGAAATGGCGGATTTCACCCTCGATGTCGCTTGGGAAGACATCGTTTTCGCGCGTGCGCATGCCAACGATTTCAGCCGGATTGCCGTTCTCACCCACAGCCAGTGGGTCGCCTGGAGTGCCTGGTTGTCGCAGATCTTCGTGCGCGCCGAGATGCGCATCTTCGACGAGGAGGCTGATGCGCGCGACTGGCTGGCCGAGGAGGCGGGGGAGGGCGCCGCATGAGCTACGCGCGACTGGTCAGCAGCAGTGTTCTCGCCGAGCACCTGACCGATCCCGGCTGGCGGCTGTTCGACTGCCGCCATCTGCTGAGCGACTCCGGGGCCGGCAGTCGTGCCTATGCCGCGGCGCATCTGCCGGGCGCGCACTTCATGCACCTCGACCGCGACCTCTCCGGACCGATGAACGGACGTAACGGGCGCCATCCCTTGCCCGATCCGGGTCTCCTGGCCGACAAGCTGGGCGCGGCCGGCGTTTCGGCGACGACGCAGGTGGTGGCTTACGATGACGCGGGCGGCGCGTTTGCCGCCCGACTGTGGTGGTTGCTGCGCTGGCTGGGCCATGATCGCGTTGCCGTGCTCGATGGCGGCATCGATCGCTGGCTGGCCGAGGGTAGACCGCTCACCACGGACTTGCCGCTTGTCGTACCGGCCGTTTTCGAGCTGGCGCTGCGCGACTGGGTGGTGAGCAGCGACGCGGTGCTGGCCAATCTCGATCAGGGCCGCCTGTGCCTGATCGACGCGCGTGGGCCGGACCGTTTCCGCGGCGAGAACGAAACGCTCGATCCGGTCGGCGGACACATTCCCGGCGCGCGCAACCGTTTTTTTCGCGACAATCTGAACGCTACCGCCTGTTTTCGCCCGGCCGCCGAACTGCGCCGCGAGTTCGAAGAATTGCTCGCCGGCGTCGAGCCGGCCGCGGTGGTGATGTCCTGCGGTTCGGGCGTGACCGCCTGCCACAACCTGCTGGCAATGGAACTCGCCGGTTTGCCGGGTGCCCGTCTCTATGCCGGTTCGTGGAGCGAATGGTGCAGCGATCCGGCGCGGCCGGTGGCGCGTCAGGCGTCCTGACCGACTGTACAGCCGCCCTCCTGCGCTGGTGATCCGACAACCATCATCGGGTCTCATGGCGGTGTTTCCCGTTTTCCGGCTGGTGCGGCCGCCCCAGCCGGCCGCGCGATTGCTCCTTCGAGCAGCAGGTCGGCGGCGGCCTCGGCAATCTCGTCGAGCGACAGCCGGCCGTCCGGTCGGTACCACTGGCCGCCCCAGTTGAGCATGCCGAAAAGCAGGAGGCGCAACGGGCTGGCCGAGCTGCGCAGTCGGCCCAGGGTGGCCAGTTCGTCGAGGGTGGCCTGCCAGACCGCCTGGTAACGGTCGGTGGCGGCGGCAATTTCGGCCCGTGCGGTGGCGTCCAGCGAGCGCGACTCGTAGATCAGCATCGGCGTGTGGCAGTCGCTCTCGAGCAGATTCCCCAAGTGCGTACGGATCATCACCCGCAGGCGTTGCGCGGGATCGCCGACCCCCGTGCAGGCCGCCTGCAGCCGGCGGTAGCCCGCCTCCAGCCCTTCGATCATTGCCGCTTTGAGGAGGTCCTGCTTGCTGCGGAAATGGTAGAAGGGGCTGCCCGAGCGCATGCCGACCGCTTCGGCGATGTCGCGCGTGGTGGTGGCGTCGAAGCCTTTCTCGACGAACAGGCGGGCCGCCGTACGCAGCAGTTCGTCGCGGCGATTCGCCTCGGGAGGGGCGCCTTGCCGCTTGCGCCCGGCGGTCATCCGGCTCAGAGCGTTGCCGCCAGGCGGGTGCCCTGATCGATCGCGCGCTTGGCGTCGAGTTCGTTGGCAACGTCGGCGCCACCGATCAACGACAAGGGCACGCTCGCCGCGCGCAGGCCCTCTTCGAGCTCACGGCGCGGTTCCTGGCCGGCGCAGACGATCACGTGATCGACCGGCAGGCACTGCGGCTGGCCCTCGACGATGATGTGCAGACCGGCGTCGTCGATGCGCTCGTAGGTCACCCCGGAGAGCATCCGCACGCCACGCTTCTTGAGCAGGGTGCGGCGGATCCAGCCGGTGGTCTTGGCCAGACCGTCGCCGACCTTGGCCGCCTTGCGCTGCAGTAGCCACACCTGGCGCGAGGTCGCTTCATGGTTTGGCGCCTTGAGACCGCCGCGCTTGCTGAATTCCGGGTCGATCCCCCACTCGCTCTGGAAACGCTCGATTTCATCGCGGTCTTCGTCGACGTGCGTCAGGAACTCGGCAACATCGAAGCCGATGCCGCCGGCGCCGATGATCGCCACCCGCCGGCCGGCGATGCGATAGCCTTCGATCAGATCGGTGTAGGAGATCACCTTTTCGTGCTCGATGCCGGGCAGATCCGGGCGTCGCGGCACGATGCCGGTGGCCAGAACGACGTGCTCGAAACCGGCTTCGGCCAGTTCGGCTGCCGTGCAGTGTTTGCCCAGTTCGAGCGTGACGCCGACATTGCGCAGCCGGTGATCGAAGTAACGCAGGGTTTCGCTGAACTCTTCCTTGCCGGGAATGCGGCGTGCCAGGTTGAACTGGCCGCCGATTTCGGGAGCGGCATCGAACAGCGTCACCCAATGGCCGCGCTCGGCGGCGGTCAGCGCGCAGGCCATGCCGGCCGGTCCGGCGCCGACCACGGCAATCCGCTTCGGCGCAGCGCTCTGCTCGATGACCAGTTCGGTTTCCCGGCAGGCGCGCGGGTTGACCAGACAATAGGTCAGCCGTCCCTCGAAGATCTCGTCGAGACAGGCCTGATTGCAGGCGATGCAGGTATTGATCTCGTTCGCACGACCAGCCGCCGCCTTGTTCACGAAAGCCGCGTCGGCCAGGAAGGGACGGGCCATCGAAACCATGTCGGCACAACCCGAGGCGATCACTTCCTCGGCCACCTCCGGCGCATTGATGCGATTGGTGGTGACCAGCGGAATGCCGACCTGACCCATCAGCCGCTTGGTCACCCAGACGAAGGCGGCACGCGGGACCATCGTGGCGATCGTCGGGATGCGTGCCTCGTGCCAGCCGATGCCGGTGTTGATGATCGTTGCACCGGCCTCCTCGACCGCCCTGGCGAGGGTGACGATCTCGTCCCAGGTGCTGCCGCCCTCGACCAGGTCGAGCATCGACAGGCGGAAGATGATGATGAAGTTGGGGCCGGTCGTCGCCCGTACGCGGCGGACCGTTTCAAGGGCGAAGCGGATGCGGTTCTCGAAACTGCCACCCCAGCCGTCCTCGCGGAAATTGGTCTGCTGCGCGATGAATTGGTTGATCAGATAGCCTTCCGAACCCATTACCTCGACACCGTCGTAGCCGGCCAGTTGCGCCAGGCCGGCGCAGCGCGCGTAGTCGTCGAGTGTGCGCTCGATGTCCTCCTCGCTCAGTTCGCGTGGGCAGATCGGCGAGATCGGCGCCTGCACCGCCGATGGCGCTACCGCGCCGCGATGGTAGGCATAGCGGCCGGTGTGCAGGATCTGCATGGCGATCTTGCCACCGGCCTGGTGTACGGCGTCGGTGATCTGCCGGTGCTTTTCGGCCTGCGTTTCGTTTTCCAGCGCCGCGGCGCCCGGCATCACCACGCCGTCCTGGTTGGGGGCGATGCCGCCGGTGACGATCAGCCCGACGCCGCCGCGCGCCCGTTCCGCGTAGAAGGCGGCGAGGCGGCTGAATCCCTTGGGTGCCTCTTCGAGGCCGGTGTGCATCGAACCCATCAGGACGCGGTTCTTCAGCTTCGTGAAGCCGAGATCGAGCGGGGCGAGCAGGTGCGGGTAGGCCGGGTGGAGCATGCTGGGGTTCTCCTGGGATGGGTTGGTCGTGCAATCACCGATCAAAAAATAAGCAAGCAATCGCTTGTTGGATTATCCGCCATTGGCCGCTCGCGTGCAAGTGGCCGGTCCGCATGGGAGCGTCAGCAGTCTTCGGCAGCAGATCAGGCACGGCAGGTTCGTTTCGCGACACGCCCGACCCGGCCGCCGGGAATGAAAAAGCCGCCCCGAAGGGCGGCCTTGAGGGTTGCTCTTCAGCCTTCTAGCTGCGGCGCTGGCGGGCGAAACCCAGGCCGGCCAGGCCCAGGCCGAGCAGGCACAGGGTGGCTGGCTCGGGAACGGCGGTTTGCGAGAAGCGCTGCTCGAATCCTGTCAAGTCGGCTGTCTCGCCGGGATCTGTCGCCCATACCAGAATGTTCTTGCTTATCCAGATCGAACTCAAGGGTGTGAAAGTGGCCTGGTCGGTCAAGTTGCTGGTCAATCCGTTACCACCCAGGGAAGGGTCGAGCCAACTGAACTCGACCTGCTTGACCCCCAGATCATCCAGGCCCGCGCTTGTGCCGATGGTTTCCCTGATATAGAAACCGTTGTCCCCCAAATTGTGGACAAGGCCACCGGTCAACCTCAGCGAATTGTCCTTGATCAGCTTGCCGGGATCGAGCACCGAGACGCGAAATCCGAAGGTGGCGTCCAGATAGGCGTAAAGACCATCGCCGCTCACGCTGAACTCGCCATTGTGCACGCTGAAGCTCAACCCGGGACCCGGGTCCATGCCGCCGTCGTTGAGCGGGGTGACGTCGATATTGGTGGCGTTGAAGGTCCTGAGGGGGTCACTGCTATCGTAAAAACTTAAAGCCCAGTTGTCGAAGAGCTTGTCGCCGGCGGTGATGCTGCCGCCGTTGAGCAGGTCGGATAGCGGGATGGCCTGGACACTGCCGCTGGCGGCCAGGGCCAGCATCAGTGCGCTGAAGGTTCGGGTGAGTTTCATGGTCGGGCTCCTGGTTGGGTTGCTTGGATGGTTGATCTCTTCGTGTGTTGCCCCGGGTTGGCCGGGGCAGCACGCTTCACTCGATGATTACTGTGTGGCGCAATTGGCTCGCGTGCACCGGGGAATGCAGACCTTGACGTCGGCCGGGTCGATCTTGCCGTCCCGGTTCGCGTCGCGCGGATCGTTGGCGGTCGGCGTCTGTCCCCTGGCCCGGCTGATCAGGGAGAGGTCGAGCTGGTCGATGTCACCGTCGCCATCGACGTCGCAGACGCCTTGTGCCGCGCTGCCGACGGTCACGTCATAGACTACCGGCGACTGGCCGTTGGTGTTGGCGTCGAGACGCACGCGGACTTCGAGGAAGCGTCCCGTGAGGCTCGGATTGCCGCCGTTGCTCACCACCTGCCAGGGCAGGCTGGCCAGACCGGTCTGCGTGTTGGCGGCGCGAACTTCGGTCACCACCGAAGCGCCGGCCGGTATGTTGGCGGTCCAGGCCACCTTGTTCCATATCGTCGTGGTGGCGCCGCCGTCCTTCACCACCGACCAGGTACCGGTCTTGGTGGTGACGCTGAGTGCCGCCGTGCCCGACGCGTCGGAATAGGTGTAGGGTTCATAGCCGACCGGCAGCACACCAAGGAAATCGCCGTTGCTGCCCTTGTATTTGGCGATGTTGTGGGTTGCCCGGTGCACCTGCCAGACGTCGTTGTTGGCATCGGCGATGACGCCGCGGCTATCCGAACTGCCGACCTGGCTGCCCTTGTCCCAGAGCACCGAACCGTCGACCGGGTTGAACTTGACCACGCCACCATCCCGCTTGCTGACCAGCACATTGCCGTCGTTGTCGGTCCCCACCGCGTAGGTGCAGTAGTTTACGTCGGCGGGAGTGGTGACCCCGGTGACGACGTTGTACTGGACGTAGCTGCTGCACGAGCCACCCATGTAGACGTTGGTGCTGCCGTCCGCCGCCTTGCCCAGGGCCAGTCCGTAAACGGCGGCCGGGACTCCGATCGCCGAGAAGGGGTAGGGGCCGACATCGCTGCCGGTGTTGGTGATCTTGAGCAGCACGCCATTGGCCCAGCTCGCTCCCCAGAGCGTGCCGTCGTCGTCGATCAGACAGCCGTAGTTGGGATATCCGCCGGTGGCGACAGGGCCGGCGATGGTGTGGCCATCGGTGGCGCTGATCTTGAAGTATTCGGCGTTGTTGTACAGGCCGACCCAGAGGTTGCCGTCGGTACCGATGCACAGGGCGCGCGCCAGACCGTTGAAGCGAGTCATCCCGCCGCCATAGGCGCCGTCCGGCACGCGCTTCGCCCAGGCGATGCGTTCGTCCTGCAGCTCGTTGTCGTCGATGATGCCGTTGCCGTTGCTGTCGACCAGGGGCTTCATCTCGCCGATCTGGATGCTGCCGTCGCCGTTGGTATCGACCACCGTATCCATCACGCCGTTGTTGTTGCGGTCGATGTAGGTGTTGTTGAGGATCTTGAGGATGGTCGGATAGCCGCCGAACCAGCGGTTGGCGACATAGGCATTGCCCTCCTTGTCGACCGCCGTGCGCGACGGTGCGGGTCCGTTCCACGCATCATGGGCATGGGTGCCGCTGTTGAACCAGGTGCGGTAGCGGGCGACCTCCTTGCCCGGCATGGCCGGCGGACCGGCGACCTGATTCGAGTCGATCTTCGACAGGGTATCCTCGCCGGCATTGGCGATCCACAGGGTCGGGAAGCTGCTGCCACCGACGTTGAGCTGCAACTGGTTGTTGTTCGGCGCGGTATGGTTGACGCCGACCAGGGTTCCCTGGTCGAACTCCGCGTCCAGCGTGTAGACCGTGGTCGTCGCCAGCGCGCTGCCCGCCATCATGGCGAGTGCCATCGCCATGGGGGTCAAGGCGAAAGATCTCGTCGAGCGGGAAAGGGATTTACGGGTGCTCATTTTTCACTCCTTGATGTGAACGGATGGATTGCTGTTGCTTGCGACGACCAGGCCGGGTCCGCCGGAGACCGGCTTGGTGGCGGGCAGGTAATGGGGGCGCAACATCACGTCGTGGCCCAAATTCTGGGTCAGGCGCGCTTGCTGCGTGCCGTCGACGGATACTGCGTAGATCTGGGCGTTGCCGTCGCGCAGACTGACGAAATAGATGCGGCTCCCGTCGGTCGACCAGGCGGGGTAGTTGTCTTCGGCCGGGTTGGCGGTCAGGTTGCGCGCGCAGCTGCCGTCGGCATTCATGACGTAGATATCACCGCGCGCTCGGTCGGCGTTGCCTTCGGGGCTGGAGACGTAGGCGATGCGCTGCCCGTCGGGAGACCAGACGGCATTGGCGAAGACCGCCGATCCACCCTCGGTCAGCTTGTCGACCCTGCCGCTCTGGAGATCGACCAGACGCAGGTTGAGCGCGTACCCCCTGGATTCGGCATAGCTGATCTTGTTGCCATCGACCGACCAGGCCGCGCCGAGCTTCTTGTCCTTGGGCTGCTCGGCGGTCAGGTTGCGCTGTGCGCTGCCGGCAACATCGACCACCTGGATGTCCTGGCGGTCGTTCGGGCTGAAGCTGAAGAAGGCGACCTGCTTGCCGTCCGGAGAGGGCAGCGGCGGTCCCTTGTCGAGCTGGTCGCTGGTCAGGCGGGCGAGATTGCGTCCGTCGGCGTCCATGATGAAGAGGTTGGCGTTGCGATCGCGCAGCGAGCGGAAAACGATCCGTCCGTCGGCCGTCCAGGCCGGCGTATTGTCGGCACGCCGGTTGTCGGTCAGTCGCTGCGGGTGGCTGCCGTCGGCATTCATGACATAGATCTCGGCGTTGCCGTCGCGGTAGGAGGTGAAGGCGATCCGCTTGCCGTCGGGTGACCAGGCAGGCTCGGTATTTTCGGCGGGACCCAGGGTGAGCGGCTTCTGGCCCGAGCCATCGCCATTCATCACGAAGATCTGGGCGTTGCCGTCTCGCGTCGAGACAAACAGCACCTTCCCGTCGCCATCACCCGCAATGCTCTTCGCAGGTATCGACAGCAGACCCGTCAGAGCCAGTGCCCAAACCATCGGGTTGATTCGCATGGACGGACCTCGTCAGCGGAAGTGGCCGAGCGAGCCCTGGCCGATCAACTGGCCACTCTTGTCGAAAACTTCGACGGCATAGCGCCCGGGAGTCGCCAGCGGGTAGGCCAGCTTCAACAGGCCCTTGCTGTCCACGGACAGAAATTGGTCGCTGATCTTCCCGTCCGGCAAGGTGATGCGCAGCTTGACGGTGTTGCCCGGATTCAGGTTGCCGGCGTTTACGATCATCTGATTTTTTTCGTTGGGCGTAGACGGAACCGATACCCACGGCTGTGCGGCCAGAGCGGAGCTCGACAGCGCAATGGCCGCCGAGAGCAGGAATGCATTGACATGGGTACGGCGACTTGAACTTTTGGTCATGCTTATCTCCTTGAGCGATGGGTTGGGTGACGTGGCCCGACGACGGCCAGACAGGCCTTCCTGCATAAGCAAGCTTTATGCCGAAATGGGGTAACCTCAGGAAAAATATGGGTTTTCGCTCTGCCGGGTAACTGCACAGTGGCGTCGGTGTAAAAATAGTCGACACTGGTCAGCAAGTTGTGGTAGGCATCGCTAAGCTCTGGCCCGTTTCCGCGCCAGGGATGAGAGGAAATAGTTGGTAAAGAGTTACTCTTCGTTGGCCGAGAATGGAGTCGCAGAGGTGGCCGGCGAAGCATGCTATGCTTGCCGGCCGGAACGGGGCCGTAGAATCGGGAAGCCTCGCGGCAGGGAAAATGGAGACTGATCCGGTGGTAAACGCAAGTTCTGAAGGGCACCAGACAAGCCGGCGGGCGGCTGGCCCTGCGGCGATCCAGTCAGGGGATTTGGTGATCGCGGCAGCGACGCTCGGTGCGCTTTTGCTGCTCGGCGGGCTGCTGCCGACGGCGGCGTTCGCCGTCGGTAACGTCTATGTTTCCTATGCCGCCGATGGCACGCCAAGCTACGCCAGCCAGCGTCTGGATTCCACTTACCGGCTGTTCATTCGCGCCGAGGCGCCGCCCATCAGCCGGGGCAGGCCGATCGCCAGGGGCTCCGGCGAGAGTCTGGCGCAAGACAGGGCGCAGTTGGTACCGCTGATCGAGCACTATGCGCGCCTGCATCAGGTGACCCCGGCGCTGGTTGCGGCGGTGGTGGGGGTGGAATCGGGGTTCAACGCCAGCGCCGTCTCGCCGAAGGGCGCACAAGGTGCGATGCAACTGATGCCGGCCACGGCGGCGCGCTATGGCGTCAATAACCCGGGCGATCCGGCGCAGAACATCGACGCCGGGGTGCGCCATCTCAAGGACCTGCTCAACGAGCACCAGGGCAACGTCGCCCTGGCGCTGGCCGCCTACAACGCGGGGCAGGGTGCGGTGGCCAGACACGGCGGGC
>NZ_JAEUOL010000064.1 GCF_016789985.1 Accumulibacter sp.
GTCTGCTGCATGACGTCAAGGAGTTGCAGGACCGGCTGAATCGGAACCCGACCAACAGTTCATGTCCGCCGACTAGCCAAGCGCCGTGGGAGAAGGCGGGCGATGCGGCGAAGGACAAGGAGGCGCCAGCCGAGAGCGGCATGGCAGACGCTACCGCGACCGACACGGTGGGAGATTTGCCGAAAGAGACGGCAGGAACCCGCCCGGCTGTTGCCAACCGCCCCTCGCCCGGGAAGGGTTCGGGGAAGCCGCCCGGCAGGCAACCCGGCAGTCCAGGCCATGGGCGCACGCAGAAACTGGCGGTGACCGCCACAAGCGAGCACCGCCCCGAAAGCTGCACGGCTTGTGGGCTGGCGCTGGCGGCGGACGCAGGGTCGCAGGCTTACACGGCTTGGGACGAAATCGACATCGCGCCGCAGGTCGAGGGCCTGATCGGGCTGACGTTCAGTGTCACGCGTCACCGTTTGCTTGAAGTGAGCTGCGCCTGCGGCCATGTCAGTCGTGCACTGCCGTGGCGGGCGCCGGCGGACGACCAGTGGGAGACGACTGGACTGGGCGAATGGCGCTTGGTGGGTCCTCGCTTGGCCGGAGTGATCGTTCTGCTCGCGCTGCGCATGCGCCTGTCCCGGGCGAGCATCCGCGAACTGCTGAGGGAAGTGTTCGATCTGACGCTGAGCACCGGCGTGATCGACGAGACGATCCGCGAAGCCGGGCGTGCCAGTTTGCCGCTGGAGGATGCCTTGGTGGCCGACCTCGTGCAGACAACACAATTGAATGGGGATGAAACATCGTGGCCAGAATCCGGTGTACTGCTGTGGTTATGGGCTCTGGTCACCACCCACACCGTACTCTTCCTCATCGGCCCGCGCCGCCGGGAGATGCTGGAGAACGCCCTGCCAGACGGCTATCACGGCATTCTGATCAGTGACGGTTACGTGGTCTATCGCGCCTGGGAAAACCGCCTGCGCTGCTGGCCGCACCTGATGCGCAAGTTGCGGGGTCTGGCCGAATCGAGCGATCACCGAGTATCCGGGGTCGGGCAGGAGATGCAAGGGATCATGAAAACGCTGATGGCCGCCATCTACGCGGCGCGGACCGATCCGCCGCCAGAAGCACTGCTCTTACGCCACGCAGCCGACGTTGACCGGCTGCAGCACCTGTGCAAAACGCATCGGACGGATCGCCACGAGGTACTGGGCGGCGTCGTGCGCGAGTTCCTCTACGACTGGTCGGTGATCTTCCGTCCACTTGCCGAGCCCCACCTGCCACTCTCCAACAACGCCGCCGAACAGGCGCTACGGCACTGGGTGATTTCGCGCCACATCAGTCACGGCACTCGCTCTGAACAGGGCTCCCGCGCCTTTGCTCTGCTCGCCAGCCTTATCGAAACCTGTCGCCGTCGCGCCGCTTCTGCCTGGCAGTACCTCGCCACCGTCATCGCCGCCGCTCGCAAGGGTTTGCCGCTTCCCGCCATCCCTGTCATCCCGGCAACAGCGTAGGGGAGTGAACGATTACCTGGAAGTGGTGTAAGATTCAGGGACACACCCGCGCTGCGACCCTGCATGCTGTAGTTTTCCGGATCATGGCTCATTTCCTCGACCAATTCGGGCGGCACATACTGCCCGAACAACGCCGCCAGGTGCCGCCGGGTGCGGAATTCGAGAAACGAGCCGAAGAAGAGGTGCACGCCAAGCAGCGCCACCAACAAGCACATGCCGGCTGCCATGGGCAGCGCCAGGCGAGCGATCACCCAGGCCGCCAGACTGATGCCAGCGAGCAGCCCCATGAGCAGCAGCGACAGGGCAACCGCCCATTGCGGGGAAAGCCGCGGCAATACCAGAAGCAAGGTGCTGCCGAAGATCAACAAGACACTCGCTTCGAGCACCGGAGCGTAGAACGGCGCCTCCACCAAGCGGTCATCGAGCAGCCCGGCAAGCAGATTGGCGTGCACCTCCACCCCCGGGAAAGCCTCACTGACCGGAGTGGAACGTTGATCAACCAGACCCGGTGCGCTGGTACCCAGGAGGACGACACGCCCCCGCAACCGGTCGGCAGGCAGCCGCCCGGCCAGTACGGCGGCCGCCGAATGGTGGGCAAAACTACCCTCGGCACCCCGAAAAGGCAGCAGCACCGATCCCTGCGCGTCCACCGCAAACTGCCGGGCGCCGCGCGCGGCATGCAGTTCGATCGCAGCTAATTGCCTGGGACCCACCGATGCAGCAAGCGACTCGGCGAAGCGCAGGCGCACGACCGGATTGCCCCACAGGGCCTGCGCCATCACCAGCGACAGTGCCCCATAGACCGCCTGCTCGTGGACGGCCAACAACCAGGCCCGCCGGGTCACTCCATCAAACTCGACCGGGGCACCCAGAAACCCGCCGGCCACGTGGTCAGACCCGTCGCCTGAGCCAGCGCGCCAGGCGCTATCGCCAGCGGCGGCGGCAGTTCACCGTTTCTTGCCGCGCCGACCCCTTGCGAGAAATGCAAACCGAGCACCACGGGAAAACGGCGCAGGACCGTCGCCAAGCGACCATCGTGGTCCAGTACCGGCCGCAATTCGTCCAGCGCTCGCTGCGCGAAACGCGGCGTTCGTGTGCAGTGGCCCACGCGCCAGCGCTTCGAGAGCAGGCAGACCGGAACTCTCGTCGACTTCGGCCAGTATCATGTCGACACCGAGCAGCAGCGCGCCATAGTCGGAAAATATCCGCTCGATCAGGTCGGCCAGCCGCTTCCGACTCCACGGCCAGCGCCCCAACTCGGCCAACGAACGCTGGTCGATGTCTACGATGACGATCCGCTCATCGACCGGAGCCGTTGCAAACCAGCGGACACGCAGGTCGTAAAGCAGGGCATCGAGGCGGTGCAGCGGATCAATCTCGATGTGGCGCAGACTGTGCGCCAGCAGTACGCCGAGCACGCAAGACCAAGCATCAGTCTCAGGAAGGCGGGCAGCGAACGGCGCCCGAAAGCCGTCACAAGCTCAACGAAGCTTGATTTCGACACGGCGGTTGCGCGCTTCGGCCACCTCGTCGGCGGTAAGCACCGCCGGCTCGCGCTCACCGCGACCGACGACGATCGCCGCGGGAGGAACACCTGCCGCCAAGGAGGTCGCGCAGCAGTTCGGTGCGCCGCAGCGAGAGCTGATCGTTGGCCTCGGTGCCACCCACCCGATCGGTATGGCCAATGACGATCGCTTCGCCGGCCGGCAAGCTGGCGAGTTCGCCGCGTACTTCGGCCAGTCGACTCTGTGACTCCGGCGTCAACGCATTGCTCCCGGTCGCGAAGTAGAAAACCAGGAGGCGCGGCCGGGCGGGCTGCATGTCGAGCAGTCGGCCATAGGCATCGCGCACCATGCGCGGGCTCGTCTTGAACCGGGACAACCAGCCACCGGCCACATCAACCCCGGTGTAAGGTTCGGCGAGCACTGCTGCACCGCTGGCGGTCGTGATCGAGAGAACTCCGGTCCGGCCATCCGGCCCCGGCAACAGGACCACGTGGTCGGAAACGCGCGAGCAAGCCGCAGGAAACAGCGAGAAAAGGCACAACAGGCAGGTCCATCGTCTCATTCGTCGTCTCCGCGCACATCGACGATGAACTCGGTACCCCGGATATCGAGCACCACATTCGGTGTTCGGAAGCGCACATTGTCGGGCTTCTGCCTGGCGATCAAGCCGGTCACCACACTCAAGCTGCCCTTCACCAGCGAGGTCAGCATATTCCCGTCCTGCGTGGTCGGATTGAACTGGAACTCGTTGATCAACAGGGTGCTGTGCGGCCCTGTGGTGAGCAATGAGTCGTCGGACAAGGTGATTCCCACCGAGCCATCGACGCCGGTGTGAATCCGGTCGCCCACATGAACCGGGGTACCGGCCGGTGCCGTCTGCACCGTTCCGGCGTGATCGACCGTCACGCTGCCTTCACTGCGTTTGACGATGCCGGCCGGCGACCCCGATTCAGCAGCGACGCAACCAGAAAACGTCGGCGCCTCGAAAGACACTTTGCCTGACCAGACGAGCGCGCCCAGCCGACCTCAGGCCACCTTGACTACCCTTGCACTGCAGCATCCAGGACGGGCGATCGTCCGATCCGACAGCAGGAATCAGCGCGCCCGATAGAGCAGGGTTGGATGCACTTCTTGCAGGATTTTCTGCATGGCGCGGCGATTGGCCAGATTGAGGATGATCGGTGAACGGGTATTGGCCGCGATCTTCCCCCCCTCGGCCTCGTTACGGTAGACGATGATCACCACCGCGGCATCCTCGGCACGTTCCAGACCAAGCAACTCGCAGTCGGCGTCAGAGAGTTCGATCTCGTACTCCAGATCCAGCGTCTCCGGCGCGACGATCGGGAACATGACCGCCCCATCGTCGAGCGACTGTAGCCAGAACACGGCCGGCTTTTCTCCTTCCTGGTGAAAGATCTTGAACCGCAGGCAAGCGGGAAAACCGGCCACGCCGCCAGCAAAGGTGAAAACGGTGTCCGGGTCAACCGGCACGTCTCGCAGCCCAAAATGTTCCAGATCGACTTTCATGGTGCCCCCCGCTCACCCGCAACTGTAGGCAGCTGCCCGAGTCGGGCAATTTAACCTGATTCACCGCATGGTGGCAATTCCCTGCGCTGCCGGACGCCTGTCGCAACCAGCCATCGCTCACGGCCGGATCCCTGCCTTGAGTTTTGCCTGCCGATTGCGCATAGTTCGCGCTTTTTTCATGTCAGCCAGCGAAGGCCACCATCCCCGATGCCTAAACCCGCAGAAACAGATGTTGCACAACAGATAGCGCAAAGAATTGCCGACGAGATCGGCTGCCGCCCACAGCAGGTGCTGGCCGCCGCCGCCCTGCTCGACGCAGGAGCCACCGTGCCCTTCGTCGCGCGCTACCGCAAGGAAGCCAGCGGAGGTCTCGACGACATCCAGTTGCGCCTGCTCGACGAACGTCTGACCTACCTGCGCGAACTCGAGGAGCGACGTCGCTTCATTCTCGACTCGATCGCGACACAAGGCCATCTGACCGCCGAGCTGGCAGCCGAAATCGGCGTTGCCGACACCAAACAGCGCCTCGAAGACCTCTACCTCCCGTACAAACCGAAGCGCCGCAGCAAGGCACTGATCGCCCGCGAGGCCGGTCTCGCACCGCTTGCTGTCACCTTGCTGGCCGATCCGACGCGGTCACCGGAAAGCGAAGCCGAGCCCTACCTGAACCCCGCGGCCGGCTTTCCCGACATTCGCAGCGTACTCGACGGCGCCCGTCAAATCCTGATGGAGCAGTTCGCGGAGGATGCCGCCCTGCTCCGCGAATTGCGCAGCCATCTCGAAACGCACGGCTTCGTCAGCGCAACCGTAGTTGCCGGGAAGGAAAGCGAAGCCACCAAGTTCCGGGACTATTTTGCCTACTCCGAGGCCCTTCTCGCCATCCCCTCGCATCGCGCGCTGGCGCTCTACCGGGGCCGCAACGAGGGCATGCTGCAACTGGCGCTGGTGCTCGACAGCGAACTCGCCGAGCCTGCGGCCAGCCCCAACCCCTGCGAAGCACGTATCGCGCGGCACTTCGGCATCGCCGATCAGGGACGGCCGGCCGACAAGTGGCTTGCCGATACCGTGCGCTGGACCTGGCGAATCAAGGTCTCGCTGCACCTCGAACTGGAGCTGATGAATGCGCTGCGCGAGCGCGCCGAGGCAGAAGCGATCCGGGTGTTTGGCAGCAACCTGCACGACCTTCTGCTCGCCGCGCCGGCCGGCCCACGTCCGACGATGGGCCTCGACCCCGGCCTGCGTACCGGCGTCAAGGTAGCCGTCGTCGACGCCACGGGCAAACTGCTCGACAGCACCACCATCTACCCGCACGAACCGCGCCGCGACTGGGATGACGCACTGCACACCCTGGCCCGGCTCGCGCAAAAGAACCGGGTCGATCTGATCAGCATCGGCAATGGTACTGCCTCGCGCGAAACCGACCGCCTGGTCGCCGAACTCATCCGGCGACAACCTGAGCTGCGTCTGCGCAAGGTGCTTGTCTCGGAAGCCGGTGCCTCGGTCTATTCTGCGTCCGAATACGCCTCACGCGAGTTCCCGGAACTTGATGTCAGCCTGCGCGGAGCGGTGTCGATCGCCCGCCGTCTGCAGGATCCACTGGCCGAACTGGTGAAGATCGACCCAAAATCGATCGGCGTCGGCCAGTACCAGCATGACGTCAGTCAGACGCGCCTGGCCAAGGCGCTCGATGCGGTGGTCGAGGACTGCGTGAACGCCGTCGGGGTCGACGTCAACACCGCGTCGGTTCCGCTGCTCACCCGAGTCTCCGGTCTCAGCCCGACACTGGCGGCGAACATTGTTGCCCACCGTGACCGAAACGGCGCCTTCCGGACACGACAGGCGCTCAGGGAAGTGCCCCGCCTCGGCGACAAGACCTTCGAGCTGGCAGCCGGCTTCCTGCGCATCAACCAGGGCGACAATCCGCTCGACCGCTCGGCGGTACACCCGGAAGCCTACCCGTTGGTCGAACGCATTCTGGCCGATACAGGCCGGAGCATCGAGCAGCTGATCGGCGATGCACGGACGCTCAAAGAGCTGACGCCGGAGAGCTACATCGACGAGCGCTTCGGCCTGCCAACCATACTGGACATTCTTCGCGAACTTGAAAAGCCCGGTCGCGACCCGCGCCCGGAATTTCGCAGCGCCACCTTCCGGGACGGCGTCGAAGCGATCAAGGACCTGCAAGCCGGAATGATGCTCGAAGGAGTGGTCACCAACGTCGCCAACTTCGGGGCATTCGTAGACATCGGTGTGCACCAGGATGGCCTGGTGCACATTTCGGCGATCGCCGATCGTTTCGTGAAGGATCCCCGTACGGTCGTCAAAGCGGGTGATGTGGTCACGGTCAAGGTACTCGAAGTCGACCTGCCGCGGAAGAGAATCGCCCTCAGCATGCGCCTCTCTGACGAGTTGCCGGGTATCACGAAAACCGCTGCCGTGCCGCCCTCGGCAAAGGCGCGACAGCGCCAGCAAAGCCAGCCGGAACCGAGCGGCGCGATGGCCAGTGCCTTCGCCCGTTTGCGCCGATGAAGGGAACAACAGCCTGCCGGTCAGCACAGGCAAGCCGAGCAGAGCGATCTGCCGGATTCTTCCCCGCCAACCACGTACGAGGACAAAGGCAGGCGGATTGACCCCGGTCGACGCGTGGACCTATACTCTGGCGTCTGGCGCTGGTTTGATCTGCCGCCCGAGCCCGGTCAGCGTGTCGCGGCGACCCAGGAGAGAAGAGTGAATACAGTGTTCGCATCCGAACTCGGTTCGCCTTGGGTGTCAGACGCCCGATGACCGTGACCAGACATCCGTCCGGCAAGCGTACGCGCAGCACCTGGCTGTGGCGGGCGCTGCTCGCAGCCACCATCGTCGCCGCGGCGACCGCCCTCCTCGGCTGGTACCTGTATCGCGAGACCGGCCGCACGCCCGGCGAGTTGATGGATTACGCCGATCGCCGGATGCAGGGGCATACCCGGATCGAAAAGCTGGCTGCGCCGGTGATGCGTGCGCTTCGTTCAGCCTTCAACGCACCATCGGTCGCCGAGCGCGCCAGCCTGCCGTTCGTCGTGCCACCCCCGCCACCACGCCGGAGCGCTGCCGAGATCCCCACGCCGGCACGGATTCCGTACGGCACACGGGTCTGGCGGGTGAGTCCCGATGGACCCATCAGGCGCATCGCAGAGGTGGCCCGACTGGCGCGCAATGGTGACATCGTCGAGATCGAGGCGGGAGACTATCACCAGGACGTGGCCGTCTGGGAACAGACCAGACTGACGATCCGTGGCGTCGGCGGCGCAGCCAGACTGCTCGCCGACGGGCGTAGCGCCGAAGGCAAGGCCATCTGGGTCATCCGCCGAGGAGAATTCGACATCTCGAACATCGATTTCATCGGCGCCCGGGCGGATGATGCCAACGGCGCCGGCATCCGTTTCGAGGGCGGGCGCCTGCGCTTGCGCGGCTGCCTGTTCTGGAACAACCAGATGGGTTTGCTGGCCAGCGACGAGACAACGCCAACTTCCGAACTGATCATCGAGGACAGCGAATTCGCTTACAGCTACGTGAACAACCAGCGCTGGGGCCATAATCTCTACGTTGGCAAGATCCGCTCGCTGACGGTCAGCGGCAGCTACTTCCACCATGCAGGCATAGGACACCTGCTGAAGAGTCGCGCCGGCGTCAACGACATCCGATACAACCGATTGACCGATGAGATCGGCGGCCGTGCCAGCTACGAGCTGGAGTTTCCGAATGGCGGAGTGGCCCGGGTTATCGGCAACCTGATTCAGCAGCAGAGCGGCACGGAGAATTCGGTAATCGTCTCGTTTGGCGCCGAGGGCTACGTGTGGCCACTGAACACCTTGTACCTCGCCAGCAACACGCTGATCAACGACCACCCGCACGGCGGCACATTCCTGCGTGTCGCCCGTGGTTCGGATCATGTCATCACCGCCAACAATCTCCTGGTGGGACACGGCGGCTATCAGGTCTCCGATCCGTTGACGGTGGTGAACGATGTGCGGGCAGACTGGGAAGATCTCACCCTACCGATGCGCCAGGACTACCGCCTGGCACGGCCAACGGCGCGGATGGCCTATCGACCGCTGGCCGATGGGGCTGACAGCGCGCGGCCCACAGCCAGCGCACAGTACGTCCATCCGCACAGCACGAAACCGCTCGCCAATGCCCCGGCTGTGGTCGGCGCCCTCCAGGACACGACACCCTGACGTGCCCGGTTCCGCGTCACCGAAAAGAATCGACGACTCCGGCCACGGACACCCTATGGGCGAAGCGAGGTGAAATCCAGCACAGAAAGAACGAACAGTTCAGCGTAGCATTTCCTCCGCCCAGATGCCGCCCTGCGCAGGAGGACAAGATTGAATGCGTGTGCCATTGCCAACCTGGCTTGCCTCCTCCTGCCGCGACGCATGGACAACCCGATTTTCGGCCGTCGCCGCCCCTATCCCCGGCTTCCCAGGTAAACGACGAAGCCCGCAACCCAACCCAGCCTCGCGAGCACAAACCCCATGAAAGAAAGACTTTCCGGCCAATTAGACCTGACCCGCCTCCTCGACCCGGGCATGTCCCGGGAGCTGCTCCAGTCGATCACGCTGCAGGGAGAGGACGTGGCGCGTGACGACAGCAGCGTGTGCGCGGTGATCGGCACGCCCTCGTTCGGCGAATCGCGTGTTGCCGGATCGGCGCAGCCGGCCAGCCTGGCCGCCGGACTGCTGACCGCCTGGCACAAGCAGGGGGCCGATCTGACCGCGAACGTCCACGGCGGATACGCTCTGGTGATCGCCGATGCCGCGCGCAACTGCGTTTTCCTGGCCGTCGACCGCTTCGCGATCGAGACTCTGTGTTACTTCACCGATGGCAGGACGCTGGCTTTTTCCGATCGGGCCGACTGCGTCGCGGCTCACGACAGGCAGCTCGATGCGCAGGCGATCTTCGATTACCTGTACTTCCACATGATCCCTGCCCCGCGCACGATCTTCCGTC
Source organism: Accumulibacter sp. (assembly GCF_016789985.1). GTDB lineage: Bacteria > Pseudomonadota > Gammaproteobacteria > Burkholderiales > Rhodocyclaceae > Accumulibacter. The sequence continues at coordinate 9,521 of NZ_JAEUOL010000064.1, forward strand.
AGGTGCGCCGCCTGCCGGCCGCCCATGCGTTGCTGATCGACTGGCAAGGCGTACACGAGACGCGGCACTGGGCACTGCATTTCGACGAACAACACCGGCAATCGTTCAGCACGGCACGCGACTCTTTCCGCAGCCTGATTCGCGACAGCGTCGCCGAAGAGATCGCCGGCCACCAACGGGTTGGCGCCTTTCTTTCGGGGGGCACAGACAGCTCGACGGTAGCCGGCATGCTCTGCCAGGTGACTGGAAAAGCGGCCCCCGCGTACTCGATCGGTTTCGATGCAGAGGGCTATGACGAGATGGAATATGCGCGCATTGCGGCCCGGCATTTCGGTTGTGAGCACCACGAATACTACGTCACCCCATCCGACCTGCTGACCAGCATCCCGGCGGTAGCGCAGCACCACGATCAACCTTTCGGGAACTCGTCCGCACTGCCGGCCTATTATTGCGCACGCATGGCGCAAACCGATGGCTGCAGCAAGATGCTGGCGGGTGACGGCGGGGACGAACTGTTCGGCGGCAACTCCCGCTATGCGATGCAGCGCGTGTTCCAGCTCTATCACGCCCTGCCAGATGGAATGCGACAACTGATCGAACCACGATGCGGCGACGACAGCTCCTGGCGGCGCATCCCGGGCCTCAAGCAGGTAACCGGCTACGTCCGTCATTCGCGCATCCCGCTACCGGATCGTTTGCAGAGTTTCAATCTGCTGATGCAACTCGATCCGGCCAGGGTGCTCACCACCGATTTTCTCGCCCAGGTCGACCCGGGCGAACCGACGCACCATATGCGGATGACCTGGGGCGAGTGCCAGGCGCCGAGTCTGATCAACCGCATGCTGGCCTACGACTGGCGCTACACGCTGGCAGACAGTGACCTGCCAAAAGTTCGCGGAGCGACCCAGATGGCCGGCATTCAGCTCGGCTATCCGCTCCTCTCCGACCGCCTCACCGATTTTTCGATGGTGCTGTCGCCCGATTGGAAGCTGCGCCGCTTCAAGCTCCGCTGGTTCTTCAAGGAGGCTCTGCGCGGTTTTCTGCCCAAGGAGATCATCACCAAGAAGAAGAAAGGGTTCGGACTTCCCTTTGGCGTGTGGACGACGCGCACCCCCGCCCTGCAGGAGCTGGCCGTAGACTCGCTGGACACGCTTGCGACACGGGGAATCGTACGCCCCGAATTCCTGCACCACCTGGTCGGCGAGTACCTACCCCAGCATCCCGGATACTACGGAGAGATGGTGTGGATTCTGACCATGCTCGAGCAATGGCTGCGCGGCCAGGAAATGCACGATGGCGCATTTTCTGGTCAATGAATCGCCCCCCGTGAATTGAGCTTCCCCCGGAATTGAGGTCGGTTGCAAATCGTAGAGTCCAACGGATTAGGCGGTCATCTGCATTGCATAGTATTTCGGACTGAAAGCGGCGGGCGACAGATGGCCGAGTCGTGCTTGCTTTCGAATCCGGTTGTAGAAGATTTCGATGTGCTC
>NZ_JAEUOL010000080.1 GCF_016789985.1 Accumulibacter sp.
TCGATGCCCATGTGCGTGAAGCGGCCGAAGACGTCGAAGACGTTGTTGGCGTGCACCGTGGTCAGCACCAGATGTCCGGTCAGCGCCGACTGGACGGCGATCTCGGCGGTCTCGCGATCGCGGATTTCGCCGACCATGATCTTGTCCGGGTCATGCCGCAGGATCGAGCGCAGGCCGCGCGCGAAGGTCAGTCCCTTGCGGTCATTGACCGGAATCTGCAGCACGCCGGGCAACTGGTACTCGACCGGGTCCTCGATGGTGATGATCTTGTCGCGCCCGTTGTTGATCTCGGAAATCGCTCCGTAGAGGGTGGTCGTCTTGCCCGAACCGGTCGGACCGGTGACCAGCAGCATGCCGTAGGGTTCTTCCACCAGCCGGCGCAGCGCCTTCAGCGATGACTGGTCGAAACCCAGCGAATCAAGGGTCAGCGAACCGTGCGCCTCGATGACGCCGCGCTTGTCGAGGATGCGCACGACCGCGTCCTCGCCGTGAATGCTGGGCATGATCGAAACGCGCAGATCGATGTCGCGCCCGGCGACCTCGACGCGGAAACTGCCGTCCTGCGGGATCCGCCGCTCGGCAATGTCGAGTTCGGCGAGCACTTTCAGGCGCGAGATCACCTGCTCGGCCAGGACGACGCCGTTGACCTGGGCGACCGCGTCGAGCACGCCGTCGAGACGGTACTTGATGGTGATGCCGCCCGGCGTGCTCTCCAGGTGAATGTCGCTGGCCGCCGCCTTGACCGCATCGTAAACGGTGGAGTTGACCAGCTTGACCGCCGGGCTGGAAGCCTCGCTGAGCGAAGCGAAACTGAGCACCTCGGCGGTCCGCCGTTCGGGCGCCGCGCTGGTCTCGTGCAGCAGCGAAGGGACGGCATGCACCGATTCTTCGTGCTTCGAAAGATAGGCCTGGATGTCGGCGGCGAGCGCCAGGCGGTAGTTCACCGGCGTGCCGGCCAGGCTGCCCAGCCAGACCATGCAGTCGCTGTCGAAAGGGTCGGGAATGACGCCGATGATTTGCTCGCGCGCCGCCGCCTGCGACGCGCGCAACAGCACGCAGCCGCGCGTCTGCGCCTTGACCAGCGGCAGCAGGTCGAAGGCCGGCGCGCAGGCCAGCATCTCGCCGGTGTCCATCACCGCCAGGCGGAAGCGCCGGGCGAGCCGATCGACCAGCGAGCGGGGTTCGCTGCCGGTCAGCGCCTCCAGTTCGGCGAGCAGCGGACGCCCCGCCACCTGCGCCTGCTGCCGGGCGCGCAGCAGGAGTGCATCATCGAAGAACGGGGCGAGGTCGCTGCCGGGTGCGTTCATTGCAGCGTCCCCGCGAGGTCGAAGATCGGCATGTAGAGCAGAATGACGATCAGCCCGACGAGCAGCCCGATGGCGGTCATCAGGACGGGCTCGAAGACCTTGGTAAAGCGCTCGATCCAGCGCGCGCTCTCGCCTTCGTAGAACAGTGCCGAACGGGTGAGCATGGCGCCCAGTTGCCCGGAACGTTCGCCGACGCGCAGCATGCGCAGGGCGATCGGCGTCGCCAGGCCACAGCGGTCGAAGGCCTGTGACAGGGTGCCGCCGTCCGAGATCATGCCGCGCGCCGCGCGCAGCGCGACGCGTGTGGTCGGTGAAACGGTGTTGCCGACGATATCCAGCGCGGCGAGGATCGGGATGCCCCCCTCGAGCAGCATGCCGGTGGTCAGGTAGAGACGCGACAGTTCGATGATGCGCACGCGCTCGCCGATCCCCGGCAGGCGGGTCAACAGGACGATCCAGCGGCCCGAACGAATGAACTGCCGCAGCCAGTAACCGGCCGCCAGGGCCAGCCCAAGAACGCAGATGAAGACGAGGTCGGTATGCTGGCCGACGAACTGCCCCCAGTCGAGCAGCCGTTGCGACAGCCAGGGCAGCGAGCGACCGCTGCCCTGATAGACCCCGGCAAAGCGTGGCACGACGTAGCCCATCAGGAAGAGGGTCACGCCGCAGCCGACGACGAGCAGGATCAATGGGTAGATGGCGGCGCTGACCACCTTGCTGCGCACCGCTTCGAGACGCGTCTGGTAGTCGATGTAGCGCGCCAGGGCGCGGGGCAGATCGCTGGTTCCCTCGGCGGCCCGCACGATGCCGACATAGAGCGGCGGGAAGATGTCGCCCTGGCGGGCCAGCGCCGCCGAAAAACGCAATCCCTCGCGCAGATCGCGGGTCAGGCGCTCGAGCACCGAGCGCGCGACCGGCGACGATTCCTTTTCGAGCAGTGCTTCGAAGGCTTCGACCAGACTCAGCCCGGCGTCGAGCAGGGCGAGCAGTTCGGCGCTGAACAGCAGCAGCGAGAAAGCCTGTCGGCGACCGCCCGGCAAACCCGCCGCGTTCGTCGCCGTGCCGCGCGCGGCCTTGATCGACAGCGGCTGCAAGCGCTGTTGCTGGAGCAATCTGCCCGCTTCGCCGACATCCGCCGCCTCGACGCTGTGCGTCTCGATCAGATTGTCGGGAGATAAGGCACGAACTTCAAAGCGCATCCCTGCTCCAGAACCTGCTCACTGATTGGTGACGTCGGCCGCATCGCCGCTGCCGCCGGGCTGTCCGTCCTTGCCATACGAACTGATGTCGAAGTCGCCGCTGGTGCCCGGCGCACGGTACATGTAGGCCCGGCCCCAGGGATCGGGCGGCACCGCCTTCTGCAGATAGGGTCCGTTCCACTTGGCGGCGTTGGCCGGCCTGGTGAGCAGGGCGTTGAGTCCCTCTTCGCTGGTCGGGTAATGGCCAACGTCGAGGCGGTAGGCATCGAGCGCGCGCGAAAAGGCCTCGATCTGTGCCTTGGCCACCCCCTGCTCCGACTTGCCGAGCTGCGAGAAGTACTTCGGACCGACGTAGGCCGCCAGCAGCCCGATGATGGTCACCACCACCAGCAATTCGAGCAGCGTGAAGCCGCCAATCCGCCAGCTCCGCCCGCCCCCTGCCGACCTCGGGCCGGCGGGGCCGCCTGCCGCCCGCCGGGCTGTCCAGCCCGATTTCAGCCCAACCGACCACGACTGTCTGATCACTGCTTGTTCCCTCGCGCTGCGGCGGCCAGGACCGCCGGTACATAAAGCATGGTCTCGCGATACGGCGGGATGCGCCCGCCGTGTCTGGCCACCGCACCCTGCCCCGCGTTGTAGGCGGCCAGCGCCAGGGCGACGTTGCCCTGGTGCTCGTTGAGCAGGTCCTTGAGATGGCGCACCCCGGCGTCG
>NZ_JAEUOL010000082.1 GCF_016789985.1 Accumulibacter sp.
CGAGCGCCACGATCGACAGCGAGGCGAAGCCGGCGAGCAGCAGCAGCGCCGCGTCGTCGAGCGCAAGGACGCTGCCGAAAAGCACGTGCAGCAGGTCGACGCTGCTGCCGCGCAGCGAGATGATGAGGACACCGGCCGACAATGACAGCAGATAGAAGGTGGCCAGACTGGTGTCTTCCCTGATCACCGTATGGCGCGCCACGCCGCCGGAGAGCACGGCCACGGCGAGGCCGGCAAGCAGGCCGCCAATGGTCATTGCCGGCAGCGACAGGCCGGCGACCAGATAGCCGATGGCAGCGCCCGGCAGGATGGCGTGCGACATCGCATCGCCGGCCAGACTCATGCGGCGCAGCATCAGGAAGACGCCGACCGGCGTCGCACCCAGCGACAGCGCCAGGCAACCGGCAAGGGCGCGGCGCATGAAAGCGAACTCGACGAAGGGCGAGAACAAGGGAAGAGCAGACAGTGCATCGCTCATGTCCCGACCTCATCGATGTGGCAGATCGGCGCCGCCACTTCCTTGTCGCCTCCCCCGGCGAGCTGACGAGCGCGCAGCAGGTTGCTCTCGCTGAGCACGCTGGTGGTCTCCCCGCGTGCGACCAGTTCGCGGGCGAGGAGGAGGGCTTCGGGATATTCCTGGCGAACGTGTTCGAGGTCGTGCAGGACAGCGATCACTGTCCTGCCCTCAGCATGCCAGTGCCGGACTACAGCGGCCAGATCATGCACGCTTGCTCCATCGATCGCGCCGTAGGGCTCGTCGAGCAGGACCAGCGGCGCATCCTGCAGCATCACGCGGGCGAACAGCGCGCGCTGCAACTGGCCGCCGGAGAGAGAGCCGAGCGGGCGTTTCTGCAGGCCGCTCAGGCCGACACGGTCGAGCGCCTGCAAGATGCGTTGGCGCAGCGCCTGGTCGAGCCCTGAAAAGGCGCCGATCTTGTGCCACAGACCCATGGCTACGAAGTCATGGACGAGGATTGGGAAGCTGCTGTCCAGGGTTGCCTGTTGCGTGAGGTAAGCGATCTGGTGACGTTGCACTCCGTGCCGCTCGAGCCGCCCCTGCAAGGGTCGCAGCTCGCCTGCTATGGCCTTGAGGAGTGTCGATTTACCGGCACCGTTGGGTCCGACGATGGCCAGCCGGCTGCCGGCTGTCACCTCGCCGTGCAGGTGGTGCACCGCCGGATGACGGTTGTAGCCCAGCGTCAGATTGTCGAAGCGCAATATCGGCTCGGCTGCAGGGCGGGCGGGCGGCTTCAATCGAGAGCCCAGAAAACTGTGCCCCAGAGTACGAACAGGGTGCCGGCCGCCCACAACAGGCGCGACGCGGCGCTGGTGCAGAGCACCGGATTGCGCAGGTGGCTGCTGGCCGTCGCGGTGTGCGGGTCAGGGGGCGACATCAGCGGGACGAGAAGCGAGTGCCGAAAGAGGGTATCGGTTGTAGGGGAGGGCGAATCTTGCCTTGTTTGACCGCCACATGCAACAGTGTTGCGATAAGCGCTTGGCGACTGCTGTCGGAACGCGGTTTCGGACCCTGTCCGGTCGCTTTCCGGTGGCAGAGGGTCGCCGTGAAGTCGGTCGCTGACCGGTTCCGTGCCTGGTCAATAGCAGCTGGCAATCGAGACAATATCGGCAATTGATTGGACGAATTCGACAGGTCCTCCTAATATTTGCCTGTCTGGTCGTGATGCGCGCTTGCATCGACCCCGCCTCGGCAGCAACCGGGTCGACGTCGTCACAGCAGCGCCCGCTGGCCGGCATTGCCGTGATGAGGGTGGAAAACCGCATTGCGGTCCATCTTGTTCAACCGTGGAGGAATGATGATGAACGCCAAGAAAGTCACCGCCCCGTCGATCAACATCGGGATCAGTGCCGAGGCGCGCGAGAAGATTGCACAGGGTCTTTCCGCCTTGCTGGCGGACAGCTATACGTTGTACCTGATGACCCACAATTTCCACTGGAACGTCACCGGGCCGATGTTCAACACCCTGCACCTGATGTTCATGGGGCAATATACCGAGCAGTGGACCGCGCTTGACGTGATCGCCGAGCGGATCCGCGCGCTCGGCCACCCGGCGCCCGGGACGTACAAGGAGTTCGTCAAGGTCGCCTCGATCCAGGAGGTGGAGGGTGTGCCCAGGGCAACGGACATGATCCGCCATCTGGTGGCTGCCCAGGAGGCGACGGCACGCACCGCGCGCGAATTGTTTCCGGTGGTCGATGCGGCCAACGACCAGCCGACCGCCGATCTGCTGACACAGCGTCTGGAGGTGCATGAGAAGACGGCGTGGATGCTGCGCAGCCTGCTTGAAGAATGAAATTCCGGTGCCTCGCCTGGCTCACCTTCCTCTTCACTTTTGCCCGGAGCCAACGGCATCATGAAGGATTTGCCGCCCGCCAACGACAGTGACGATCGGCATCCGGTGCAGATGGTCGCGCCACTCACGCTGCAGCAGGTGACGCGTCGTCGCCTGCTGCAGACTGGCCTCGGGAGCGCAGCCTTGCCTTTCTTCACCCTGCCGCTGCGGTCGGCCCTTGCCGCCGCGGCGATTCGTCCGGCGATCGGCTTCAAACCGATCGCCGCGTCGAGAGACGATCGGTTGTGCGTGCCCGAGGGTTATGGTGTGCAGGTCCTCTTCGCCTGGGGGGAGCCGTTGGGGGCCACCCCGGCTTTTCGCGGCGACGCCGGCAACAGCGCGTCCGAGCAGGCCCTGCAGGCGGGAATGCACCATGACGGGATGCACTTCTTTCCGCAGCTCGAGGAGGGCAAGCCTTCGTCGACGCGTGGTCTGCTGTGCGTCAACCACGAATACACCGATGAGGGCCTGCTGCACCCGGACGGTGTGGCCGGCTGGAGCTATGCCAAAACACTCAAGTCACAAAACGCGCACGGGGTTTCGGTGATCGAGGTGGAACTTCGGACCGGCGCGAGCGGCGAAGCCCCACACTGGCAACTCGTGCGGCCTTCGCCCTATGCCCGGAGGATCACGGCGCGCACGCCGATGCGCATCGACGGGCCGGCGGCCGGCTCTGCCGACCTGCGAACGCGTGACGACTGGCGCGGCAACATCGTCTTCGGGACTCTGGCCAATTGCGCGATGGGGGTGACGCCCTGGGGCACCTACCTGACCTGTGAGGAACACTTCAGCTCCTATTTCAACGGGCTCGACCAGCCGACGCCGGCGCAGAAGCGCTATGGCATCCGCAGCAAGGGCGCCGGCTATCGCTGGCACGAGCACGACAGCCGCTTCGACGTGGCGAGCGAGCCGAACGAGGCGAATCGCTTTGGCTGGGTGGTCGAAATCGACCCCTGGAATCCGGCCGGCGTTCCGGTCAAACACACCGCGCTTGGTCGCTTCAAGCACGAAGGTGCGATGGTGACCCTGGCCCGCGACGGTCGTGTAGTGGTTTACATGGGCGACGACGAACCGTTCGAGTACCTTTACAAGTACGTGTCGCGCGATCCGTTCGATGCCGGCAAGCCAGCCGGGCGAGAACGTCTGCTCGAGATGGGAAGCCTGTACGTCGCCCGCTTCGAAGCGGCCGGCCGGGGTCGTTGGCTGGCCCTGCAGCACGGGCAGAACGGCCTCGACGCAGGCAGTGGCTTTGCCGATCAGGCCGCCCTCCTGATCCGTACGCGTCAGGCGGCCGATCTCGTCGGAGCGACCAGGATGGATCGCCCGGAGTGGATTGCCGTGCATCCGCAGAGTGGCGAGGTGTATTGCAGCCTGACCAACAACCGTCAGCGCAGCGTTGCCGATGCGGCCAATCCGCGCGCCGACAATGCCTTTGGCCATATCATCCGCTGGCGCGAGGCGGCGGGTGACGCCGCTGCCGACAGTTTCGCCTGGGACGTCTTCGCGCTTTGTGGCGACCCACGGCATGCCGATGCGGCCAGACGAGGCAACATTCGTGGCGATGCCTTCGGCAGCCCGGACGGATTGTGGTTCGACCCTGACGGACGCCTGTGGATTCAGACCGATGCTTCCGGCAACCTGATCGAGCGCGGTGACCATGAGCGATTCGGCAACAATCAGATGCTGGTTGCCGACGTCGCCAGCGGCGAGATCCGGCGTTTTCTGACCGGCCCGAAGGGCTGTGAAATCACCGGGATTTGCGCCACTCCGGACGGGCGCAACCTGTTCGTCAACGTCCAGCATCCCGGCGAGGTCCCCGGCGGGCGGTCCGACCCGAACAGGCCCCTGGCCGCGTCGGGCTGGCCGGCAAGCCAGTTTGCCGAGCTGACGGGCGGCAGACCGCGTTCGGCGACGGTCGTCATCCGGCGGCTGGATGGCGGTATCGTCGGTGGCTGAAAGGACGTCGCAGGTGGCGCAGTGCCGCCGGGTGCCGGTGACCCTGCCACTCAGCCGAGCGGCGGAACGGTGTCGCCGGGCGCCACCTGTTGCCGACAGGCCTGTCGCAGGAAGGACATCTGCTGTCGGTAGCGGTGACAGCCAAGGCAGATCAGGGTATGCAGACGCAGCGAGAAACGTTCGCCGGTGGCCAGGTCGCGATCCATCTCTTCCGACATCAGCCGGACAGCTTGTTTGCAAGTCATCATTTGCGCTGCTCGCTGCCGGCGAACCATCGTTGATCCAGGCACACGCGCAGGCTCATGCGTGCGCGGTGCAGGACGACCCAGCAGTTGTTGCTGCTCATCGAGAGCTCCTCACAGATTTCGTCGGTTTCCAGACCGAGCATCTCCCGCATCATGAAGACCCGCGCCGTGCTGCTCGGCAGGCGGTTCAGGCAGGCATCAAAAATTTCCCAGAAGCTGCGGTTTTCGAAGGTCTTTTCCGGATCTCCCCAATCGGCGGGACGGGCATCGCGCTGCCAGTGACCGTTGCTCTGGAACAGCGGGTCGAAGTCGGTCTCGTCGATTTCATCCAGGGGCTCCTCGTAACTCGGTTCGCGAACTCGCCGGCGGATGATGTCTACGATCTTGTTCCGGAGAATCGAGAAAACCCAGGTCTTCAAACGGGCCCGCTCGCCAAAGCGGTCTGCACCCTGCAATGCGGCCAGCATCGCTTCCTGTACCGCATCCTCGGCACTCGCCTGGTCACGCAATTGCAGGACTGCAAAGCGCAGCATCTCGCGCCGGAAGCCGGACAGCTCGGCAGCGATGTTGTCGGCTTGCGGTGGCAGTGAGCGGCTTCCCGCAGAAGCCGACGGGCTTTGGCTGGCGTCGCTATGGGCACTCATGTTCATCGGATTGCACGGTTTGCCAGAGGTGGGAAAGAGGTGTTGCCGAAGGACGCCGCGCGCCATCGGCGGCTTGCAACAGCCGGCGTCGCTTCGTGATTCCGGCCGTGACCGCCTGTGCAAACCCTGCGGCTGATCGTCGCGCAGTTTATACATAAGGGGGCATGCGGCAAAGCCTCGTCTGGAGGTGGGGCGGGGCGCCTGGTGGTTGGCGGCGGCCGGGTTCGTCACTCTCCCGGCGGCCGAGGGACCTGAAAAAGCCGCCAGGGGCGGTGAAATGGCATAACATGGGCAGTCCTCTCAACCACTGGCAAGGAGATAGAGATGCACATTGGCGTACCCAGGGAAATCAAGAACCATGAATATCGTGTTGGCCTCACCCCCTCATCGGTCCGGGAAATGGTCGCTCACGGTCACCAGGTGACCGTCGAGACCGGCGCCGGCAGGGGCATTGGTGCCACCGACGAGGTCTACCAGAAGGCCGGCGCCCTGATCGCGGCTGGCCCGGAAGAAATCTTTGCCAGCGCTGAAATGATCGTCAAGGTCAAGGAGCCGCAAGCGGGCGAGCGTGCCATGCTGCGCGCAGGGCAGATTCTCTATACCTATCTGCACCTGGCTCCCGACCCTGAACAGTGTGCCGATCTGGTGAACAGCGGCGCGGTCTGCATCGCCTATGAAACCGTGACCCAGCCGGGTGGCGGTTTGCCTCTTCTGGCGCCGATGTCGGAGGTTGCCGGACGCCTTTCGGTGCAGGCCGGTGCTTACTGCCTGGAAAAGGCACATGGCGGCATGGGCGTCCTGCTCGGCGGCGTGGCCGGCGTTCCGTCGGCCAGGATCGTCATCCTCGGCGGGGGCGTGGTGGGCTCGAACGCAGCCCAGATCGCCGTGGGCAGCGGCGCCCAGGTGGTGGTCATCGACCGCAACATCGACGTCCTGCGGCGCATCGATCGTCTGCTCGGGGCGCGCGCCATCACCGTCTTCTCCAACCGCGACAACGTCGAGCAGCATGTGTTGCGCGCCGATCTGGTGATTGGCGGCGTCCTGATTCCGGGTGCTGCGGCACCCAAGCTGATCACCCGCCAGATGGTCGACGCGATGAAACCGGGTGCGGTAATCGTCGATGTCGCCATCGACCAGGGCGGCTGCTGCGAGACGGCCCAGGCGACGACACACGCCGCGCCGACCTATGTGGTCGGCAACGTCGTGCATTATTGTGTGGCCAACATGCCGGGCGGCGTACCCCGGACCTCGACCTACGCGCTGAACAATGCAACGCTGCCGTTTGCGCTGCAGATTGCCGACAAGGGTTGGCGGCAGGCGCTGAAGGACGACCAGCACCTGCGCAACGGCCTGAATGTCGCCTTCGGCAAGGTCACCTGCCGTGAAGTCGCCGAAGACCTCCACTACGCCTACCACGATCCTCTGACGGTGCTTGCCGCCTGACCGGCGAAGCCTGGGCGCAGGATCGAACCCGGCCCCCGGCAGGTCGCCTGGCGTTGCCCGGACAGGCGCACGAGGAAACCCGCGTTGGTTCGGCGAAGCTCCCTTCAGCACGCATGAGACGCGGCGCCAAGCCTGTTCACGGACGAGCACGGCGCTGCGGCACTTGCCGGAAAGGGGATCGTCTCAGGTGACTCGGCAGCCTGAGCGATCAGGCGATGGCGTTTGCCGCGAGCTTCGCTGGCGTCAGGCGTGCCCGACTGTTCGGTCGTCGGTTGATGCGTGGTAGTCTTCCCGCCAGACACGGCGGCCGGCCAGACGCCGTAACATAAACTGACACAAAATCCTCATGGCGGCTCTCCGGATCTTCATCAGCCACAGCGCACGCCCGCGCGACAGCGCGGCGGGCGATGCACAGGCGCAAGCGAACTGGCGGCTCCTGCAGGAGACCTGCGCGGCGCTGGCCGCGCAGTATGGCAACGCGATCGACATCCTGGTCGACTACGATGGCCTGCAGCCCGGCGACCGCTGGGAGCAATGCCTCGACGAGTGGCTGTACGACTGTCACGCAGCGATCCTCCTGCTGTCCAGACGGGCGGTCGGCGATTCGAACTGGGTGAGAAAGGAAGCGACGATCCTCAGTTGGCGCGCGGCAATCGAGCCGGGATTCAGGCTGTTTCCAGTCCTGCTCGACGGGCAAACGCCGGCCGATCTCGACAGGGACGAGTATTTCCGCATGCTGGGGATCAGCCGCGATCAGTGTGTGCAGAGCGTGGCTGGGGCGCCCGCCATCCTCGCCGGCGTCAAGCCGAGGCTCGACGACCGGCTTGCCCGGGCAGGCGCTGCGCAAACCCCGTTCGAACGGCTGGTCACCGCAGTCGAAACGATACTCGATATGGAGGTCAAGGAAGTCATCTTGAGCGACCTGTGGAGCAAACATTTCCCCGGCACCCAGCCGCCCTTGACGCATCTCGACCCCAGGCAGCGTTTCGCCCGGGGGCTGGCCGGGTATCTGTTCAGCGAAGGCGGAAAGGCGCTGGAGCGTTTTAGCAAGATTCTCGATGGTCTCGTGCCACGTCCAGGCCGCGAGCGTGCCGAGGAAATGTTGAAATACATCCGCGCGCTATGGGTCGATGTTGGCGCTGCCGGAGTCATTGCCAGCGCCAGGTCGCATGGCAAGTGCCTGGCGATGAACGGCCAGCTCGTGGCAAAACCCGATGTCAAACTCAAGGTGGATTGTTTCACGCTGCGTCGTCATCTCGAACGCGCCTGGCCGGCAACCGACCAGATCAAGGTCATTCAGGTGTCGCAACTGAAGAACGCCGACGAGATCTGGCAGGAGGTACGCCAGGGTTATTGGCCAGGCGAACAAAGACCGCCCGCCAGGGTCATCGACGCAGAGCTGCGCAAGGACACATGCCACCTGATCGTCCTCTTGCCGACTCCCGCCCAGTCCGGCGAAGCTCCCGACCCCTTGCTGCTGCCTGCCCTCGAAGACCACGCCAGGCAGCGCCAGTCGCTCACCTTCGTCGTCCATGTCGGCGAGCGGCTACCCGTGGACCTGCCGGGTGATCTGCGACCCGTTCTTCCGGAACTCGGTGAAGACACCGAGTGGACCCAGTATCTCCAAGAACTGAAGGCACGGGATCTGATCAACACCAAGTATGAAAGCATGCCATGAGCCAGTACATTCCCCGCAAGCTGACGCGGCTGCCTGCCGACTACTGTTTCCCCGCCGAAGGCGACGTCGCCGCGTACCTTTTCTCCGAGGAGGCGGTGATCGCCGTCGAGGTCGCGCTGGTCACGCAGCGGCCGCTGCTGGTCGCCGGTCCGCCGGGGTGCGGCAAGAGCCGGCTCGCCGAAACGGTGGCCGCCGTATTGCAATGGAACTTCCTGCACCAGACGATCACTTCGCGTAGCCGCGTCGAGCAACTGACCGTCGATGTCGATCACCTGCGCCGCCTGAACGACGCGCAGCGCGCCGCCCGGCCGGAAGCCAGGACGAAGGCCAGGGCGCTCGAGCGTGACGAGGAGTACTACAATCCCGGCATTTTCTGGTGGGCGTTCAACCCGACATCGGCCAGCCGGCGCGGTCTGCCGGCCAACGTCGGCAGACCGCGCGTCGCAGCGCGCTGCGGCGGCGTCGTGCGACGACCGGACAACCAACCGCAACACACCGTTCTGCTGATCGACGAGATCGACAAGGCCGAACCCGATCTGCCCAACGACCTGCTCGAACCGCTCGACCGGCGCAGTTTCGGGCTGCCCGACGGCCGCACGCTGACTGCCGATCCCGCGCAGGAACTGCTGACGATCATCACCACCAATCGCGAGCGCGAGTTGCCACAGGCCTTCCTGCGCCGCTGCGTCAGCCTGCTGCTCAGGGAGCCCGAGCGTGACGGTCTGATCGCCATTGCCCGCGTGCATGAGCCCAAGGTCGCGCCCGAACTGATCGAAAGGATCGCCGACAGGATGGTCGAGCTGCGCCAGCAGCGCGTCGACAGCGGGCAGCGCTCGCCGGGGACCAGCGAGTTTCTCGACGCCGTGCGCACCTGCCATGACCTCGCGATCAGCGTCGATTCCGAAAAGTGGCAACAGGTCGAACGGGCGACCCTGCTCAAACCGATGGTCGCCCAAGATGAGCCCAGCCGGCGGCCGTAGGGGCGAGATCCATCTCGGCGAGTTGATCAGCGCGCTCGCCGGGCTGGACTGCGACGATGCGGCCCAGGCGGCGACCATCGCCGCCTGCCTGGGTTTCGGCCTGCGCGCTCCCGACCTCGCGGCGACCGGCGCCGCGACGCCGGCGATCTACGACCATAACCGGGCGCTGCCACCGCCTGCCGCCCGGCGCAGCGCAATCCCACACCCGCCGGGACTGGCGCTGCCGGCGAGCTCGCCGGCAGTCGAAGCGCTGCCGGCGCAGATCGTTCCCTCGCAGCTGGCAAGCGTCGGAGTGCTGCCCTCGACCGACAGTTCGGCAGCTCCTGCCTGGCTGGTTGCCGGCTACCAGCGCCTGGCTTCCGAGCGGAGTTCGCCACCGCGGCAGACGCTCTTCCCGGAGCGTGCAGCGCGCGGCGTCCTGACGGCCGCTCTCGCGCGCTGGCGGCCGGGCGACGCCGGTGCCGACCTCGACCTCGACGCGCTCGTCCGCTGCATCGTCAGGCGACGCCTCCCGCAGTGCCTGCCGCGGCTGCCGTCGATGACCCTCGACAACGGTTGTCAGCTCCTGCTCGACTATAGCGAAAGCATGGTTCCGTGGTGGGAAGACCTGCGCGAACTGGCGCGCCAGGTCAGCGGCGTGCTCGGCGCCGAACGCACTTCGATCTTCGATTTCGCTGCCTCACCGGCCGGAGCCCGGCGTTGGCGTGCCGACCGCGAGGCGATCGAAACCTGGCAACCCGAACCGGGACGGCCGATCCTCGTCGCCACCGACTTCGGCATTCGCGGCGAGCCGCCGTGCGACCTCAGGGGTAGCGGCTGGCCAGCCTTCGTTGACCGTTGTGCGGCACGCGACTGCCCACTGCTGATCCTGATTCCGTGGTCGCGCTTCTTCTGGCCGAAGAACCTCGGCCTGCACCCGCAACTGGTCCATTGGCATCCGGCGACCAGCGCCGCGCTGTTGCGCCGCCAGCGCGGTCTCGGTCACCGCACCGCGCGATGAGCTGGTTGCAGCCGACGCCCTTCGAGAAGCATCTCGTCGAGGGCTTCCGCGGGCCGTGGCCGGAGATGCCGCCGCTGGTTCGCCTGGCCCGGCTGCTGTCGCTGGCGACGCGCATCGAACCCTTGCTGCTGCGCAACAGCCGACGGCATTTCCTGCCCGGCAGCGCCACAGAAATCGAGTCGCTGTTCTGGTTCTCGCCGCTGATCGGCGCACGTGGCAATGGCGAGGTCGTCATGCATCCGGGTGTTTCCCGGTTGCTCGCCGACGAGTTGCGCGGCGAGCCGGCGCGCTTCCAGGAGGCGCTCGAGTTCACGCGCCGGCACACCTGCCACTGGCTGCCCGAGGATCGGCTCGAACAGGAGCTGCGCCTCGACACCTTGTCTGACGATCCAGCCAGCGGGCAGATGCAGCAGGGATTGCAGGACATGCTGCGGCTGCTCCATGACGAAAGCGACCCGCAACGGCGTATCCGGCTGGCGCGCTCGATCCGCCAGACGCTGGCGACGATCGGCGGCGCCGCGGGAGCGCTCGACGAACTGCGCTGGTTGAACCAGTACGCCAGTTACCGCCTGGGGACGATGGCCGCCGCGCCGCTCGGCAGCACGCCGCTGCCGCCCCCCGCCTGGCTTGCCGGGACGCTGCCGGCGCCCTTTCGGCCGGCACGGCTGGCGGTCGAACTGCACTACGACGCGGCAGACAACAGGCCGGTGCTGCACTTCGTCGCTGCCGCGGGGAGCGCCGCAGCGAGCGGGGCAATCGAGTTCCCGACGCCGCTGCCCGCCAACCTGCACGTGCAGTGCCAGGGTGAGCCCGGAACCTGGCACGTCGTCGGCCTGGACAAGCGCGTACGCCTGCCGATGGCGCGAACGCCGGTCTGGTTGACCACGCTCGCCGGCCGCCGCTACGAGCTGCGCGGCGATTTCCCCGCCACCAGTACCGATGGCGGCGGCGATTCGACCGCGCCGCTGCTGCATCTCAGCCATCTCCCGGAAGATCGCGAACAGGCGCTGGCGATCGCCAACTGGCTCGGGCAACAGGGCCTGCGCATCGAACTGCGCGAGGAAGGCGGAGCCGAGGCCAAGGCCGCATCCGGTACGGAAGGCGCGGGCGAGCCGACACGCCTGCTGCGGCTATGGACGCCCGCCGCCCGGTGGCGGCTGGCCGAAAAGACCGTCGACGCGATCGTGCCGCTTGCCCGCGCCGTGCTGCTGCGCGTCGACCCGACGCTGGAAGATCCGCCGCCCGGCTACGGTGCCGACAAGCTGCTCGACTTGCCGGACTTGCGCACGACCGCGCAGGCCGAACAGACCCGTGTCTTTCTCCGGCAACTGCACGACTGGCTCAGCGACGACACGCCGCGCGAGCCTGCGAAAGCCAGCGCAGCCGATGCAGCCAGCGAAGTCGATCATCTGCTCGCCGAATTGCAGGACCCGCAGACGCCGCCGCCACGGCGGATCGAGATCGGCGACCGCCTGGCCGAGATCGGCGACCCGCGTCGCGGCGTCGGACTCGATTCGCGTGGCCTGCCCGATATCGACTGGGTCGACATCCCGGGCGGCGAGTTCATTTATCAGGATGGCGAACGGCGCATGCTACCCGGCTTCCGGATGGCGCGTCACCCGGTGACCAACGCGCAGTACCAGGCGTTCATCGACGCCGGCGGCTATCGGGCCGACGTTTGGTGGCAGGGTCTCGAGCGGCCCGAACCGAAACCGTCGCATTGGCCGCAAACCAACCGCCCGCGGACGAATGTCGACTGGCACGAGGCCGTCGCCTTCAGCCGCTGGCTGAGCAAGCAACTCGGCTACGAAGTCAGGCTGCCGAACGAGCTGGAATGGGAGCGCGCGGCACGCGGCCGGGACGGACGCGAATACCCCTGGGGTCAGGGCTACCAATCGGGGTGCGCCAACCTTGACGAGAAGTCGTCGGAGGCTGGTGGGTGGACTCTCCAGCAAACCACGGCTGTCGGTATGTATCCACAGGGTGCATCGAGCGAAGGCGTGCTTGATCTGGCCGGAAACGTCTGGGAGTGGTGCCTTTTCTCCCATGATCGCCTGGAGCTGTCAGAGTCAGAGGCCGATCCGAGCGACCAGACGCGCATGCTGCGTGGTGGCTCGTGGTTCGACGGCACGGGCGTTGCGCGCGGCTCGCATCGCGCCTGGTATGACCCTGACTTTAGGCTTAGCTTCAGCGGCTTCCGCTTGGTGTCGTCTGCCCCCCTTCGGTGAACTGCTGTTCGTTACCGACCGCCGCGCAGCGGCGGTCGCGCATTTCTTCAGAAGACGAAGGGATCAAGCACCTACCTGCACAATCCTCACGAATTGGCGTAGCGCAAATGCCTGATCCAGCACACAGCGTCACGAAAGGCTGGAGTTGCCCCCTTTCGGTGGACGGATTGGCGCTTGAGAATCAAGCGCCGGGATAGTACTCCAGGGCAGGGTTATCCACGGCGCCGCCGCCGGCCCCTCTATGGCCGGAGGCGAGCGGCGCGGTGGGTAACCCGT
>NZ_JAEUOL010000129.1 GCF_016789985.1 Accumulibacter sp.
TCTCCTCGGCCTGCTCGGCGGCGCGTGGGCGTGGCGGTCCGGTCTGATTGAGCAGTACCACGACCGGTCGGTCGATCCACGCCAGGATGTCGAGTTCGGGGGCGAGAAAACCGGCGTCGGCGGGAGCCTCGGACGCGTTGACCAGATAGAGCACGACGTCGGCCTGGTCGCGCACGTTGCGCACCGCCTGTTGTGACAGGTAGAAAGCCTGATCGCGGAAGCGGTCCCAGACCTGGGACAGGAACCAGCCGATCGGGTTGCCCTGCTGGCCCAGCCGGCGCGCCAGGCGTGCGCTGTCGCCGAAGCCGGGAGTGTCCCAGAGGACCAAGGCATCGCCCTCCGCCGTATCGAGCAGTGGGTAGGGTGTCGCTTCGCGGGTGACGTGCGCGGCATCACGCACTTCGCCGACGTCGCGTCCGAGCAGGGTGCGGGCGAGCGTCGTCTTGCCGGCGTTGGTGTGCGAGATCAGCGATAGCGCGATGGTGCGGGCGACATCGCTCATCGGCTGCTCCCTTCGAGCGCCTGGGCGAGCGCCGACGCGGCTTCGCCCAGGCGGTCGGCCGTGTCGGAAGTGGCAGATCCGGAACTGGCCGCCAGGTCGGCGAAGACGCAGTTGACCTGCTGTGAGGCGCACAACTCGCGCCAGGCGGTTCGCCGCGCCTGACAGCGTCCGACGTCAGCGCCGCGTGCCAGGAAGGCGCTCAGGTCGACCAGGGCGACAATCCGGCCGGCGGGACCGAGCCGGCCAGCCAGGCGGGCCAGAAAAGCCCCGTGCGTCTCACGTTCCGGCGTTGCCGTGGCGTTGAACAGAGCGAGCAGGTGTCCCGCTTGCACCGCACTGCCCAGCGTCTCCTCGGCGCCATAACGCAGCGTCGGGCCGATGGTCAGCAAGGCGTTGCCGCCGAGGGCGCGTGCCGCCAGTCGTTGCAGGCCGGCGGTTGCCGCGGGTGGCAGCGTGTAGCTGTAGGGACTGATGGTCAGCCGCGCCGGTTCGCCCCGGAAATCGCGCAACAATCGCTGGAAATAGGCGTCATCGAGCCCGATCGCCAGATTCGCCGATCTGCGGCACTCGATCAGCCAGGCGAAGAGCGCCAGCAGCAGGCGCGGGACGATCACCACGACGGCGCCGGTGGCCGCCAGCAAGTGCAGCCAGCGCGCGGCGTTCTCGCCGGCCGGGGCGCGGATCGCGGCAATCTCGCCGACCGAAGGAACGGGAATGCCGGTCAGCGCCGCGCCCGGCGCCAGGGCAACGGCGAGCAGACCCTGGACGCTGGCCGAATCGAGAAAGGTGCTCTCCCAACTGGCGTGGTACTCGAAGGCGATGCCGCGCAGGTAGAGGCCGGCGAGCAGGCCCGTGGCGAACGATGCGGCGGCGAGGTGCAGGACGCGCGCCGTCCGCGCAGCGTACAGCGGGGAGGCGATGCGCAGCCAGTCAGTGCTCAACTGCGCCACCACGGCGGCGAGTTCGCTGCCGCCCGGCGGCTGGCGGAGGCCGGCTGCAAGCCGGCCGATGGCGTGCCGCAAGGGTCGCGGCCGGTCGGTGGCACGCTGCGGCAGGACCATGCCGAGCGTCAGCAGCAGATACACGGCAAGATTCCACAACAGCAGCATGAGCACCGGGGGCATCAGGATGTTGATCCGCTGGCCGCCGCCGATGCGATCGACCAGCAGGCCGGCAAGGCCGGCGGCGAGCGCGCTGACGCCGCCCAGCCAGGGCCGCCAGCGCAGCGCCCGGACGGCGCGCGGCACGCTTTTGGAACGCTCGCCGAGACGGTGGAGGCCGAGTCGCGCGCGCTGTGCGAGGAAGGCTGCGTCCGTTGCTTCGTCACCGACCACCTCGGCGGCGGCGCGGCTGGCCCACGCCCGGTCGGTGTCCGTCCACAAGGCGTGCGTATGATCGGCGGTCTCGAAGCTGCGCAGCGCCGTCACCGCCAAGGCGCTGCTTTCGTCGAGCGCCATGACTAACGGTCTGCCGGTAGCGCGGCCGGGCGTGGCGCGCGGGTAGGCCGCAGGGCAAGAGAGAGAACGCCGGTACACATGCCGCTATTCTCCCACGTGGCAGCCCGGGAATCCCGCTGCGGGCCCGTCGGTGGCCCGCAGCGGGGATCGATTCATTGACCGGGTAAGGCGTAATCCCGGACAATGCGGCGGATGCTGTTCATGCTGCTGTCCGGCCGGCGACCATTGGCGGTCGGGCAGGGCGGTCGGGAAGGTCGAGGCGGTCCGCATGTATTACGGTGAGAAACTCAATGCCTGGACTCATCTGTTCGGGGCCGTGCTGGCCCTGGCTGGCGCGCTGGTCCTCATCGTCGTCGCGGCACAAACCGGTGACCCGTGGAAGATCTCCTGCGTATCGATCTACGGCGCGACCCTGGTGTTGCTCTACAGCTTTTCGGCGCTCTATCACAGCTTTCGCGGGCGCGCCAAGGAGATCTTCCAGAAGCTCGACCACCAGAGCATTTACCTGCTGATCGCCGGCAGCTACACCCCTTTCTGCCTGGTTACCCTGCGTGGCCCCTGGGGCTGGTCCTTGCTCGGCGTGGTCTGGGGGCTGGCCATCATCGGCGGACTTCAGGAGTTCTGGCTGCAGGGCAAGGCCAGAGTCCTGTCGGTGGTGATCTACGTGGTGATGGGTTGGGCGGTCGTGGCCGCCCTCGTCCCGCTGCTGCAGGCGCTGGGTACGGCCGGTTTCGTCTGGCTCGCGGCGGGTGGCCTGTTCTACACCACCGGGATCATCTTTTATGCCCTCGATACCCGGCTGAAGCACGCGCACGGCATCTGGCACCTGTTCGTCCTCGCCGGCAGCGCTGCGCAGTACGTCGCCATCCTGCGTTACGTGCTCTGAGCGGCTGCCCTGCCCCGGCGAGGTCGCGGCGGCTGCCGCGGGAAGGCGCTCAGTGCTTGTGTTCGCCTGCCGGCGACGCAGCGGCGGTCAGGTCGCGCACCTCGGCCTTCAGCTCGACGCTTTCGACCTTCCTGTCGCGGCCTTCGACGCGCAGGGTGAGCGGTACGGAGTCGCCCTTCTTCAGTGGCTGCTTGAGCTTGATCAGCATCACATGGTAGCCGCCGGGACCCAGTTCGACGGGCTTGCCGGCAGGCAGTTCGAGGCGCGGGATGGCGCGCATCTTCATCACCCCGCCGTCCATCTTCATCTCGTGAATCTCGGTGACCTCGGCAGCCGGGCTGGTAGCGCCGACCAGCGTGGCGCCCGACTGGCTGGTAATCTCCATGAAAGCGCCGGTTGCCTGCTGCCCACTGACCGTGCCACGCACCCAGGGATTCCGTATCTCGACATCGGCGGCCAGCGCAGCGGCCGAAGACAGGCCCAACAGGACCAGCAACGACGACAGGGTTTGCCTTGTTTTCACGCCTTGTACTCCTTTTTCGTTCAGGGGTAAGCGATTATACGGGTGCTCCCGCCTTGCTCGCCGCGACAAGATGTCGCAGCCGGTCGTTCAGGGTTTGATGCTCCAGTTGCCCTGCGCATCCTGGATCCACCAGCCGGAATGCCACTGTGACTGCCAGCGCTTGATCTGCGCAGTGCGTGCGACGGGTTCCCAGGACTGGCCGCCGTGCGCTTCGGCGAGCGCGTAGATCAGCGAATTGCGGTCCGGGTTCTCGTTGTCGATCAGTTTCTCGGCGATCTGGCGCTGCGGCAGGTTGAGCCGGCTCGCGTCGCGCAGCTTGATCATGCCGTCGTTACCCAGGCCCATGATGCCTGCGTCGTAGAAGCGGACCAGTCGCGAGGCGCGCTGCGCCAGGCTGTGCTTGACCACCACCACCGGTGGCGTGCCGATGTCGAGGTTGATCTGGTCGGCCGCCGGCGCGGCGGCCGTCGCCTCCAGGGAGAGAAAGACGAGCAGCAACAGAAAGCGTTTCATGTCATGGGTCCTGGAGGATTATCTGCCGGCCAGCAGCAGCTTGAGATCGGCGGCGACGTTGTCCGGCGTTTCACCGTGGCGGACGAGCAGCCGCAGGCGACCCTGCGGGTCGAAGACGTAGCTGCCGGTCGAGTGGTCGATGCTGTAGCCGTCGGGTGTCGAGCCCGCCTGTTTGCTGTAGAACACCTTGAAGTCCCGGGCGACGGCTGCGGTGTGGTCGGCGTCGCCGTACAGTCCGATGAAGCCCGGATGGAAGGCGGCGACGTATTCGGCAAGCAGTTGCGGCGTATCGCGCGCCGGGTCGAGCGTCACGAAGATCACCTGGACGCGGCCGGCATCTTCGCCGAGGCGACTGACCACCTCGCGCATCGACAGCAGAGTGGTCGGACAGACGTCGGGACACTGCGTGTAACCGAAGAAGACGACCACCGCCTTGCCCTTGAAATCCGCCAGGCTGCGCGTCTGACCCTGCGCATCGGTCAGGCTGAAGCTCCTGCCCCAGTCGGCGCCGGAGATGTCGGTCGATTTGAAGCCCGGCGGCTGCGAGCAGGCGGAAAAGAGCAGGGTGATGCAGAGGATCAGGGTCGGGAATATCTTCATGGTGGTCCAGGTCGGCAGTGCAGGATTGCGGTGCGGCTGATCGATGAGGAGGCCGGCCGCCATTTTCGTTCCGGGGCCGGTCCGGAGCAACTGTTGGGCAGGGCAAACGGTCTGCCGCTTTCGTTTCCACAGGCCGGCAAGATGCTGCCATGCCCGGCATTGTCAGCAGGCCGGCGTCTGGCAGCCTTGATGCAGGTTAATGATTGTCGCTCATTCCCGCTCGTTTGCGGCCGATCGGTGCGCTATCAGCCAGGGAATGCGGAGCATGGGGGTGGCCATGGCCGGCCTTGCGCAGTACAGTGGCGGCTGGCCGCACTTGAGCCCGGCGGCTACGGTGCGGACAGGCTTTCCTGGAGGCAAAAGGAATGCAGCAGGCTGACTGGTATTTCGATTTCATTTCGCCCTACGCCTATCTCGGGTTGGTCCGTCTCGGCGAACTGCCGCCGGAGGTGGCGATTTGCTACCGGCCGGTGCTGTTTGCCGGTCTACTGAACCACTGGGAGCAGAAGGGACCGGCCGAAATTCCTCCCAAGCGCGCGTGGACCTATCGTTCCTGCACCTGGTGGGCGGCCCGGCAGGGCATTCCCTTTCGCTTGCCGGCCGCACATCCCTTCAATTCGCTGCCCTATCTGCGCCTGGCGATCGCCGCCGGTTGCAGCACAGCCGCCGTGCGCCGGATTTTCGACGCCTTGTGGACCACCGGCGCTGATCCCGCCGACGCGCGGCTGGTCGCCGAACTGGCGCGTTCGCTGGCGATCGATCCGGCGGAGCTGTCGCGACAGGAGGTCAAGGACGCTCTGCGGAGTGCTACCGACCGGGCGATTGCGCGCGGCGTCTTCGGGGTGCCGACGCTGGCGGTAGGTGATGAGCTGTTCTGGGGTGCCGATTCCACCGACTTCGTCAAGGACTATCTTGTTGACCCCGGCATCCTGGGCAGCACCGAGATGCAGCGTCTGACCACACTGCCGGTCGGGGTTTCGCGAATCCCCGGCTGATTCGACGGCAGCCTGGTCGACAGCGGCAGACGGTAGCGGACGGGCAAGCGCGCGGTTATCATCCACACACCTCGGTCATCGAGCAATCATCATGGCATCCTGGGGCTGCCCCCACGAAATCGACGGCAAGTGCGGCAAACTCGACGGCCTGGTCTGCGACCCCGGGATGAAGGGTTGCGTCCTGTCGGGGCGCTACTTTTTTCTCGGCAGCGACGACAAGAACCAGCGTCTGCGCGAGAAGCGGGAGCGGGCTGGGAAGAAGGAGGATGCGGGCGACCAGCCGCCGGGTTGAGCTGGCGCGTCTTCGTCACGGCCAGGAGTTGGACCGGGTGGGCATCCCGACTCTTCTGTTGCGGAACAGGAGGGCTTCCTCCGGGTCTCGCCGTTTTCCGCCCGGTGTCGAGGAACCCCTGCTCCGGCGCGCACTGTACCTCCAGGTGGTTGGGGCCACTCCCGAATCAAGTGGCCACCGGCCTGACCCGACTCGCGGCGAGTCTGGCCCGCTCGCGCGCCTGCGCCACATCCTTGCCGTTGGCCACCGCCACTCCCATGCGACGTTTTCTGAACGACTCGGGTTTGCCGAACAGGCGCAGGTCGCTGTGCGGCACGGCCAGTGCTTCGGCGACGCCTTCGAAGGCAATACCTGGTGCGTCGACGCCGCCGTAGATCACTGCCGAGGCGCCTGCTTCGCGCAGGCTGGTATCGACCGGCAGGCCGAGGATGGCGCGGGCGTGCAGTTCGAATTCGGAGAAGCGCTGCGAGCACAGGGTAACCAGCCCGGTATCGTGCGGTCGCGGGCTGACCTCGGAGAACCACACCTGGTCGCCCTTGATGAACAGTTCGACGCCGAAGATGCCACGTCCGCCCAGGTTGCCGGTGACGGCGGTGGCGATTTCGCGCGATCTCTGCAACGCGAGCCGGCTCATCGCCTGTGGCTGCCATGATTCGACGTAGTCGCCGGCCACCTGGATGTGGCCGATCGGTTCGCAGAACGCGGTCTGGACGGTGCCGGCGGCGTCGCGGGCGCGCACGGTGAGCAAGGTGATCTCGTAGTCGAAGTCGATCAGACCTTCGACGATGATACGGCCCTGGTTGACGCGTCCGCCACTGGCGGCGTAATCCCAGGCGGGCTGCAGGTCGGCCGGAGCGCGCAGCAGCGACTGGCCCTTGCCGGAGGACGACATCACCGGTTTGACGATACAGGGGTAGCCGATGCCGCCGTCGATCGCTGCCTGCAGTTCGGCCAGCGAATCGGCGAAACGATAGGGCGAGGTGGGCAGGCCGAGTTCCTCGGCGGCGAGGCGGCGGATGCCTTCACGGTTCATCGTCAGGCGGGCGGCACGCGCGGTCGGGATGACCTCGGCCAGTCCAGCGGCCTCGATGTCGACCAGCGTGTCGGTGGCGATGGCTTCGATCTCCGGCACGATGATCTGCGGTTTTTCGTCTTCGATCAGGGCGCGCAGCGCCTTGCCGTCGCTCATCGTGATGACCCGCCCGCGGTGCGCGACCTGCTGGCCGGGGGCATTGGCGTAACGGTCGACGGCAATGACTTCGACGCCCAGGCGCTGCAGGGCGATGATCACTTCCTTGCCGAGTTCGCCGGCGCCAAGCAGCATGACGCGCAGAGCGCCGGAGGAGAGGGGAGTTCCGATGCGCATGATGGGTTCCTTG
>NZ_JAEUOL010000149.1 GCF_016789985.1 Accumulibacter sp.
CGCTCGATCGCGTTGAGAAACCCGTAGAGCGCCGCGAAGTCCTCGAACAGCGCTGCGTTGCCCGGGGGTGACTTGCGGAACTTCTCCTCGCTGCGCACCAGAGCAAAAATCTGCTCGAAACTGCGCCGGCCGTCGATGTACTTGAGGATGAACTTGCCGAACCTGCCGGTCTCCAGCGGGGTGGTGATCCCCGTGTGGCTGTGCCGCATGACGAAGGGACGGGCCGTGTTGCGATGGATGATCGCCGACAGTTCGGGTCCGCTGATCGGCTCGTGACAGAAGAAGGGAATGCAGCTTGCGTTGCCGTAGGGTGCGACGCGCGGGCGGCGGGTCAGAAAGAAGGAATGGGTGATCAGCGTGCCGCCCAGCAGTTCGGCGATGGCGTACTGTTGTCGCAGCGGCAGTTGCGCCACAGCGGTCAGGAAAGGTGGCCGCTGTGGCGCCAGAACCAGTTCCGGCAGGTAGGGCGAGCGCCCGCGGCCGACGTCCGAGAACTCGATGTGCAGGTGATGACCGTCATGCAGCCAGGCGTAGAGCTGTTCGACGGTGTAGGAGCGGTCCTGCGCATGCAACAGGAGATCGTAGATTCCTGCATCACCGCGCCGATGATCGGCGATCAGCGACTCGGCGCGTGCGAACCAGTTGGTCGGCGGTAGCGTCGCCAGGACCTGGCGGGCATTGTCCAGGCGCCGCTCCATGCTCTCGCTGCCGGCGTTGATCCGGCGCAGCAGTTCCTGCATCTGATAGACCCCGGTGCGACCGTAGGTCGCGTAGACCATCATGCCGAGCGCGCCATCCGGGGCGAGCGCCGTGAGCAGCGCGCGCAGGCCGGCGTCGGGGTCTGCGAGATGGTGCAGGACGCCCGAGCAGTTGATGTAATCAAACTTGCCGAGGCCGAGTCGTGGCAGGTCGAGCAGCGACTCCTGCCGCCAGACGATATTGTCGAGCTGGCGGATTGCCGCGCGCCGCCGCGCGATGGCCGTGCTGGCGGCGCTCAGGTCGAGATGGACGATTTCCGCATTGCTCGCCCGCAACTGCTCGGCCAGGTAGATCGTCGTGTCGCCCGTGCCGGCACCGGCGACGAGCGCCCGGAAGCCATTGCGAAAACCCTGTTCACCGGCGAAGCAGTAGTGGTTGATCATGGCCAGCGAATCGAGCCAGGTGGTGAGCAGTCGCTGCCCTTCATCGGCGGGGTCGCGTGGCGGATAGGGGAGGGCTTCGTAGTGCGCCCTGACCTGCGGCAGGTCACCATTCGACATGCGGATTCCCTTCGACCGAAGTCAGGCACGATGCGCCGTCGGCGGGTGCGCGACGTGCCAGCAGGATGTTACGGTAGACGTCGGGATCGCGCTGCGTGACCAGATCGCCGGGTCTCGGCAAATGCCGGTCGAGCAGGCGCGATACCCAGAAACGCAGCGCGGCGGCGCGCAGCAGGGTTGGCCAGGCGGCCTGCTCGGCGGTGACCAGCGGCCGCCGGCGGTGATAGGCGGCGAGCAGGGCATTGCCGCGTTCGGCATCGAGTTCTCCGCTCGCCGTGCTGCACCAGTCGTTGACCGTCACCGCAAGATCGAAGAGCAGGTCGTCGATGCCGGCGAAGTAGAAGTCGAGCAGGCCGCTGACGCGATCGCCGAGGAACAGCACATTGTCGCGAAACAGGTCGGCGTGGATCACGCCACGCGGCAGGACGCTCGGCCGGCCGGTCTGCTGATGCCGTACTTCGTCATCGAGGAGCGCCGCATCGTCGGCGGCCAGGCAGGGGGCAAGCCGCGCCGCGCCGCCGGCGCACCAGGCCGTATCGCGCACATGTGCCGGGAGCGGGGGCGGACAGGATTGCGCGGCGAGATGCAGTCTGGCCAGCATGTCGCCGAGCGCCGCGCATTGCGCCGGCGTCGGGCGGGGTTCCGACGCCCCGGCGAGGCGGCTGACGATCACCGCCGGTTTGCCGGCGAGTCGTCCGACGTACGCGCCGCGGCGATTGGCGACGGGTTGCGGGCAGGGGATGCCGCGGGCGGCCAGATGCGCCATCAGGCGGGTGAAGAACGGCAGTTGCGCGCGCGGCACCTGCTCGAAGAGGGTCAGCACGTACTGGCCATGCGTCGTGCCGAGGAAGAAGTTCGAGTTCTGCACGCCCTCGGCAATCCCCTCCAGCCCTTGCAGGTGGCCCACTGCGTAGCCGTCGAGCCAGGCGGCTGCCTGTCCGGTGGTGAGCTGGGTGAACACCGACATGGCGGACCGGAAGGGCGGTGAAGCTTGCTGGTCGGCCGGCGGTTGCTCAGAAGGTGCCGATCGTCCACATCGGGACGCTGACGTCGGGTGCGCCGAGCGTTTCCCGGCTGAAGTTGCCGTCGCCTTCGCGGTCGATCAGGGTGTACGGGACGCCGTGCTCCGGTGTCACCTTGATCATGTACAGCTTGCCGTTGACCCGGTGCTCCTCGACGGTTTCGCCCTCGCGCTTCTTGATCGTGACTTCCGGTTCGAGGGCTGCGTCAAAAGGCGCCATTTCGGGCGGTGGCGGGGGCACTGCCGGCAGCGGCTGCAGGTTGGCCGGCGCCGTGCTCTGGGCAGACGCCGACGCGGCCGCGCAAGCCAGGACGACGAGGAGGGCGGGTGTGCGACGCATGGGGGATTTCCCGGGTGATTGATCAATCAGTCAGCATGGCGCTGCTCCGGGTCGATTGTAGTACAGATTGCACAATCGCCGGCAAGCGCTGCGGCGCCACGGCGCACCTCGAGCCTGCCTCCGGCCAGGCCGCGCCTGGCGGCGAGGGACTCGACGAGGGATGGTTCGAACCGCCGCCGGCAATCTTCCACCACGCAGGTGCGGCGTCCGATCGAACTGCGGCAGGGATCGATCGGGAGGATCCACCCGCCTGCCGCAATACCTGAAGATTTTCGGTCGAAGTGGAAATTCTGCCTGTCGACGATGCAACATTTCATGTCGCCAGGAAAATATTTTCACTTTCAACGAAAATTTTTTCACTGAAAGTGAAATTGATCGTTCCCGCCAGTGCGCGGTTTCCGTGGTGCGGGGTATGCCCCAATCACGCACTGGCAGGGCTCGGCCCGGCGAACATTTTTCGCCGGACTCTGGCAAGGCTTTCGGTTTCCCGCCAGCCAGTCACGCAGCCCGATTGTCGATTCGGCCGGCGGCGGGCCTGCTGATCGACCGGCTCTGCGCAGCGTTGGTCTTTATCAATGCGCGACACGTGATGACGCGCATCCGGATGCTGGTCGATCAGGCCGAGCAAGCGGCGACCGCGGCTGGCGAGTGCCAGCCGCCGGCGATCGAGCATCCCGATGGCGTCGCTCCCGGGTCGTTGCCGGCCAACAATGGGTTTTTCATTGTTGCCCCGGCCGTGCCGGAAGCGGCTCCTGATCGCGCTGACGCCGTCGCTCGACCACGGTGCACAACTGGTCGGAGGCGGACTCGATGGTTTTGGCGTCGACTGCGGCGAATCCGAGAACCATCCCGGACCGACAGTGACCGGCATCAGCGTAGTACATGGAGAGCGGACGCAGCACGATGCCGGCTTCGAGCATTTCCTCGGAGAGCGCCACATCGTCGAAAGGCTGATTGAAAAAGTAGGGAAGGTGCAGACCAGCCAGGCCCCCGGTGGTGCTCACCAAGTCTCCGAGCCGGGATTCGATCGCCCTGCGTAGCACGTTGCGGCGTTCCTGATAGATATTGCGCATCCGGCGCAGATGGGCGCTCAGGTACCCCGCGTCGATGAATTCGGCGAGCGCTGCCTGTTCGATCAGTCGCCCCTCCCTGTAAAGTTCGGCATTGCCGATGGCAAAGGATTCGGCCAGGTCTTCCGGGACAACCAGGTAGGCCAGGCGTAAGCCGGGAAACATGGTCTTGCTGAAGGTGCCCAGATAGATGACTCGTTGAGAGCGCGCCTGACTGAACAGGGATCCGATGGTGTACGGGTGATAGCGGATCTCGTTGTCGTAGTCGTCTTCTATGACCCAGGACTCATGCGCCTCGGCGAGTTCGAGCAACTTGATCCGCCGGTTCAGGGACATCACCACTCCAGTCGGGTACTGGCTGGAGGGGGAGACGAAGATCATGCGCGGTGGCGACTCCGGGTCCGCCGGGAGAGACATGCCTTGGTCGTCCGCCGGGATCGGTTCGATGTGCAGTCCGTTGGCCCGCAGGACATTGCTGGCGCCCCAGTAACCGGGGTCCTCCATCCAGACGCGATCCTTTTCATCGCAGAGCATTCTCGCGCACAGGTCGATGGCCTGATGGGAACCATTCAGGATGAGGATCTGCCTGGGCGAACACGACATCATCCGTGAGACACGCAAGTATTCGGCCAGCACCGCTTTCAACGGCCCATATCCGCCGTGGCCATAGCGAGCCAGTTGGCGGTGTTCGAAGCAAACATACTTCGATAAAAGGCGCCGCCAGGTTGCGAACGGGAACAGTCTGACGTCCGGGACTCCGGGCACAAACGCGCCGCTCTGGATCGGGCTGCTGGTGGCGTGCTGTGCGATCTCGGCACCACGTCGCGACAAGGGCCTGCCGTGCCGCCATGGGCGACCACGCGGCGCATTGCTTGGCGCGGTGAATGACAGGGCCTCCGACACCAGAGTGGCGGAACCGCCGCGACTCTGCAGATACCCCTCCAGCCGGAGCTGCTCGTAGGCTCTTACCAGCGTGCTCCGGCTGAGACCGAGTTCGTTTGTCAGCATGCGCGTCGGCGGCAGCGGACTGCCCGGAGGCAATTCGCCATCGAGAATCAGACGCCGGATCGCCAGGCAAAACGCCGTTTGTGTGCGGGATCCACTCGCCTCGCTGTCCAACCGGGATCTGATCAGTTCTGCGCAGAGCGACTTGTCCATCGAAGAGGTGGCCGAATTGGTATCAGGATTGTCGCAACAATTGGTTCCGCTGTGTACTGCCGCGCCGGCTAGACTCAGCGATGTTCCCGGTGGCGACTGCCGTGCCGCCGGCGAGCGATTTCTACGTGATGACGCCAATAGGAGATCGACCTTTGGAACTTTCCGATACGACACTGCTGAAGCAGTCGTGCTACATCGACGGCGAATGGGTCGGGGCCGACAGTGCCCGGACCTTCCCCGTGATCAACCCGGCGACCGGCGAGCAATTGGCGACAGTGCCAGACGCGGGCGTTACTGAAACCCGTCGCGCCATCGAGGCGGCACGGATCGCCCTGCCAGCCTGGCGCGCCAGGACGGCAGGGGAGCGGGCGAGGATTCTGCGGCGATGGTATGAGTCGTTGCTCGGCAATCAGGAGGATCTGGCCCGCCTCATGACGGCTGAGCAGGGTAAGCCGCTGGCGGAAGCACGCGGCGAGATCGCCTATGCCGCCGCGTTCATCGAGTGGTTTGCCGAGGAAGGAAAGCGCACCTACGGCGACGTCATTCCCCCGCATAACGCCGATAAGCGCGTTCTGGTGACCAAGGAGCCGATCGGCGTCTGTGCGGCGATCACGCCCTGGAACTTTCCGGCGGCGATGATCACCCGCAAGGTGGGCCCGGCTCTGGCTGCCGGCTGTGTGGTGGTGCTCAAGCCAGCCGAGGCAACACCGTTATCGGCGCTTGCGCTGGCTGAACTGGCGGCAAGGGCGGGTGTTCCCAAAGGGGTATTCAATGTGCTCACCGGCGATCCGGTCGCGATCGGTGGCGAGCTGTGCGCCAATCCGACGGTGCGCAAGCTCAGCTTTACCGGTTCCACCGAGGTGGGTCGGATTCTCATGCAGCAGTGCGCACCGACGATCAAGAAGCTGTCCCTGGAGTTGGGAGGCAACGCCCCGTTCATCGTATTCGACGATGCCGATCTGGACGCTGCGGTGCAGGGCGCGATGCTCTCCAAGTATCGCAACACGGGTCAGACTTGCGTTTGCGCGAACCGGTTGCTGGTGCAGGAAAGTGTCCGCGATGTGTTCGTGGAGAAACTCGTCGCTGCCGTCACCGCTCTGCGCGTCGGCAACGGCGCAGAAGAGGGGGTGAGCCAGGGCCCGCTGATCGACGACGCAGCGATCGCCAAGGTCGAGGAACTGGTCGCCGATGCCTGCGACAAGGGGGCTCGTGTCGTCTGTGGCGGCAGGCGCCACAGCCTGGGTCGAACCTATTACGAGCCGACGATCCTGGCCGACGTGACGCCGGCGATGCGCATGGCGCGTGAAGAAGTGTTCGGGCCGGTGGCCCCCGTCTTCACCTTCAAGACGGAGGCCGATGCGGTGGCCATGGCCAATGATACGGAGTACGGCCTCGCGTCCTACTTCTTTACCGAGAACCTGGCACGCAGCATGCGTGTGGCCAGTGCGCTGGAATACGGCATGGTCGGCATCAACACCGGCCTGATCTCGACCGAGGTTGCGCCGTTCGGCGGGATGAAATCCTCCGGGCTGGGTCGCGAGGGTTCCAGGTACGGAATCGAGGATTACCTGGAAATCAAATATATCTGCGTCGGCGGGATCGACTGAGCCGGCGAACCAATTTCGCAATGGAGATGGACATGAATGCACCGAACGAAAAACTCACCCTGACGACCAATGCCGAGCTGATGGCCAGACGCGTCGCTGCTCTGCCGAGGGGCGTCGGTCAGGGGCACGCCTTGTTCGCCAAAAGGGCCGAGAATGCAGAAATCTGGGATGTGGAGGGCCGTCGCTGGATCGACTTCTGCGCCGGCATCGCGGTGGTCAATACCGGGCACTGCCATCCCCGGATCGTCGCTGCGGCGCACCGGCAACTGGAATCGTTCACTCATACCTGTTTCCAGGTGGTGGCCTACGAATCGTACGTCGAGCTTTGCGAGCGGCTCAATGCTGCCGCTCCGGGCGACTCGCCGAAGAAATCGTTTCTCGTCAACACCGGTGCAGAGGCGGTCGAGAATGCCGTGAAGATTGCTCGTGCGGCAACCGGACGCTCCGGCTTGATCGCCTTCAGTGGCGGTTTCCATGGTCGCACCCTGTTCGGTATGGCACTGACCGGCAAGGTGGCTCCATACAAGATCAAGTTCGGGCCATTCCCGGGCGAGATCTTTCATGTCCCGTTCCCGAATGCCCTGCACGGTATCTCGGAAGACGATTCCATCGTCGCGATCGAACGGCTTTTCGCTTCCAGCATCGAAGCCTCGCGGGTTGCGGCAATTTTCATCGAACCGGTGCAGGGAGAAGGCGGATACGTTCCTGCGCCGCTCGGTTTTCTGCGCCGCCTGCGGGCACTCTGCGACGCGCACGGGATACTGCTGGTTGCCGATGAAGTACAAACCGGATTTGGCCGTTGCGGGAAACTGTTTGCCAGCGAGCACTATGGCATCGAGCCGGACATCATCACCCTGGCCAAAGGTCTGGGTGGTGGGCTGCCGGTTGCCGCCGTCGTCGGCAAGGCGCAGCTCATGGATGCCGCGGACATTGGCGGGCTGGGTTCCACCTACGCTGGAAATCCTGTCGCGGTTGCCGGAGCGCTGGCGGTACTCGACGTGCTCGAGGAGCAACAGCTTTGTGCTCGCTCGATGGCGCTTGGCGAACACCTGCGGACAAGGTTCGGCGCCATGATGGAGGAGTTCTCCAGCATCGTCGAGGTGCGCGGACTGGGAGCGATGACCGCGGTGGAGTTCTGCCGCAACGGTGATCCGCGGCAACCGGCAGCAGATCTGGCCACGGCACTGAAGAATGAAGCGGCCAAACGGGGTCTGTTGTTGCTGTTGTGTGGACCCTACGGCAACGTATTGCGGGTGATGCTGCCGTTGACCATTTCGCAAGCAGTACTGGATGAAGGACTGGAGATCATCGAGGCGTCGCTGCGGGCGATTGGCGCCTGATCGGGTCGTCCAGAGAGGGCCCGGCGCAGCGTCGATCGCCGGCGTCGGGCAACCCTGCCTGCAGCGGGAGGCAAGCATCTCCCGGTTCGGGCGTGGTAGTATCGGCTCCGGCTCCGGCTCCGGATCGGGGTTCGGGTCCTTGACGTCAAGTCGGAAGATCGTCGTACAATCAATTGAAAGGCCAGGAGAAGCAGCTTAATGATTCCTTTTTCAATTGCTGGCATCCAGATGAGCATCTCGATGGAGCATGCGAACATCAATGCGATGGGCCACAAGCTGGATGTCCTGATGGCCCGTTTTCCCTGGGTGCAGATGGTGGTGTTCAGTGAGCTGGCCCCTTTTGGGCCAGCACCGTTCCACGCACAACCGACGGGTGGTCCTGCCGAGGGGCTGTTTTGTCAGATGGCAGCCAAACACGGTCTCTGGCTCCTGCCGGGATCGATGTTCGAGCGGGTCGGCGATGATATCTACAACACCACACCGGTGATCGATCCGAATGGGACGGTGGTGACTCGCTACCGCAAGATGTTCCCCTTCCTTCCCTACGAAATGGGCATCAGACCGGGCGTCGAATTCTGTGTGTTTGACGTGCCTGACGTCGGGCGCTTCGGTGTTTCCATCTGTTACGACATGTGGTTCCCGGAAACGACCCGGACGCTGGTGTCGATGGGCGCTGAATGCATTCTTCACCCGACCATGACCGACACGATTGACCGGGATGTCGAGTTGCCGATCGCGCGTGCCAGTGCCACCATCAACCAGTGCTACTTCTTCGATGTCAACGGTGTGGGCGATTGTGGCACGGGGCGGTCGATTGTCGTTGGCCCATCGGGCTACGTGATCCACGAGGCGGGGGGGGGCGAAGAAACCATCCCGGTGGAAATCGATCTGTCGCGGGTTCGCCGGGAGCGAGCGGTGGGTATCCGCGGCCTGGGCCAAACGCTCAAGAGTTTCCGTGACCGGCCGATCGAGTTTCCGGTCTACCAGAAACACTTGGGGAAGAAAGACTATCTGGACAGCCTTGGACCTTTGATCAAGCCGACACGCGGATCTCGTTCCGACCGCGTTGCGCCACCAGTCGAGGTGGTCGGCGGAGCAGAGAGTTCTGTCCTGCAGGCGGCCCCTATTGTGTCGGGTGCCGGTGGCCCTGCTGCGGGTGCGGAGGCCACGCCATTGGTCCACGCCCATCTCTGATCCGTCACTTGGTGCCGGCAGCCATCAGCAGCAGTGCGGTCGGCGCAGGAGAGTTGAAAATGACCCGACAGCGCCTGTTGCCGGGTCATTGGCAGGAATCGACCCAGCTTCATTTCTGGCCAGCCATGAAAGCGATGGCGCTTTCCTCAGAGCGTGGCGCGAAACTTACTGGTAGGCCTTGTCGTTGGGCGACTTGTACAGCTTCCTGAGTGCGTACGAGAGCTGGAAGTTGAGGTTCAGACCCTTCGGCGGGATCGGCTGCAGGAACCACTTGGCGTAGATCTTCTCGGCTTCGCCCGAGGTCATCACCTTGGCGAGCGCCTCATCGACGACCTTCTTGAACGCCGGGTCATCCTTGCGCAACATGCAGCCATAGGCTTCATACGACTGCGGCGTACCGACCACGGCCCATTCGCTGGTGTTCTTGGCTTTTGCCAATTCGCCATAGAGCAACACTTCGTCCATCACGAAGGCCACCGCGCGGCCGGTTTCCAGGGTCAGGAACGATTCCCCGTGATCCTTCGTGCCGATGATCTTCATCTTCATGTTGTTGTCTTCGTTCATCTTGCGCAGCAGACGTTCGGAGGTGGTGCCGGCGGTGGTCACGACGCTCTTGCCAGCCAGGTCAGGAAAATCCTTGATCCCGGAGTTGGTCTTGGTCAGCAGACGGGTACCGACGACAAAGAGGCTGTTCGAGAAGCTGACCTGTTTCTGACGTTCGGTGGTGTTGGTCGTCGAACCGCATTCCAGGTCGACCGATCCGTTCTGGACGAGCGCGATGCGATTCTCGGAGGTGACGGGCACCAGCTTGATATCGAGTTTGGCGAGCTTCAATTCGGCCTTGATCGCATCCACCGCCTTGAGCATCATGTCCTGCGAGTAGCCGATGACCTGCTGCTTGTCGTTATAGTACGAGAACGGGATCGACGACTCGCGATGCCCCAGCGTGATGCTCCCGGTATCCTTGATCTTCTTCAGCGTACCGGTCAGTTCCTGCGCCAGAACTGGCGCCGACATCAGGGCAGTGGCAAGCGTTACAGCAATGGCGAAGCGCCGCGAAATTGTGAACATCGTGTCTGCCTCCTTCTCAATTTAACTCAAGATCACTTCGGGTGGGTCAGCGGGGAACACAATGTCGCGTTCGCCGGCCTGTGGCGCGAGCAGCGATTGCTGCCAGCGCTGATCTTGCCACAGCAAATCCACGCTGCGGTGGGCGGGCTGGTAGACCGCGCTGTAGAGCGTGCCATAGCCGCGCCGGTATCTCATCTGGAACAGAGGTGGCTGCAGTAGTGCCGCCGTGGCTTCCGACAACGGGCGAGGCTGCTCCACCACCACCTGCTGCATGGCGACGAGGCGTTCCACGGCGCAGGTGGCCTTGGCGTGCTGGGACCAATCCACCTGGTGCTGGAAGTTGCTGACGGCCCGGCGACGGGTCACATAGGTGGCGATGTCCGGCCCTACGAACACGGTGGCCCAATGGCACGCACTGTCGAGCAAGGTGATGGTGTACGACATGTGCACGGGAACACGCTTGAGGACTTCGCAGGCCTCTTCCACAGTGGTCGCCACCTCCAGCAGGTAGCGGACGACCAGGGGGATGCCGAAGCCTTTGCCGGCCTGATTCCTGCCGCCAAAACTCAGTGACGCGGCCAGACCCGCTTCGTTCATGCCGTCCAGCGCACCCCACAGGCAATCGCCCATGGCCAGCACCTGGTGACCGCACCAGCGGGTAGCCAGCCAGTTACCTTCCAGCAGTGCGGGAGAATAGTCGTAGTTGCGCAGCAGGGCCGGGCCTTGCTGGTGGGTCGGGTCGATCCAGATCCCTTGCGAACAACCGGCAATGTAGGCCGGCGGGCACCACAGCGAGAGCAGGCGGGCCTCGATGTCACTGCCGCCAGCCAGCTCCACCAGACGCTCCCAGATGGGCACCAGTTCCGGCATATGCTGGCGCAGCGCGCGCCGACAGTCCAGGTAGCCGGGTCGTTCGAAAACGCCGCTGCGCAGGTACCAGTCACGGTAGCCCGGCCAGCAGCGCTCGAACAGTGCCTGCCACGCCTCGCCGGGTTCGTCCTCCACCAGCGCGGTGAAGCGCTGATGGATGGGCATGTCGGAATGCAGCACGTCAAAGGATCTTGAACGCACCCGGCTCTGGTGCGGCTGCGTGCTGGGTGGTGACGATGGGTTTGCCGGCGTAGTAGTTCTTGATGCCGCGAATCCAGTCGCGGGCACGCAGGTTGAGCTTGAAGTGGTCGTCCATCGCGCGGCCGCGGGTGATCAGGATACCCAGGTCGGCGCCCTCGTAGCGATAGTCGCCCGGGCCGGTGATGCGCATGAAGAAGGCCTCGCGCTCGGTATCGATGGCCTTGCGGTTGTAGTCGAAGCGCTGGTAGCTGACACCGCCGTCTTCGCCCATGCGGTAGATGCCGGTAGCGGGCGCGTGGGTCACCTGATCGACGTGTTTCTCGGTGTACTTCATCACTACCTGCGACCAGGAATCGATGAAGTGCGGCTGCGCCCAGCGGTCGTTGATTTCACGCACATTCAGGTCGAACGGTACGCCGGAGAACTCGAGCAGGTGGAACAGGAACAGTGGCGCATCGGCATAGGCATGCGCGGCATGGTTGGTCATCGGGCTGGCGCCGCAAACGCGCGGGTTCAGCTCGCCGAGGTAAACCTCGCCGTTGTCCTGGTCGATCAGGAAATCGAGGTCGAAATAGCCCCGGTAACCTTCCTCCAGCAACTGATTGCCGAAGCGCTCGGCCATGTCACGGCACTTGGCACGTACGTCTTCGGTGAAGGCGCCGGGGAAGACCTCGTTGCCACACCAGCCGCCCTTGTAGGGTGTCAGTTCGCGGGCGCCCACCACTTCGGTGAGCAACGGGCCGACCAGTGTGCCCGACTGGGTGGCGCACGCTTCCAGCGTCGCGCCACGGCAGTTGATGCGCTTCATGATCTTGACCTCGGGGTCGTTGATGATTTCATCCTTGTACTTGTTGAAATCGTCTTCCGAGGCGATGAAGAAGGTGGTGTGGCCGGAGTCGCCATAGGCCGACTGAATCACCAGATCATGACCCAGGCCGTTCCGCTCGCAAGTCTCCCTGAGGTTGGCGTAGCTGCTCACCTTCTCCAGCGCATTGGGTACCGACAGCACACCGACCTTGTTGCCGATACGCACGGTCTCCATCTTGTTGTCCAGGCGCTGACGCAGCTTGGCCGGCGGGAACCAGACCTCCATGCCGAGTTCCTTGGCCAGTGTCTCGGTCTTCTCGTCGAACATCAGGAAGGTCGCGACCGGATTGCCGCCGCGCCGCTCGATCAGGTCGACCACGTCCTTGTGCTGCAGCAGGTAATTGTTGATGTCCTCGATCGACTCGAACTCGGCGTGCGGCGATTCCGGTGGCACGAACACATTCGGATGCCGGCCATCGAAGCAATCGATGTAGCTGATGTAGCGGAAGCGGTTGACCCAGCGATCCATGCCCAGCAGGTTGAAGTTGGTGGCGCTGATGAAATAGATTGGCCGTTCATTGCGGTGGAACATCAGCAGCAGGTCGGAAATGTTCTTTACGGTGTGAGTCATTGTCTTCTCCTCGTGGTTATGACTGTCATGGGGCTGCTTTTTCTGCGCAGCTTGTCGGTGAGTTCATCCCGGCTCCACCTGTGAATTGAGCTGCGCGGTCCAGACCGCGTTTGACTGTGCCGCACGTTGCAGCGCGGCTTCGGTGTAGATGCGAAAACCCAGTTCAGGCCGGAAACCATGGATCTCGCGCACATCGAGCGCCTGCATGAACTTCAATATCTCGGCGCTGATCACCTGTCCCGGCACCAGGATCGGGAAGCCCGGCGGGTAGGGGATGACGAACTGGGCAGAAACGCATTCGCGCCCGTTCTTCATCGCTTGGTCCGTCTCGTCCATGCCGAGGTACTCGCAGTTCCCCTCGTCGTAGCCAAGGAAGAAGGCGCTGCGGATGTCGCCATCACGCGTTTCGGTCAGCCCGTCGACGCTGCTGCCGCGGAAGGCCGTGTGGAAACACGAAAAGTTGGGCAGCGGCGGCAGATCCACGGTCAGCGATCGCACCCGTTTTTCATGGATCCGGCGTTCGAGGGTGCTCATGTCGGCTACCTGCTGGTCGATGTCACTGGCGATTTTCACCAATACTTCGATCAGGTAGGCGATCGTCGAGCGGGTGCTACCGATGTTGGTCATGAAAAGGACGGTGTTGCGTGAGGTCTTGTTGATCTGGATATCGTATTTGTCCGCCAGATACCTGTTCTTCATCGTGTCGCCATCCATTCCAGAGCGGCCGATGGATAGGGTGGCGCGGCTCGGGTCGAGTGCAAACTCGTCGGTATGCCAGGCGTTGAACAGGTTGACCCAGCCGGTTTCGATGTTGAACAGCGACTCGACGTGCGACTCGCGAAACTCGTCCGGAACCAGATCGGCCACCGTCAGGAAGTGGAAGTAACGCTTCAGCAGGGGATGGGCCTTCACCTGCTCGCGCAGGTTCATTGCCAGCTCGAGCTGGCGCTGCACCAGCTCGTAACCTTCGAGCTCCATCTGCCGCCGGCCGACGTCGAGGGTGGCGAGGATCTGGTAGTTGGGTGAGGTCGAGGTGTGGGTCATGTAGGCCTCATGGAAGGCTTCCTCGGCCTTGTCCTTGAAATCCAGATCCCAGACGTGGATCATCGACCCCTGGCGCAGCGCAGTCAGTGTCTTGTGGGTAGACTGCGTGGCGTAAACGCGTACCCTTGCCTTGTTCGGGTCGGGCAGCAGGCGGGTGCTGAGCACTCGTTCGTCGTCGGCCCAGGCAGCCTCGTCAAAACTGCTGGCGAATTCCGCGTAACGCTGGGCATAATCCACACTCTGGAACATCTCGGTCAGCCTGGCGGCGGCGGCCATGCCGGTGCGCTGGCGGTAGACCGGGTGGAAGCGCGCAAAGGCGAACCACGCCTCGTCCCACAGGAACACCAGATCGGGC
Source organism: Accumulibacter sp. (assembly GCF_016789985.1). Lineage (GTDB taxonomy): Bacteria > Pseudomonadota > Gammaproteobacteria > Burkholderiales > Rhodocyclaceae > Accumulibacter. The sequence continues at coordinate 13,969 of NZ_JAEUOL010000149.1, forward strand.
TTGATCGCCAGGCACTCGAGCATCAGCCGCTCGACGTCATAGACGATGCCGTCGAAAGTGCAGTTGGTCAGCAGCACCATGCGTACGCGGCTCAGGGTGCCGGCGCGGCGCAACTCGAGCAAGGTTTCCTTGATGTGGCGGATCGGCACGGCGCCGTACATCGAGTACTCGTGCAGCGGATAGGCTTCGAGGTAGATGATCTGGGCACCGGCCAGTACCATGCCGTAATGGTGCGATTTGTGGCAATTGCGGTCGACCAGAACGATGTCATCAGGTCGGACCATCGCCTGGACGACGATCTTGTTGGCGGTCGAGGTGCCGTTGGTGGCGAAGAAGGTGCGGCGTGCCCCGAAGGCACGCGCCGCGTACTCCTGCGCCACTTTCAGTGAACTCGTCGGTTCGAGCAGGGAATCGAGGCCGCCGGCCGTCGCCGAGGTTTCTGCCATGAACAGGTTCATGCCGTAGAACTGGCTCAGGTCTCCGATCCAGTTCGAATTCATGATCGATTTGCCGCGCGCCAGCGGCAGCGCGTGGAACACTCCGGTAGGCTGTTTCGCGTACCTGCGCAGCGCTTCGAAGAAGGGTGTCTGATAGCGTTCCGACACGCCTTTCATGATCGAGAAATAGAGTTCAAGCTGATCTTCCTCGCCGAAGAACACGCGCTTGAAGGTCGCCCCCGCCTTGGCCGCGACGTCTTCCACCTTGGCGTCTGTCACCAGATAGAGATCGAGCTCGGGGCGCAACTGCGCAATCTGTCGACCCAGCAGCAGGCCGCGCTCGGACTCCGGCAGTTCCTCGCCGCTGACATCCAGGCCTTCAAAGAAGCGACGCGCAATGAGTTCGGGGACGTACAGCGAGCGGTAGGGAAAACCGTAGCCGATCACCACTGCCTGCAGATTGAAGTTCACCATCGACGCGACCAGGGCATCCTCGAAGGTCGGCACCACGACCACGTCGAAGATGAAATCGTCGTCGGGGCGGCGCCGGCTGCGTACTCGACGGCGTAGCGACTCCTCCTCCTCGGCCGGCAGGTCGTCCACCATCAGGACCTCGAAGTACGGGCAGCGCATTTGCGTCTGGAACTCCCTTTCCGTTTCCATTTGCGTGGGCAACTCGGCATCGCTGCCTGCCCCGGTGCTGCCGTGGCGATACGTCAGCGAGGCCAGCATGCGATGGCTGCGGCGAGCGACGATTGCAGCGTGCGCCAGCTCGCCGCGTGCGATGAATCCACACAGATCGGCGAAGGCCCGACGGCCCGGATAAGCCCAGCAGACTTCAATCGGCGTCAGCACCTCGGTCAATTCGCGCAATCTCGCCAGGCGCGCCTCGCGATCGGTTTGCTCGTGGGACGGGTTCGCGAGCTGGGACAAGGCATCGACCAGCTCGATCCAGCTTTCCGTGCGGACTTCCCAGACGCTACGGTGGCGGCTCAGCGGGGCCGCAGTATTTGTATTCATGACTTGTCTCCAAAGGCGCTGACGGTACATTGCCGCCGGCTTATGTGGGCGCTATCAGTCAACTAGGTACGCCCGCGGCAAGCGCGGGCGAAGCATCCCCGGTCTGTTCCGACTACCCGGCGACCCAGAGTATCCAGGGGGTGCCGACGACCAGAAACAACACGGTGCAGAAAAGCGTCGTCAACAGTCCCAGGCGGTACAATTCTCCTTGCTTCAGATAGCCGCTGGCGACGAAGATGATGTTCTGGCTGCCGCCCTGTGGCGTGATGACCGAAAAGTAGCTGCTGGCGAACAGCAGCGCAAAAGCCATCAGGTGGACGGGAACCCCTGACTTCACCCCGACGTCGAGAAACACGCCGAGCAGCGCCAGAACCTGGGCATTCTGACTGACGAAACCGAAGTGGAGCAGCACGTAGATCACCAGCAAGGCGACGTAGGCGACCGGCCAGGCGAGCCCTTCGAGGCCGACGGCCAGCCGCGCCCCGACGTAGCCCATGAAGCCCATTTCGTTGAGCTGCCCGCTCATGCCAAAAAGCACCGCCAGCCAGATGAAAGTCACCAGCGTGCCGCCTTGCTCGTGCAGGTCATTCAGCGTCAACACGCCGGTGATCATCAGCGTGGCAAGGCCGGCGAGGGCAATTGCCGTCAGGTTGAGCTTGTAGGGTGCAGCAAGCACCCAGCCGGTGATCATGATGATGAACGTCACCGCCGTAATCCACTCGTGACGCGACATCGGCCCCATCCTGCGCAATTCCTGGCGGGCGCGGTCCGGGGCATCCGGCGTGGCGGTAATCCCGGGCGGAAAAAGGCGATAGAGAATCAGCGGCAGCAGGCCGATCACCAGCAGACACGGTACACATGAGGCGAGCAGCCACGAGCCGAAGTCAATCTTCAAGCCTTTTTCGGCGGCCAGCCCGGCGCCGACCGGGTTTCCCGAGGTGGCGGTGAACCACAGCGCCGACGTGATGGCCAGGCTGGCCATGCCGCAGAACATCAGGTAGCCGCCGAAGCGCCTCTTCTCCTCGTCGTCGGGTGTCGAGCCGCTGTTCTGCGCCAGCGCAAGGATGACGGGGAAGAGCACGCCACCGCGCGCAGTGTTGCTCGGGAAGCCGGGGGCAATCAGGGTATCGGTGATGAAAATGCTGTACGCCAGGCCGAGGGTCGACTTGCCGAACAACGAAACCACGTACAGACTGATCCGCTTGCCGAGTCCGCTCTTGACCACCGACTGCGAGACCAGGAAAGCGGTCACCACCAGAAGCACGATGGCGTTGGCAAAGGCGCCGTAGGCCTTGGCCGGAGTCAGCGTGTTGGTGAGCACCACGACCGCACAGGCGAGCAGCGATGATGTGAACAGCGGAAAGACATTGAGAACCACCGAGACGATCGCCGACGCGAAGACTGCGAACAGATGCCAGGCTTCAAGCGTCAGTCCCTCCGGAACAGGCGTGAACCAGAGGCCAAAGAACAGGACCAGGAGGCCCACCAACTTTACGATTCTTCCCGTTCCGAAAGCGGCTGTACTCATTTTGGACCTCCTGCAGTGGTGGGAGCAACCGCATTGGGCGAGCCGAGGCGTGCCCAACCGTTCAGACCGACGACCCGCCCGGCGAGTTCGTCACCTTCGATAGCGCCGAGGCGCTGCCACTTGAAGCTGTACTCACCGCTGATCCCGGTGTAGCGACCGGTACCGCCGGTGAACTTGCCTTCGATCATCTGGCCGGGGCCAACCCCTTCGCCGCTTATCTCGCTGAAGACCTTGTCGCCGTGCTCATCGATCCACACGCTGCGTCCCTGCATGCCGGTGGTCGTGTCGGTGAAACCGATGGCCTCGGCCTGGAATCCGCGATTCAGTCGCTGCTTGCCGCTCAGGAGCATCGAACCGCTGAGTCTGAAAATGCCTGCCTGTTGCCCCGGCAATAGGTCCAGGACATATCGGTTCCCGGTGACAGTCCAGTCGCCGGTGAAGTTTCGCATGTCGTTCGTTGCTGCAGTCACCGGTGGAGTCGCTGGCGGGTTCGCTGGCGGGCTTCCCTGTTGGCCGCAGGCTGTGGCCAGGAACACGCTGAGCATGGCGACGCTTCGCGAGTAATGCCGTTTGGATGAGTGGCGTGGTAAACGCATAGTCGTACCTCCCGTGGAAAGAGAAGCAGCAAACGTACAATCGTCCGGTACCAAGCGCCCGCGGGCCGGCACCCGTGCGAACAAACAACAGGCTAGCACCTGGGTGGTTACTTTCGCAATCTGATTGTTGACAATCAGATGCCTTGATGTGCTCCAGTTCTCTTTACAGCCGGTCGTCGGCAGGCTTCGTTGGTGTGTCGCTGTTGAGCGCGAAGATCAATGATGAACGAGTACAGGGATTTTCGCGTAGGTGAGCACCTTGTAGGTCTCGCTGCCGAGGAACAGCGCGCTCAGGCCGTGACGGCCACGCGAAGCCATGAAGATCAGGTCGCAGCCGGCTTTGCTCGCGGCGTCGAGGATCGCTTCGGCAGGAGTGTCACTTGTCACTGAAATCTTGTTCCCCTTGACACCAGCTTTCTTGCATAGCTCGACGACGGAATCGAGAGCACGCCGCGCCTTCTTTTCGGTCAGTTTGGCGAACTCCTCGGGTCTGTTCGGGCCCGAGGGCGCGCCGTCGTTGTAGTACTCCTGAGGATACCCGGGTTTGGCGAAGAAGGCGGTAATGCGCGCGCCAGAACTCTTTGCGAGATCGACCGCCGCACAGGCGGCTTGCGTCGACAGCTCGGAACCATCGGTGGGAACCAGAATGTGCTTGTACATGATGCATCCTCCATCGTTAGGTTCGTCGAAAATGCGCTTCAACGACAGCACCGATCATGTTCCAAATACGAGGCTAGGGCAAGCCAACTGTGTCGGGCGACTACTTCTAACTACTTCTACTTTGTCAGATTCCATTTCAATCAAATGCTTCGAGCATAGCTGCCTGTCGTCGATAGGCTGACTCCATGGCCTGGTGCGGTCGTTTGTGCCTGTCGATGATGGATGTTGCAAGGTCCTCGTCGGTGACGATCTTGTTGGGGAGCTTGTAAGGCATGATTTCGACCAAGTCGCGGCAAGAGAGCAGTTCGGGGGTCTCGTCAAGGGCCAGGCGCTCTTTGGCCAGGAACATCGTGGCGATCATCACCAGCAGCATGTGATGGTGCCACGCCTGCCAACGGCGCACCTGATACTCCGCCATGCCACAAGTGCTCTTGGCCTCTCCTTGAAGGACTGCTCGACAAAGTGGCGCGTGCCCTGCATTTCCGCCAGACGACGCAGGGAAGCCTGCGGTTTGGCATGGGATAGACAGTACTTGAGCTTCGTGCTGTCCATTTCCCGGCGCACCAAGAGACGCCCATGTTGGGCAGAGGACGCTCGCCATCCCAAACCCACACCCGCTTGGTCAGATACTCGGCCATCACCTCACCCTTCTCGCCCGCCCGGACCGACAAGCGGCGCCAATGGGATGCCGGTTGAGTGGCCGTCCACTCAGCCACCGTCACGGGCACCGCTTTCGTCTGTAGCCGACGCGGCGCTTGACCCTTCGAGGAGCGGCGTGCCGGCACGGCAGGAGCCGGGTCATCGAGATCAATCGCCTGATCTGAATGCACTTCAGCCAGAAAGGTCTCCTCCCTCGCCGTCCAGTTCCCGAAGCAGCCAGGGCAAATGCCCGTAACCGCCATTGAACGCGACGAAGGAGAAGTGCAAGCCCTCCCGGCGTAAGCGTTGTACCATGTCCGGCACCATCTTGCCCTTGGTTCGGAATTCCCGCAAATCCTCAGGAATGCCTGCCACCTCACAGCGCTCGGCATCCTGGGTCCAGGCTTCCGGCAGATACCGTTCGGCATCCATCACCGAAGCCACATTGCCCCGAGCGATGGCGGCAAATACCTTGACCTGGCAGTTATCCGTCTTTCCCGGTCGCCCGTTCCACTGGCGGGCCACGCCAGCAGACATGCGGCCCTTCTTGGCCAAGCCGCTCTCGTCAAGGAGCGGTGCGCTGGGGTAGCCAAAATGGGCGTTCGCGTCACGTAGCCGTTGCCGGCGCACGCCCCGTCGTTCCCAGTTGGATTCGCTCAACACATGTGATGTAGCGGCTGATAGCAGCTATCAGCGACCGTTTCCGCCATGCACTCCATGTTGCGCTGCGAACTCTGCAACAGGCCGTGCAGATACTGGCGTGCCGCTTTCTCCATCGAACGTGTGCGGCTCTGGATGCAGCGAAGGTACGGCGTAAAGTGGGAATCGAAGTGTTCCAGCGCCGAGGCCACGAGCGCTGATATCCTATCCGTGTATCGAGGTTGACATTGTCACTTACAACTCCATGAATAAATTGAAGGATTGTAGCAGAAGTCATTTTAGAACATGACACGCCCGCACGATGCGAAATCAATCTGACAAGGTAGGATTAAACCACTGTCTGAATTCCGGGGACCACTATAAGCCCCACGTCTGCCCCAGTCGCTACCGTCCGGAACGAAAGTTACCGGACGGGATCCGCACTTACGGCGAAACAGCACTTTTGTTGCTCGCCGGATATTTCCGCTCGGGGCTGCCTCATTCTGCAGCGACTTTCCGGGGCAAGCCGATCTGGCCGCGACGCAGGAGCGCTTCCATCTCGTCTGGCGGCAGCGGGTGGCTGAACAGATTGCCTTGCAGCTTTGGGCATTTCGCACGCTGCAGGAAGTCGAGCTGTTCTCTGGTTTCGACACCCTCTGCAATGACATCGAGATCAAGACTGCTGGCCATGGCGATAATCGCGGTAGTGATACCCGCATCGTCGGCACCCTGCGGTAGGCCGCGGACGAAACTCTGATCGATCTTCAGCGTACCGATCGGGAAACGCTTGATGTAGGACAGCGATGAGTAGCCGGTACCGAAATCGTCGATCGAGAAATGTACCCCCAGTGCGCGCAGGCGATACAGCCCCTTGATGCGTTTGGCGTCCGGGTCCATCAGGATGCTTTCGGTCAGCTCCAGTTCAAGCAGGTCGGCGCCGACGCCCGTTGCATCGATGAGTGCCGCAACGCTATCCAGGAAATCCGGTGCGCTAAGCTGGCGTGCCGAGACGTTGACCGCCACCCGCGGTACCGCCACGCCACTCTGCTGCCATTCCCTCACTTGCTTGCAGGCGGCCTTGAGCACCCACTCGCCGATCGGAACGATCAGGCCGCTTTCCTCCGCAACCGGGATGAAGCGTGCCGGCAATACCAGCGCGTGTTGCGGGTGCTGCCAACGGATCAGTGCCTCGATACCGACGACCGTACCATCATTGGCACGCACCTGCGGCTGATAGAACAAACGAAACTCGCCTCGCTCGAGCCCCTTGCGGAGGTCGCCCTCAAGCGCCAGGCGCGCCGTTGTTCGGGTAGTCTGCGTCCGTTCATATAACTGCCAGTTGTTACGCCCTTGCTCCTTGGCATAATACATCGCGGTATCCGCATGCTTGAGCAGTGTCGCTGCATCGTCGCCGTCGTCAGGGAAAAGCGCGATACCGATGCTCGAAGTCACCGCGACCTCCTGTTCGCCGATCAGTACAGGGTTTGCGAGCAAGGCCTGTAATCGCTGCGCAACCACGCAGACGGCCTCGACGGTGTCAACATCGGGTAGAACGACGGTAAACTCGTCACCACCAAGGCGTGCGAAGTGCAAACCCGATTCGTCCAGGGCCGGCCGGGCAATGAAAGAACCAGCGCGCAGTTTTTCCTGCAGTCGATCAGCGATCGTTTGTAGCAGGCAGTCACCCGCACTGTGGCCAAGGGTATCGTTGATACGCTTGAAGCCATCCAGATCGAGAAACAGCAGGGCCATCCGGTGGTTCGTCCGGCGTGCCCGCAGTAATTCGTGGTCAAGGCGTTCGAGAAAGCTCTGACGGTTTGGCAGACCGGTCAACGTGTCGACGTAGGCCAAGCGACGGATCTTCTCTTCATTGCGCTTCTGGAGTGAAATGTCGCGTACTACAATTACCACCTTGTTAGGTCCGTTTGGCGCAATGCGCGCCTCGTAATAATGCATGCTGCCCTCTACCGGCAGATCGACGAACACCGACTGCAGATCACCTCGTTGAAGCGCCTGCTCGATACCCTGCCGAATGGCGGTTGCCGTCTCGACTGGCAGAACCGCTGACAGGTTTTTGCCGACCAGATCGCTCCCGACGACGAAGAACCGCGTAGCGTAGGTCTGCTTGTAGTCGAGGCAGATCCCTTGCCGGTCGACAACCAAGATCAAATCAGGCATCGCCCACATGATTGCAGCCTGTTGTCCTTCGAGTTCGTGCAATTCTCGGTGCTCGCCCCGCAGCCGGATAATTACTGCGGCGAGCCAGAAAGCCGCCTGAAACAGGCTGCCGATCGGAAATGCAAATACCGCGAGACGGCTGACTTCGACACCGCTGCCGATGACTGAAAAAGCCTGTATCCCCCCGCCGACCATTGTCGCGCCGAGCCCCAGCGTGAACAGCCGGATAGAGGCATCGCCACTGAACACCTCCCTGACAAGCAGCACGATGGTGGCGACTGCAAGCACGAACAGCACGGCTGCACCGGCACGGTAGCCAGTGGCATGCCAGGCTGAACCGAGGAAACAGAGCGCGCTGAGCAGGACGGAGCCGCCAATCGCCACCCGGACCCTTCCACGAAGCTGTAAAAACTCCAGCACCGCAATGCCGACGCTTAGCACCACGCCGGCCACCGAGATCGCCTGGAGAATCGGAAAGTATTGTGGGCCAGGCCAGAAAGGCACCAATGCTGAGCCGATACCAAAATTCTGCACCAGCCAGACCTGCAGCGCGACGCCGTAGAAGGCATAGGCCAAGGCTACGCGGCTGCCGGCGTAAGCATTGAAGCCAAGGGCCACGATAATCATCACCAGCAGGATGCCGCTGTAAGCCCCCAGGCCGGCCCACAGCAAGGTGTTGTCGCGCACAAAAGTGGTTTCGTCGGCGAACAGAATCCATGGACGGATCGCCTTGTAGTCCTGAACGATCGCGGTGATTGTCGCACCTTCGGGTAATGCAGGAAGGCGGGCATAGGGGAAGGGGCTGATGAAATCACGCTGGGCAAACGGTACGCCTCGCCCAGAAATGGACAGCCAGGGACAACCATTCACGTCGGTGGCGACAACGATGAAAAACTCGGCAATCGGTTCCTGCAGGTACACGATTGGCGATGCCGCACTGAACCGCTCGCGCTCGACCTTGATCTGGAAAGCGCGGGCTGGCCGGGTCGATGACAACTCCGGCAGCAACAGCTTCTCACAACCTGCGCGTGGCAGCTCCACCAAATCGCGAAGCCGGCTCAGCCAGCGGCTTGCATCGTCCGACCGACCGGGACCTCGCGGAGCATCCCACAGAGGGTTCAACCCTGCCGAAAAGGTGTTGGCCTTTGGTGAGGCGCCCGGAAGTGCAAGGGCTATCAGCACCAAAAGCACCAGGGCCTTACAGAGCCGCTTGGTTAACACACGCGTCATCCCGTAGTTCGTCTGCATCCACGCTTCCAATCTTCGGTGACGCCAAGCATTGGCGCCTGTCAGGGCATCGCGATCGCATTATATGCAGGAATCGTCTCCACTTCGCGCGTCGTCAGATGCAGCAGACTGGCTGCGTCATCGATCAGGTCGTCGTGCAACTCGCCGTTTCGATCAGTGACGCATAGCGGCTCGAAATGTACGCGGTAACGTTCGGGAATCCTGATGCGGGGACGGTACAGCGATCCCGTCTGTTCGGAGCCGGCCAGGTAGCTGCGGCAGCCGTCGCGACCCGGCCTGATGCCGTCGCGACCGTTGCTGCCGAAACGTGGGTAGCTCATTGTCCACGCATTTCCCATACCGCTCAACAGCCCCCAGTTGGATAACTTGCCGCGATAGTGACGGAAGAACTGCCAGGCATGAGCGACCAGTTTTCGTTTGGAAAGCAGACCCTTGTCCATGCGTGCAGCAAAGGCGATGGCATCCCCGATATGGTCGATGGGGTGACACATGATCGAGCGTCCGTCCATGTCGCGCAATCTCACGTTCGGTAGAAACAGGCCCTCGCGCAGCCGGTTGCGAAACAGTGGTGTTCCCAGCATCGGGATGGCAAAGCTGAGGAAGCTCGGTAAGGTGATGCGCGGATTGGCGACAATGAGTTCGGTTTCAGCCAGACACTCTTCAATCGTGCGGTCAACCAGATCGAAGATCAGGCCGTAGTGGAACACTAGACCAGCCTCCAGACAGGACCGGATGATTTCCTCCTGCGGCAATACCAGATTCTGTTTTTTGTTGAAGGCGGTGATCTGCGTGCGGCTGAGCGACTCGACGCCACTGAAAAAACCGATGCAGCCGGATTCGCGCGCCAGCCGGACGTTGTCGGCATCCCTGAAGAAGTCGGCAGTTACCAGTGCCGCCCAGCCGCCGAACTTCCGTTGCTTGAACATCTCCTTGAGGAGCGCCATGCGCGCCTTGAAGTAGGCACGTGGTCCACCAAAAAAATTCTGGTCGAGCAGCATTACGCACTGACGGTAGCCCATTGCATCGATCTGCCTGCGCACATAGTCCAGGTCGTAGGCCATAAACTCACGGTCTTCGGCCGTCATGGAGCAAAAACTGCAGCGAAAGTTGCAGTTGCGGGAAGCTTCCGCGTAGCCGATGATGCGCGTCCCGGGCATCAGATCGTAGCGCGGAACGGGTCTGTCGGCGGCGTGCCCCGGGCCGAAGACGGCATCTACCACCGATACGATCTGCTCGACGTCGCCGCTACAAACGTAATCGAAATAGCGGCGGCTGAGATTCGGTAGCATCCGCGCCAGCGAACCACCCATGGCGACGACGATGCCCGGATTGACTGTCCTGGCGTACGCCGTGACCTGCTTCATACGGTCGAATGTCGGGTTAAGACCGGTCAGTACCAGCAGGTCTGCCCATTGCAACACAGAAAAATCATCGAAAGGGCCGTTGCGAAACTCGCAGGCAAGTCGCACATCGACCCGGGCAGGCTCCAGCATTCCGGCCAGCACAGCCGGCGCAATTGATTGCGGCACGATCCAGGGATTCCCCCGCGCACCGCGATGATTGTCGGAATAACAGTTGAGAATCAGGATTCGCGGATTCGGCATGTCGGGCTCGGTCCGCCTTCGTCATCGAGCCGACAGCGCGGTCCAAGCGGACTTGGCATCGCTATACCAGCGATGGCCGATTTCGCAGAGGCTATCCGTGTTCGCCACGAACAAGTGAGACGATGGTGGGACCCAGGTACCGCAACTACGGATAGGCTGATTGTGCCAGGCATCCTGCAACCACCCGTCGCATAGGCGCTTGATCAGGTCCACGTCGTCCTGCCGGCTCGCAGAGATATCCATTTCGGCGATGCGGCGAAACTCTTCGACGCTCCAGCCAGCTGGAACACTCCACGCTCCTGTGTGTCGATCGATGACTGGCTGAATCATCGGGTTCATGCGCACAATCGCCGTTTCGGTATGGGGGCAACAGGACACGTCAAGCGGCAGGCCACCGTCAAGCATGAGGTGGGCAATGAAAGTGTGTGCATCCGGAGGATCGGCAATGATCGTCTTGCCGACCTTGACGAGTTCCGGGAGGAAACCCGTTCTGGAGCGCGGCCGGCACAGTGCATCGGGGATCCCTTCGGTTCCGGATTCCGGCAAAAAAACCGTGCTGGTTCCAAGCGACAGCACGCCGATATCGCAACGCGGTACGCCCAGGGCGATGGCTTCGACAACACCCGCCAGCACCGGATTATTGTAGCCCGTCATTGCGCCGTCCCAAAATCGGCAACCGTCGAATTCGGCGGGCTTGTCGAACCAGTTGATCGGTGCGGTGCTTGACGCATGCGCCGCTTCCGCGAGCGTCGCGCGCTGCTGCCGGTGCGGAAAGCTGGCGGCAGGGCTGGTAACATTGCTGCGCATCATGCGAGCCCGATCGCGATCGAAGTCGTAAGTGACAAACAGAAATGACATAGGCTTATCGGCTTCGCCTCGCTGCGACCGCACGGAAGCGATGCTGTCGTTGAGAATCCCGTGCAGGCTCTGCAACGATATGGTACCCATCCGGGGCAATATGCGGTGCAGGAACTCAAGCTTGCCCTCAGTGGAAAAACGCTGGCCAACCGGGCTCGATGGCGAAACGGCGCAGGTGAGCAACTGCAAGAGGCTCCGGTACCAAGGCAAGCGCCCAAAAAGTGCGTTGCGGTTGACACAGTTGTCGAACAGCTCGAAGATTTCGCGCGGCGAATAGCCCTCGATCAATGCCGCGGCGACGATCGCCCCGCCCGAGCAGGCCGATACCAGGTCAAAATGGCTAAGGACCTGATGCCCATCCTCGCCGGGAAAAAGATCATCAAGCACCTTCGCTTGAATCAACGCGAACGTACCGCCGCCGTCGAGCGATAATATACGGAAGGGCTTCCTGCCGGACCGTGCTTCCATCGGCAACACTTCCAAGAAATACTGAATTTTCATCTTCTCGCCATCTCAGGCAATTAATATTATGCCGAAAATTGCACGGATGTCGATCTATAGTCGTCCCAGGGACGGGCCTGTCCGGGTTTTTGAGAGCCGACCTCGGAAATTCGGACAGCGGTATGAGTGGTAGCCTTGCCCAACAAACGGCCGCATAGCGGCCCTGAAATGGAGCAGGAGCATGACGAGAAGGAAGAGGCGGAATCACTCGCCGACGTTCAAGGCGCAAGTGGCGAGCGTAGCGCTGAAGGGTGACAAGACGTTGGCAGAGCCGGCCCAGCAGTTCGACATTCCTCCCCCACCGGATTGCCGACGGGAAGTGAGCTTCCCTCGATTTTTCGTCTTCCAACCTGTCGGCATTATGCCGCCGATTTCCGTTCACGCTGGGCGCTGATCCAGTTTCCAGGGATTTCGTGGGCGAGGCGTGGCCGAGCGTGGAATGCGCCGGCGCTGGTTGTAGAACGGCGCGATGTCGCCGAAGAGGTTGGCCTGTGCCTCGGCCGGCGTGCCGTAACGGATGCCTGCACCCGCTCTTTCTTCAGTCTGTTGAAGAAGCCCTCCGTCGGTGCATTGTCCCAGCCGTTTCCCTTGCGACTCATCAAGCAGATCATCACGTATTCTTTCAGCCGCGCTTGCAAAGCGTAACTCGCAGACTGGCTGTCCCAGTTGGAAGGGTGGATCAACCCCGGCGCCGGCCTGGGCGGAAGCAGGCCATGGTCAGCGCGTCGATGACCATGTCTGCCGTCATGTGCGACTGGATCGACCAGCCGACGATTTTCCGGTTGAAAGGATCGCGCACCACAGCTAGGTAGGGCCGGTCCTCGTCGGTCCAGAGGGAGGTGGGATCGGCTGCCCAGACCTGATTCGGCGCTGCCGGCGTGAAGTTCCGACGCAGCAGGTTCGGCGCCACCGGCAGGCTGTGCTTCGAATCCGCCATCGTCTTGTCGCGCCGCTTGTGTCGCGCACAAATGCCGTTTTCCCCATCAGCCACTCGACGCGCGCCTTGCTGGCCTTAACGCCGCGATCTCGCAACTCCTGTGTGGTTCGCGGGCGGCCGTAGGCACTATCGGACTCGGCGTGGAGGATGCGGATGAGCGCCAGCATCTGCCCATCCACAGGTCGTTTGCGTTCGGTCGTGCCGCCGTCTTTCCCGGCGCGGTAGCTGCTGACGCTCACTGCCAGCGCCCGGCACCGATCGGCCGGTTCATAGTTCTTGCGCTGTGCGTCGATCCAGGCGTACTTCGTGGCGCATCCTGCGCAAGGTACACCGCCGCTTTTTTAGGATTCCTTTCTCTTTCCTGAGCCGGACGTTCCCGGCCTTACCACCCATCACCTTTAATGTAATCTCTCATTATTACGAGGCAACACATTGAGAGACGATGGGAAAGACAGATAAGTTAGCGGACGAG
>NZ_JAEUOL010000159.1 GCF_016789985.1 Accumulibacter sp.
GAGTGGCTCGGGGTAGTCGAGCAGCTTCCTGAGCTTCATGCCGATCCACGCCGGATCGAGCACGCGCATGTCGAAGGACAGCAGCTTGGTCAGGCCGTCGAGGGCGCGCGGGTAGTTGCCGGAGAGCCAGACCGAGTACGGTCGCGTGACGCCGTCGGGCAGGGTGATTTCCTTGAGACCGAGGACGAAGTCTTCGCCGGTGGCCGGGTTGAAGACGTCGACCGTCCAGGAGAGTGTGCCGTCGGTACCGGTCTTCGGCTCCTTGCGGCTGAACATGGCGTCGAGCACCGGGGTCGGGCCTTCATGGCGGAACGAGCCGAGGCGTTCGACGCGGAACTGGATCAACTGCGCCATCGCGGCGACCACCGAGGGCATGCGCTTGTGTTCGCCATGCGGCGGGAAAGGCATGTCGAAGCCTTCGTCGCCGGCCGTCCTGGCCAGTGATTCGAGCTTCAGCGCCAGCCAGCCGTGGTCGTTGGCGCGCATGTCCATCGACAGGGTCTTGGCGACGGCGCCGAGGCCGCGCGGCTGTTCGGGGCCGTTGACCCAGGCTTCGAACGGCCAGCAACGGCCTTCCTGTTCGATCTCGCCGACGAAGAGGGCGAATTTGCCGTGCGTGTGCTCGATCATGTAGGTCCACGCCATGTTGCCCTCCGCCAGGTTGGGCCGGTTGGGCCAGCGCAGGCTGGCGAGCACCGGTGCGGGCAGCGTCTTGATGGTCAGCCGGCGGTTGGCGTCGCCAAGCTCGAAATCCTGCGGCTGCTTGCGGTCTTCGATCTGTTTCTGCGAGATGGGCGGTGACCCGACCGAGAGCACCGAGCCGAGCACGGCGTTCGGGCGGTAGGTGGCCAGCCCCTTGAGGCCGGATTTCCAGGCGCTCAGGTAGAGATCCTGGAAGTCTTCGTAGGGGTAGTCGGCGGGGACGTTGACCGTCTTGGAGATCGACGTGTCGATGTACGGGGCGACGGCGGCGACCATGTCCTTGTGCGCCCTGGCCGAGATTTCGAGCGCGGTGACGAAGTAGTCGGGCAGCTTGTCGACGTCGCCGCCGAGGTGCTTGTAGAGACGCCAGGCGTAGTCCTCGACGGCGTATTCCTTGAGCGTGCCGTCGGCCATCCGCTTCTTGCGGTGGTAGGTCCAGGAGAAGGGTGGTTCGATGCCGTTCGAGGCGTTGTCGGCGAAGGCCAGCGAGATGGTACCGGTCGGCGCGATCGACAGCAGGTGCGAGTTGCGCAGGCCGTGCTTGCGGATCTCGGACTTGATGTCGGCCGGCAGGCGCGAGGCGAAGTTGCCGCCGGCGAGGTAGAGTTCGCTGTTGAACAGCGGGAAGGCGCCGCGCTCCCTGGCCAGTTCGACCGACGCCAGGTAGGCGGTGTCGCGCAGGAATTCGGCGATGCGGGCACCCATCGCGGTGGCTTCCGGACGATCGTAGCGCAGGCGCAGCAGGCACAGGGTGTCGCCGAGACCGGTGAAGCCGAGGCCGATGCGGCGCTTGTTGGCGGCTTCCGCACGCTGCCGGTCGAGCGGCCAGGCGGTGACGTCGAGGACGTTGTCGAGCATGCGGGTGGACACCCTGATCACCTCGCCGAAGGTCTCGAAATCGAACTCGGCGTCGAGGGTGAACGGCGCCTTGACGAACAGCGTCAGGTTGATCGAACCGAGGCAGCAGCAGCCGTAGGGCGGCAGCGGTTGCTCGGCGCAGGGGTTGGTGGCCTCGATGACTTCGCAGTAATAGAGGTTGTTGTCCTTGTTCATGCGGTCGAGGAAGAGGATGCCGGGTTCGGCATGGTCGTAGGTGGATTTCATTACCTGTTCCCAGAGGTCGCGCGCGCGCACCCGGCGGTACACCCAGATGCCGTCTTCGCGCTGGAAGGCGCCGGCGCGCCGGAGGTCCGGGCCGGGCTCGGCGCGATGCGTCAGTTCGACTTCGGCATCGGCCTCGACGGCACTCATGAAGGCGTCGGTGACGGCGATCGAGACGTTGAAGTTGGTCAGATCGCCGTGGTCCTTGGCGTGGATGAAGACTTCGATGTCCGGGTGGTCGCAGCGCAGGACGCCCATCTGGGCGCCGCGCCGGGCGCCGGCCGATTCGACCGTTTCGCACGAGCGGTCGAACACCCGCATGTACGACACCGGGCCGGAAGCGCGCGACTGCGTACCCTTGACCAGGGCGCCGATCGGCCGGATCGACGAGAAGTCGTAACCGACCCCACCGCCGCGGCGCATGGTTTCGGCGGCTTCGGCCAGGGCACTGTAGATGCCCGGTTTGCCATCGACGATTTCGACCACCGAATCGCCGATCGGCTGCACGAAACAGTTGATCAGTGTCGCCGCGAGCGTCGTGCCGGCCGCCGAGTTGATCCGTCCGGCGGGCACGAAACCGTTCTCCTGCGCCCACAGGAAGCGCGCTTCCCAATGCGCGCGCTGCTTCTCGTCCTCGTTCGCGGCGAGCGCGCTGGCGACGCGGCGGCGCACGTCGTGCACCGTCATTTCGTTGCCCTTGGCGTATTTTTCGACCAGCACCTCGCCCGAGATTTCCTGTTCGGCAAGCGGCGCGATCGCCGGCGCCTCGGCGATCGCCGACAGGGGTAGCTGGTAGGTCATCTGGCTCATGGGCTGTTCCTCGAAGTGAGTGAATCCGGTGGCCTGCGCTGCTGGCAGGGAATGGTTGCGGGTGATGTCCGTCCCGGGCACAGTGGCCGGCGCGGCTTGTGCCGCCTGCCGTGGAGCACCCCGGACGACGTGCGACGAGCAGACGGCGCCTATCGCGTAACAGACGCAAAGCTACTACATGTAGTTGTATGAAACAAGGAGACAACTAAATGTAGTTATCCACAATCAGCCGGCAATGACGCGGAAAGGTCGTGAAATCACCACCTTGGCGTACCGGGAGAGCGACATAGAATTTTTTTCTGAGGGCGGCGTGACCGGCGCGGCGGTTTGCGCCGGTCGGTCGGCTCCGCCTGCCGGCTCAGCTTGTCCTGACCCGCCCGCGGTTGGCGTGGGCAATCAGCGAGGCGATGACGCAGGATGCGATGCGCGTTTCGGCGGTGTCGGCGCGACTGGTGAGGACGATGGGCACGCGCGCGCCGAGCACGATGCCGGAACTCAGGGCGTTGGCCAGATACTCGAGTTGCTTGGCGATCATGTTGCCGGACTCGAGATCGGGCACCACCAGGATGTCGGCGCGGCCGGCCACCGCCGAGTTGATCCCCTTGGTCTTGGCGGCGACCAGCGACACGGCGTTGTCGAAGGCGAGCGGCCCGTCGAGCAGGCCGCCCTTGATCTGGCCGCGGTCGGCCATCTTGCACAGCGCCGCGGCGTCGAGGGTGGACTGGATCTTGGGATTGACGGTCTCGACCGCCGAGAGGATCGCCACCTTGGGTTCGGGGGTGCCGATGATGTGCGCCAGGTCGATCGCGTTCTGGATGATATCCACCTTGTCCGACAGCGTCGGCAGAATGTTGATCGCCGCGTCGGTGATCATGATCGGGCGCGGATAGGTCGGCACATCCATCAGGAAGACGTGGCTGATGCGGCGCTCGGTGCGCAGGCCGGCAGCGCGCGAGATGACCTCGGCCATCAGCTCGTCGGTATGCAGGCTGCCCTTCATCAGGGCCTCGACATCGCCGCTGCGCACCAGGGTGACGGCCATGGCCGCCGCTTCGTGGCTGTGCCTGACGTTCACGATGCGGTGCGAGCGCAGGTCGAAGCCGTTTTCCTCGGCAACCGCGCGTATCTTCTGCTCCGGGCCGATCAGGAAGGGATCGATCAGGTTTGCCTCGGCGGCGAGCAGCGCGCCCTTGAGCGACTCGCGGTCACAGGGGTGCACCACCGCCATGTCGATCGGCGCCAGGCCGGCGGCGCGTTCGACCAGCGCCTGCAACCGCGCGTACTTGTCGGAAATGGTGATTTCCGGCATCGCCGTGCGCTTGGTGCGCATCTTTTCCATCGGCGCCAGCACCTCGGCGCTGCCGGAGACCACCACCAGGCCGTCCTGATTGATGCAGGCGCAGTCGAGGATGATGTGATGATTGTGGTCGAACTTCTGCCTGACCGTCACCGTCACCGTCACCGTGTCGCCGATCGTCACCGGCCGGGCGAAGTGCAGGGTCGATTCGATCAGCACGGTCCCCGGCCCCGGGAACTGGGTACCCAGGATGGTCGACAGCAGGGAGGCGGACCACATGCCATGCGCAATGAAATCGCGGAACAGGCCGCTGTGGCGGAATTCGGCGGTGGCCAGTGCCGGGTTCATGTCGCCGGACATCAGCGCAAAGAGCTTGACGTCCTCCGGACGCAGGGTGCGCAGCAGCGACGACGAGTCGCCGACGCGAACCTCGTCGTAGGTCCGGCTTTCGAGGTATTCGAGAGGTGCTTCGAAATGCATGATCGTCCTCCGCAGGATGCTCAGAATCGGGTTCGGCCGCCGCCCGCATGCTGCAGCGCAGGCGCCACCGCTGCGCGGGTTGCTCCGCGCCAGCGTCAGGTGATGCCGGGCGAACGGATCGAGCGCGGCTGGCGGAGCATCGACATTATGCTGCAATGCACCACAAAATGGTATGGCGATTTGTCGAGTGAATGCTCGAGCCCGGCCGGCGACGCGCGCTCAGTCGGCGGGAAACCTGACGATCACCTCGATCTGGCGTCCATCCCGTTCGATCAGCAGCGGCAGCCAGGTGCCCGGCGGCTGGCGGCGGATCGCCGCCTGCACCTCGGCGATCCGCGCCACCGGCTTGCCGGCCAGTCCGCTGATCCGGTCGCCGGCCTGCAGGCCGCTCTGCCCGGCCAGGCTGCCGCTGCCGACACTGGCGATCAGCACCCGCCCGTCCTGGCTGTCGAGGGAAACACCGAGGCGCGGCGGATCGGGCAGCGTGGCAGGCAGCAGCGGCAGGGTGAACAGCGCATCGGCCAGTCCCGGCTGCAGGTCGGCGCAATCGGCGGTGGCCGGACGCGGCAGGAGCGTGCCGATCGAGCGGACGCCCAGGGCGCGCAATTGATGCGGCACGCCGTGTCCGGCACGCAGGTGTCCGCTCCCCATGATGCCGACCAGCAGCGGCCGGATGCCACGGCTGGTCGGCTGCGCCCGGCTGGCGAGGGCTTCCGCCATCGCCCGGTCCCAGGCCAGTTGGGAATCGACGAAGCGGGCAAACGCGGGATCGGTGACAGCGGCGTCGCCCGGCTTGCCGCGCCTCCCGGCGTGTTCGCCATAGACCTCGAAGAGGATGTCGCGGTAGGCCGGCAGCGCCGGCGCCGGCCTGCCGACCCCTTCGCGCTCCTCCACCGGCACGTCGTCCCAGCCCTTTTCGGCAATCGCCCGCGTCAGTTTTTCGTCGATGTTCAGGGCGAGCATCGGAATCCGGTTGAGGCGTGCGAAGTGGAAGAGCGGCAGGTAGATCTCGGCCGGCTGGCTCCAGACCGTGTCCCATTCGGCTTCGCGGAGAAACTCGCTGACCGTCAACTGGCCAGCCACCCAGCGCTCGAGCACCGGCTGCAGGCGGCGCGGAAACATCTCGAAGCCGATCACCAGCGCCGGTCGCAGGGCGTACAGTCCGGCGAGGACCTGCAACTGCCAGCGGTGATGATCGGCGTCGTCATGCTGTTCGCCGAGCAGCACGACATCGCGCTCGACCAGTTCGGCAAGCACGCGCTGCGCGTCCGAACGCTGCGCACGCTGATGCGTGAAGACCGTCCAGCTTGCCGGCGGCGGGCACGCCTCGCCGGGCAATTGCGCGGCGAGCGCCATTTTTCCGTCGGCCGCCGCCTGGCCGGCCGGCCAGCCGAGCATGGCAAGAAACAACAGGGTGCGAAGCGGGCGGGGGAGAAAATCGGTTTTCATGAGCAGGCAATCGGCCAGGGAGGGCGGGCGAGGGAACGAAAGGAAAGGAGCGGGCAAAGGATGGCAGGCAAAGGGTGCCACAAGAAGGATCAAGCTGCTATCGTATCGCCGTCACCATCCTTTGCCGGAGCACCCGATCATGGCCACGCCAGCCCTGCCGAGCAGCCCCAGCCAATCCGTGCGCGGCGCCTGCCCGCACGATTGTCCGGATACCTGCGCCCTCGAGATCACCGTACGTGACGGCCGCGTGATCAAGGTCGCCGGCGCAGCCGACCACCGGCCGACGGCCGGCGTGCTGTGCACCAAGGTGGCCTACTATCCCGAGCGCATCCATCATCCCGAACGCCTGCTGCACCCGCTGCGCCGCGTCGGCGCGAAGGGGCCGGGGGCGCGTTTCGAGCGCATTTCCTGGGAACAGGCGCTGAACTGCATCGCCGAGCGCCTGCGCGCCATTGTCGCGACCGACGGTGCCGAAGCGATCGTGCCCTACAGTTATGCCGGCAACTCCGGCCTGCTCGGCTACGGTTCGATGGACCGCCGTTTCTTCCACCGCCTCGGCGCAGCGCAGCTCGACCGGACGATCTGCGCCAGCGCGGGCGCCATGGGCTACCGCGCAACGATCGGGGCGAGCGTCGGCCTCGACCCCGAGAACGTCGTCGATGCGCGGCTGATCATCCTCTGGGGCAGCAACAGCGTGGTTTCCAACCTGCACTTCTGGCGCCTGGCACAGGAGGCGAAGCGGCGCGGCGCGCGCCTGATCGCCATCGACCCCTGCCGTACGGCGACGGCCGACAAATGCGACCAGCACATCGCCCTGCTGCCGGGCACCGACAGCGCCCTGGCACTTGGTCTGATGCATGTGCTGCTGCGCGACGATCTGCTCGACCACGACTACATCGCGCGCCATACGCTCGGTTTCGCGGCACTCGGCGAGCGCCTGCGCTCCTTCCCGCCGGAGCGGGTGGCCGAAATCTGCGGCCTCGACCAGGCCACCATCGAAAACCTCGCTCATGAGTACGGCAGCACGCGGGCGGCGGCGATCCGTACCAACTATGGCATCAACCGCACCGCCGGCGGCGGCATGGCGCTGCGCACCGTGGCCTGCCTGCCGGCGCTCACCGGCGCCTGGCGCGATCCGGCCGGCGGCGTGCTGCTGTCCACCTCGGGCAACTACCCGGTAGACACGGCAGCACTCGAACGCCCGGACCTGATGCCCGAGCCGGCACCGCGCACGATCAACATGAGTACCATCGGTCACGACCTGCTGCGCGCCCAGCCGCCGATCAAGGCCCTGTTCGTGTACAACAGCAATCCGGTGGCGGTGGCGCCGCAAGCGGGCGAGGTGGTGCGCGGTTTTGCCCGCGACGACCTGTTCACCGTCGTGCACGATCTGTTTCAGACCGACACCGCCGATTACGCGGACATCCTGCTGCCGGCGACCAGCCACATGGAGCAACTGGACATCCACAAGTCGTACGGACACCTCTACCTGCAGGTCAACCATCCGGCCATCCCGCCGCTCGGCGAAGCGCTGCCGAACACCGAACTGTTTCGCCGCCTGGCGCGGGAAATGGGCTTCAGCGAGGCGTGCTTTGCCGACAGTGACGAGGATCTCTGCCGTCAGGCCTTCGACTGGCAGGACCCCCGGCTGGCCGGATTGTCCTGGGAGAAACTGAGTGCCGACGGCCATGCACGCCTGAACCTGCCAACGCGCCACGCACCGTTCGCGCAGGGCGGTTTCCCGACGCCTTCCGGCAAGTGCGAGTTCTACAGCGCCATGCTCGCCAGCCAGGGATTCGACCCGCTGCCCGCCTTCACCGCGCCGCGCGAGTGGCGGCACAGCCCGCTGGCGCAGGAGTTCCCGCTGGCGCTGATCACGCCGCCGGCGCGCAACTTCCTCAACACCAGCTTCGCCAACTCGGCCCGCTTTCTGGCGCAGGAGAAATCGCCGGCGCTGCAGATCAACCCGGCCGACGCGGCGGCACGCGGCATCGTCGAAGGCAGTCCGTTGCGCATCTTCAACCGGCGCGGCGAATTCAGCGCGCGCGCCGTGGTCACCGACCGCGTGCGCCCGGGAGTGGCCATGGCCAGCTCGATCTGGTGGCGCAAGCTGTCGCCCGACGGGCGCAACTGCAACGAGGTGACCAGCCAGGCGCTGACCGACATGGCCGGCGGCGCGACCTTCTACGACTGTCTGGTGGAGGTGGCCGCCGCCCGATGAGCGGCCACGGCCTCGCCCGCCTCCTGCAGGCACAGGGCCTGCTGGTAAAGCGCCTTGCGGCCGGCGCCGGTGATGGCGTGCGCCAGACGTGTCGCCTGACTGACCGGCAGGCCGTCGTCGAGCAGCAGTCTGAGAACGCGTTCGCCCGCGCCGCCCTCTGCCGCCGGCGGCGCACCGGAAACGACGAGGACGAACTCGCCGCGCTGCCGATTGGCGTCGGCCAGCAGCCATTCCTGTGCCTCGCCCAGCGGGCAGGCGTGAATGCTCTCGAACAGCTTGGTCAGCTCGCGCGCCAGGACCAGGGTCCGCCCCGGACCAAAGGCCTCGGCCAGCGCGGCAACCGCTTCGACGATGCGATGCGGCGCCTCGTAGAAAACCAGCGCGTAGGGCAGCGGCGCGAGCTGGCGCAGTGCCTCGGCACGCTGCCCGGCCTTGCTCGGCAGGAATCCGTAGAACAGGAAGTGCGCGTCACCCAGCCCGGCAGCCGACAACGCGACGACCGCAGCACAGGGTCCGGGCAACGGCACGACCCGGTAACCGGCGGCACGCACCCGCGCCACCAGCCGCGCCCCGGGATCGGAAACGCCGGGTGTGCCGGCGTCCACCACCAGCGCCACCGACTCGCCGGCGGCGAGTCGCGTGATCACCTGCTGTGCCGCTCCTTCCTCGTTGTGCCGATGCGCCGCCAGCAGACGGGCGTTGCTGCCGTAGTGCCGGAGCAGCGGCGTGCTGTGGCGCGTATCCTCGGCCGCCACCCAGGGTACCTGGCGCAGAACTTCGATCGCCCGCTGCGTCATGTCGCCGAGATGGCCCAGCGGGGTGGGAACTACATATAATGCGGTCGATTCTTTCGTCATGAGGTCCGGCTTCCAGGTGAGCGGCAAAGATAACACGCCGGCTGGCGGCGGGCACCCCGCCCGGCCGGGGCAGGTGGCCGAGGATCTCGCGGCGCGCTTCCTCGACAGGCATGGCCTGCGCGTGCTGGTGCGCAACTTCCGCTGCCGGGATGGCGAGGTGGATCTGATCTGCCGCGAACAGAACGTCCTGGTCTTCGTCGAGGTGCGCCTGCGCCGCAATGCCGACTACGGCGGTGCCGCCGCCAGCATCACGGCGACCAAGCAACGGCGCATCATCCTCGCCGCCGAACACTATCTGGCCGGTTTGCCGGGCCGGGAGTGCGACTGCCGTTTCGACTGCATCCTGCTCGACGGGCTGTCCACGGCGGCGATCGAATGGATTCGCGATGCCTTCCCGGCGTCTTGACCAGGCGCTGTGGCTGGCCCGGCTGTGGCCGGCCTTTTTCTGTCTGCCGGCGGCGGCCGGCGAGACGGTCAAGGTGCTCGTGCAGAGTTCGCCACTGGCCGGCAGCCAGTATTACGCGGTGACCGAGCTATGGTCGCAGATCCGGCCGGGCGACCGCCTGACCCTGGTCCGCGAAACCGACAACCGACACGACCGCAACGCGGTGCGTGTCGAGTGGAACGGCCGGCAGCTCGGCTACGTGCCGCGCGCCGAGAATCGGGCCGTCGCCCGGGCGCTCGACGACGGGGAAAAACTGCAGGCGCGCGTCGCGCGCCTGCGCGAGGACCGCAATCCCTGGCGCCGCGTCGAGTTCGAGGTCTTCCTGATTCTCTGATGTTAGAATCCGGAATTGCCCGACGCGAAGCACGACCGATGGACCTGACCTCCCGTATCGCCCAGCACTTCAAGGACAGCGCGCAAACCAAACTCGACGCCATCGAACTGCTCGCCGCACCGATTGCCCGGGCAATCGAAGCGATGGTCGGATGCCTGCTCAACAACGGCAAGATCCTCGCCTGCGGCAACGGCGGCTCGGCCGCCGACGCGCAGCACCTGGCCGCCGAACTGGTCGGCCGCTTCGAGCTGGAGCGCCATGAACTGGCGGCCATCGCCCTGACCACCGACAGCTCGATCCTCTCGGCGATCGCCAACGACTACGGCTATCAGGCCATCTTCGCCAAACAGGTGCGCGCCCTTGGCCAGCCGGGCGATGTGCTGGTGGCGATCTCGACCTCGGGCAATTCGCCCAATGTCGTCGCGGCGATCGAGGTGGCGCACGAAAACGACCTGCGCGTCGTCGCACTGACCGGCAAGAGCGGCGGCGCGATCGGCGAAATGCTGCACGACGGGGACGTCCACATCTGTGTGCCGGCCGAGCGCACGGCGCGCATTCAGGAAACGCATGTGCTCGCCATCCATTGTCTGTGCGACGGCATCGATTGCCTGCTCATGGGAGTTGAAGAATGAAACGATCGCTCGCCACCGGTCTGCTGCTCGGCGCAGCCCTCATGCCCCTGCTGCAGGGCTGCCTGCCGATGGTTGCCGCCGGCGCCAGTGGTGGCGCCCTGGCGGCTTTCGACCGCCGATCGCTGGGTACGCAGACCGACGATGAAACCATCGAGTGGAAGGCCAGTGCGCGCGTCAACGAGAAACCGTGGGAGAACGTGCACGCCAATTTCACCAGCTATGGCCGCAAGGTGTTGATCAGCGGAGAAGTGCCCTCCGAGCAGGTGAAGATGGAGATCGAAACCATCGTCACCGGCGTGCAGCAGGTTCAGGGAATTTACAACGAACTCGGCGTCGGCCCGGTCAGCTCCTTCTCGACGCGCAGCAACGACTCCTACATCACCACCCGCGTCAAGAGCCACTTCGTCGACTCCGGCAAGTTCAACGCCATCCACGTCAAGGTGGTGACCGAGGCGGGCGTCGTCTACCTGATGGGTCTGGTGACCCAGCGCGAGGCCGATGCGGCGATCCAGGTGGCGCGCACCACCAGCGACGTCAGGAAGGTGGTGACGCTGTTCGAGATCATCTCCGACGCCAGGGCGCGCGAACTCGATGTCAGCCTGCCCAAGGCCGGCCCGCCGGCGCCACCGGCAACCGGCGGCGGCTGACCCGGCACGGCCCGCCAGGACGGGCGTGATCAGGCCGCGGCGCCGCGCTCGATCACCACGCCCACCCGTTGCACGCCGCGCATCATGCCGAGCTTGGCAATCGAGACCCGCACCCAGGTCGCGCCGAAATCCTCGAGCAGCAGGGTGGCCACGTACTCGGCCAGCCTTTCCAGCAGATTGAAATGGCGGATGGCGAGTTCGCTGCGCAAGCGGTCCACCACCTGCGCGTAGTCGATCGTGTCACCGATGTCGTCGCTGGCCCCCGCGCTGGCGGTGGAAGTGCCGATCTGCAACGAAATCTCGACGGTTTGCGGCAGGGCTTTCTCGCGCGGGTAGATGCCGATCAGCGTCGAGGCACGAAGGTCGTTGATGAAGATGAGGTCCATGCGGCAAGTGCGTCAGATGGCTGTAGTATCATTGGTCGGGCACGCCGCCCGCGACGCGACGACAGAGCGCGCATTCTAACCCAGCCCCCTCCGACCCACCGATCCTTCAACCGATGCCTTCGTCCCTGATCACGCTGCTTGCCGTCACCGCCGCCTATCTGCTCGGCTCCGTTTCCTTTGCCCTGGTCGCCAGCCGGCTCTTCGGTCTCGCCGACCCGCGCAGTTACGGCTCGAAAAACCCCGGCGCCACCAATGTGCTGCGCAGCGGCCACAAGGGCGCGGCCCTGTTTACCCTGATCGGCGACGCAGCCAAGGGCTGGCTGGCGGTTTTCCTTGCCGCGCACTATGCGCCGCTGTACGGGCTCGCCGGCTACACCGTCGGACTGGTCGCCCTGGCCGTCTTTTTCGGCCACCTCTACCCGATCTTCCTCAAGTTCAAGGGAGGCAAGGGCGTCGCCACCGCGGCCGGCGTGCTGCTGGCGATCAACCCCTGGCTCGGCCTGGCGACGCTTGCCACCTGGTTGCTCGTCGCCTTCAGCTTGCGCTACTCGTCGCTGGCGGCGCTGGTGGCCGCCGCCTCGGCGCCGCTCTACGCCGTCCTGATGTGGGGCAACGACCGCATCGTGCCGGTGATCGGCATCATCGCCATGGCGCTGATCGGCAAGCACTGGCAGAACCTGCAACGGCTGATGGCCGGCAGCGAACCGAGAATCGGTGACAAGCGTCAAGCGCGCCAATAACCCAGGAAAAATGCTGACGCCTTTTCGGCGGGCGCGCTCGGGCACCGAGCAGCAAAAGCGGAGCGCAAGGGTTTTCCCGTAACAGGCGTCTGATGAACCGAGAACAACTAAAAAAACTCGAACGCGATCTCTGGTCCGCCGCCGACAAGCTGCGCGCCAACAGCGACCTCAAGGCCAGCGAATACGGCACGCCGGTGCTGGGGCTGATCTTCCTCAAGTTCGCCGACAACAAGTACCGGCAGTTTGAGGACGCCATCCTCGCCGAGTATCAAAAGCACAAGGGTCGGCGTACGGAGCGCAGCCTGCAGGACATCGCCATCGAGAAATGCGGCTTCGCCCTCGGCCCGCAAGCCCGCTACGACCACCTGCTCGACCTGCCCGAGCGGGAAGACATCCCGAAAGCCATCCGCGCCGCGATGGCCAGCATCGAGGCCAGCAAGCCCGAGCTGCTGGGCGTGCTGCCGCAGCAGGAATACGACCGCTTCAGCCGCAACCCGCAGAACCGCGGCATCCCCAAGGCGCTGCTCAAACTGTTCTCCGACATCCCGCTCGACGCCGCCGGCGACGTCTTCGGCCAGATCTACGAATACTTCCTGGGCAACTTCGCGATGAGCGAAGGCCAGGGCGGCGGCGAGTTCTTCACGCCGCGCTCGGTGGTGCGGCTGATGGTGGAGATCATCGAGCCGCACGGCGGCAAGGTCTTCGACCCCGCCTGCGGATCGGGCGGCATGTTCGTGCAGTCGGCGCAGTTCATCGAGCAGCATCGCAAGGACGCCGCGCAGGACCTCGACGTTTACGTCTACGGCACCGAGAAGACGCTGGAGACCGTCAAGCTGGCCAGGATGAACCTGGCCGTGAACGGATTGCGCGGCGAGGTGAAGCAGGCCAACACCTACTCCGAAGACCCGTTCGGCGCCTTCGCCAACTTCGACTACGTGCTCGCCAACCCGCCGTTCAACGTGGACGACGTGCCGCTCGACCAGGTGGAGAACGACAAGCGCTTCAACACCTACGGCGTGCCGCGCAACAAGACCAGGGCCAGCAGTGGCAGGGGCAGCGCGAAGGCTGAGCAGAAGGCGCAGGAGACGGTGCCCAACGCCAACTACCTGTGGATCAACCTGTTCGCCACCTCACTGAAGCCTGGCGGCCGTGCTGCTCTGGTGATGGCCAACTCGGCCAGCGACGCGCGACATTCCGAAGCCGACATCCGCCGCACGCTGATCCAGAACAACCTGATCTACGGCATGCTCACGCTGCCGTCCAACCTGTTCTACACCGTCACGCTGCCGGCCACGCTGTGGTTCTTCGACAAGGGCAAGGCCGCTGAGTCCAAAGATTCGCGAGTGCTCTTCATCGACGCGCGCAACGTGTTCACGCAGATCGACCGCGCGCACCGCGAGCTGAGCGACGCGCAGATCCAGAACCTGGCGATCATCCCGCGCCTGCACAAGGGCCGGCGCGGCGAGTTCGTGGCGCTGGTGGATGGCTATTTCCGCAGCGGCTTGCAGAAGCTGCAGGCCGGCCATGCCACGCTGCCGGCGCTGGCCGAGCGGCTGCGCGCCGTGCTGGGCGACGACGCGGCCGAAGCGCCCGAAGCCACTGCGGCCGGGCTGGCGGCGGTGGACCACCTGCTGGCGCAGTGGGTGCAGCTCGAACAGCTGGCCCACACGCAGCAGGCGTACTTCGCGGCGCATGGCGACGGTGAAGACGTGGAGCCCCGCAACCAGGCGCAGCACGCGTTGCGCGCGACCTACACCCCGTTCTTCACCGCGCTGCACGCCAGCCTGAAAGCGCTGGACAAGGCCGTCCGCGACGGCGACAAGCGCAGGGCCGAGGCGACCAAGGCGGCCGGCCGGCGGGGTGGCAGCAACCGGCAGAGCAAGGCCGTGAAGGACGCGCTGCAGGCGCTGCACGACGAGGTGAAGATGGCCGAGAGCGATTTCGGCCACATCGAGTGGCTGCAGCAGCGCTTTCCGAAGGCAGCCTACGAGGACGTGACCGGGCTGTGCAAGCTGGCGACGCAATCGGAGATCGAGGAGCAGGATTGGTCGTTGAATCCAGGGCGGTACGTGGGTGTGGTGATCGAGGAAGATGGGAAAACTGAAGACGAGTTCCTCGAACAACTGGCTGAGGCGGCCGAGGAACTCAAGGAGCTCGAAGACAACGCCGCTGAGCTGTCAGCCGTGGTCGCGAGTAATGTTGCTGCGCTGCTCGGAGAGGCGGCGTGACTTGGACCCAGTCCCGGCTTGGTGATTTGCTCACGGTCGAGCATGGTTTTGCTTTCAAGGGCGAATACTTTAGCGATGCGGGTGAACTGGTGGTCTTGACGCCGGGGAACTTTCATGAGCGTGGCGGCTTCCGTCCCCGTCCCGAAAAGGATCGTTTCTACTTGGCCGCGTTTCCAGAGCGCTATTTGCTCAAGCAGGGCGATTTGATAGTTGCAATGACCGAACAAGGGGAAGGACTGCTGGGAAGCTCTGCGTTGATTCCAGAGGGCGGTCGCTATCTTCATAACCAGCGTCTCGGATTGATCAGGGAGAAGCCCAGCAAGGCAGACCGACGGTTTCTGTACTACCTGTTCAACGCACCGACGGTCCGAGAGCAGATACGGAACAGCTCTTCTGGAGCGAAGGTGCGACACACATCTCCCGAGCGCATCTGCTCAGTCTTGGTGCGCGCACCAGACCCGGGCAGTCAGCGCAAGATCGCTGCAATCCTCTCCGCCTACGACGACCTGATTGCCAACAACCAGCGGCGCATCGCGCTGCTGGAGGGCATGGCCGAGGAGATCTACCGCGAGTGGTTCGTGCGGATGCGGTTTCCCGGGCACGCCAGGGCTCGCTTCAAGTCCGGTTTACCGGACGGTTGGACGCAATGCCGACTCTCCGCGGTCGCTGAGGTCAATGCTCGTTCTATGAAGAATGGATCGGGGCCGGAGTTGATTCGCTACGTCGACATCAGCGCCGTTGGCACAAACGAGATGAATTGGCCCGACGAGATCCCCTTTTCGCAGGCACCGGGGCGTGCCCGCCGCATCGTTCGAAGCGGGGACATTCTCTGGTCATCTGTTAGGCCGGGAAACAAGGCCTATTGCATCGTTGTCTCGGCCGCAGCCAATCTCGTCGCATCAACAGGATTTGCCGTCATCTCGCCCAAGCCAGGGCAACCGTACTCCTACCTTCACCAGGCGACGACCACGCAGAACTTCGTCGACCAGATGGTGGCCATCGCCAAGGGTTCAGCCTATCCCGCGACGTCGTTCGACGATTTCAGGCGAGCGCTCATCATTTGGCCCGATGCGTCACTGTTGAGCGAGTTTGATGCGCTGTGCAAGCCCATGTATGAGCAAGTGGACGGTCTCCGAGCGGCGAACAGGCAACTCGCGACTCTGCGCGACGCCCTCCTCCCCCGCCTCATCTCCGGCAAACTCAAGGTCGATCACCTCGCCATCCGCCTGCCCCCGTCCATGCAGGAAAGCGTCACCACCTGACGCAAGGCCGCCGCCCTACCTGTTGCGTTTATTGCGTTTATTGCGTATGGTTCGAGCCTACCGCCCCGCCAACAACGGCAGCCCACCCGCGCCGTGATGCCCGGAGAACCCGCCATGCCCCGCCCCGCCGAAACCGCTGATAACGCGATGGACACCGTGCTCGACGAGCACGACGCCGCGCTGGCGCAGGCCGCGCAGCGCTGCCTGATGGCGGCGCTGGACCATTCACGCGCGGCCACGGTTCGCCTGGTGGCCGACGGCCAAGACATGCCTTCTGTCGAGCTGCCGCCCAAGGCGCTGCGCCTGGTGGCCGACATGCTGGGCATGATGGCGCAGCGCCAGCCGGTAGTGCTGCTGCCGCAGAAGATGGAGCTGTCCACACAGGACGCGGCGGCCTTCCTCAACGTGTCGCGGCCCTTCGTGGTCAAGCAGATCGACGAAGGGCGGCTGCCCTGCCGCAAGGTAGGCCGGCACCGGCGCATCCTGTTCGACGACCTGCTGGCCTACCAGCAGGCGCTGCACGAGCAAACCGAGGCCGCGTTGCAGGCGCTGGCCGACCAGGCCCAGGCGCTCGGACTGGACCGCTAGGCGTTTGCGCAGATGGCCGGCTCGGCCCGCTACACGGCCATCCTCGACGCCAACGTGCTCTATCCGGCGACGCTGCGCGACCTGCTGCTGAGCCTGGCTCGCGACGGGCTGTACCACGCGCGCTGGACAGAGCGCATCGAGGCGAGCCTGACCGGGCTGCCCGATGCCGAGGCGCTGGATCTGGCCGGGGCAATAGAGAAGCTGCAGATGCCACTGGTGGCGGCGCGCCTGCGCGAAGTGGCCGAGTTGATCTGATGGCCAACTTCATCTCCGAAGACGATATCGAGCAGGCCCTGTTGCAGCGGCTGCAGCACCTGGCCGGCTGGAACACGCTGAACTGCTTCACCGCCCAGGCCGACGATCTGAACGACGGATCGGGCCGCGCCGACAAGCGCGAGGTGATCCTCGCCGACCACCTGCGCGCGGCCATCGCCCGCCTGAACCCGCAGGTGCCGCCCGCCGCCCAGGAGCAGGCCGTGGCCACGCTGCTGCAGCCGCGCATGGCGATGAGCCTGGTGAAGGCCAACCGCGAGGTGGATGGCCTGGTCCGCGACGGCGTGGTGGTAGAGTTCGAGGCCACGCAGGGGCCGGAGGCCGGCAAGACCGTGACCGAGCGCGTGCGCGTCATCGACTTCGAGCAGCCTGCGCCCGGACGCACTGAATCAGGCCGCAACGAGTACCTGGCCGTCGCGCAGCTGTGGGTGCGCGGCGAGAAGGGCTACCGCCGCCCCGACGTGCTGTTGTACGTCAACGGCCTGCCACTGGTGTTCGTCGAACTGAAGAACAGCAACGTCAAGCTCAAGGCGGCCTACGACGACAACCTGACCAACTACAAGGCCGAGATCCCGCAACTGTTCGCGGCCAATGTGCTGTGCCTGCTGAGCAACGGCATCGAGACCAGGGTGGGCAGCCTGACGGCCGAGTGGGAACACTTCTTCGCCTGGCTGCGCGTGGACGACGGGAAGGAAGTGATCGACCGTGCGCAGCTGGCCGACAGCGCTCTGAGCCTGGAACGCGCGGTGCTGGGCCTGCTCGCCCCGGCACGGCTGCTGGACTACGTCGAGAACTTCGTCGTCTTCCACCGCGAGACGAACAAGGTGGTGGCGCAGAACCATCAGTTCATCGGCGTGAACAACGCCTTCGAGGTGTTCACGCGTCGGCAGACGGTGGGCGGCAAGCTGGGCGTTTTCTGGCACACGCAGGGCTCGGGCAAGAGCTTTTCGATGGTGTTCTACACGCGCAAGGTCTGCCGCAAGCTCAGCGGCAACTTCAGCTTCGTGGTGGTGACCGACCGCGACGACCTGGACGGCCAGATCTACCGCAACTTCCTGCACACCGGCACCGTGGCGCCCAGGGACGAGGTGCGCCCGCGCGACAGCGCCCAGCTGCGCGACATGCTCGGCAAGAACAAGCGCGTGGTGTTCACGCTGATCCAGAAGTTCCGCTACGACAAGGGCAAGGACTACCCGCTGCTGTCGGACCGCGACGACATCATCGTCATCGTCGACGAGGCGCACCGCACGCAGTACGCCGGCTTGGCCGAGAACATGCGCGCCGGCCTGCCCAACGCCAACTACCTTGCCTTCACCGGCACGCCGCTGCTCGGCAAGGACCAAAAGACGAACGCCTGGTTCGGCGACTACGTCTCGGAATACAACTTCCAGCAGAGCGTGGAAGACGGCGCTACGGTGCCGCTGTTCTACGAGAAGCGCGTTCCCGGGGTGCTGATCCAGAACGACAACCTCAACCAGGAGTTCGTGGAGATCCTGGAGGACGAGAACCTGGACGACGCGGCGCAGCAGAAGCTGGAGCAGCGCTTTGCGCAGGAGATCGAGGTCATCAAGCGCGACGACCGGCTGGAGCTGATCGCCGACGACATCGTCTTCCACTTCCCGCGCCGCGGTTACCTGGGCAAGGGCATGGTGATCGCGGTGGACAAGTTCACCGCCGTCACCATGTACGACAAGGTGCAGGCGAAGTGGAAGCAGGAGATCAAGTCGCTGCTGGGGTGCATCGCGGCCACGCCGAACGAGATCGAGCGCGTTCGGCTGAAGCGCATCCTCGACTGGATGCGCAAGGTCGAGATGGCGGTGGTGGTGAGCGCGGAGAATGGTGAAGAGGAGAAGTTCGCCGCCCGCGGCCTGGACATCAAGCCTCAGCGCAAGCGCATGGACGCGCTGGACAGGAACGGCCACGACATCGAGCACAACTTCAAGGACCCGGAGCACCCGCTGCAACTGGTCTTCGTCTGCGCGATGTGGCTGACGGGCTTCGACGCACCGACGGTGAGCACGCTGTACCTGGACAAGCCGATCCAGGGCCACACGCTGATGCAGACCATCGCGCGGGCCAACCGGGTGACCTCGCACACCATCAACGGCGTGGCCAAGCGCAACGGCGAGATCGTCGACTACTACAATGTCTTCCGGCGCATGAAGAAGGCGCTGCGCGACTACGCCGCCGGGCCGACCGACGACGACGAGCTGCCGGTGCGCGAGAAGGAAGCGCTGTTCACGCTGCTGGACGAGGCCATCGAGCAGGGCCTGGCCTTCTGCCAAAGCAATGGCGTGCCACTGCGCGAGGCGCTCGGCCGCGACGACGTGTTCACCAAGCTCGGCCAGTTCAACGCCTACGCCAACACGCTGCTGGCCGGCGACGAACTGCGCAAGAGCTTCAACGTCTACGAGAACACGATGACTGCGCTGTACGAGGCGTGCAAGCCGGAAGTGCTGAGCCGCGGCAAGGGCCGCGTCGTCTCGGCCTTCCAGTTCCTGCGCGGGGTGATGGACACCATCGTCGAACAGGTGGACGTGGATGCGGCAGTGCGGCGCCTGGGTGAACTGCTCGATGAAAGTGTGGTCGTCGACCAGGCCGAGACCTTCAAGGCCAGGCAGTTCGCCGCCGAGTACCAGATCGTGCAGCGCGGCAAGGCCTGGGACCTGAGCAGGGTGGACGTCGACAAGCTGCGCGCGGAGTTCGGACAGGCCGAATACAGGAACATCGCCATCGCCGACCTGCGCTCCTTCATCGAGAAGAAACTGGCCGACATGCTGGCGCAGAACGCGACGCGTACCGCCTTCGCGCAGCGGTTGCAGGCGGTGATTGACGCCTACAACTCAGGGGCGACGGCGACTGAGGACTACTACCAGCAGCTCACCGACTACGTGGCCGACATGCAGGCGGAAGCCGAGCGCCATGTGCGCGAGGGACTGACCGAGGACGAGCTGGAGCTGTTCGACCTGCTGAAGAAGGAGGCGATGACGCAGGACGAGACGCAGCGCGTCAAGCTGGCGGCGAAGCGGCTGCTGAAGCGTTTGGTCGAAGAGCACCCCAAGGTGCTGGTACAGGACTGGTTCAAAGACAACCAGACGCAGAAGCAGGTTCGGTCAGAGATCGAGCGGGTGCTGGATGAAGGGTTACCGGAGACCTACGAGCGCGCGCTGTTCAAGCAGAAGTGCGACAACGTCTTCGACCTCGTTGTGGACTATGCGAGCCGCGGGCGCAAGTGGGCGGCCTAGGCAACTGCCGGGCCAGCCTGCGTCGGTCGCCTGGCGCCTCAGGCCAAGGCGCTCGCCAGTTCCGGCCGTCGCGCGAGCACGGATTCAGGTGTTGCCTTGCCTCTTCAACCAGGCTCAAATCCCGGTCAGCGGCCAGCGCGGCCGCACGGCAAAGGCGCCGGCCGGCTTGCCGGACACGCCGGCCTGCAGGCGCAACGCGCCGGCCAGCGCGATCATCGCGCCGTTGTCGGTGCAGAATTCGAGTTCCGGGTAGTAGACGGCGATCCTGGCGCGCGCCGCCTGGGCGTCGAGCTGGCGGCGCAGTTCGCGGTTGGCGCCGACGCCACCGGCCACCACCAGTTGCTTCAGGCCGCTCTGTTTCACCGCGCGCAGCGACTTGCCGACCAGCACTTCGACAATTGCTTCCTGAAAGCCGCGCGCAATGTCGGCGCGCTGCTGGTCGCCGAGACTGCCCAGCTCGCGCACCCGGGTCAGCACGGCGGTTTTCAGGCCACTGAAGCTGAAGTCGAGATCACCCGATTTGAGCATCGGCCGCGGCAATCTGACGAGGCCGGCGCGACCGCTTTCGGCGAGTGCCGCCAACGCCGGTCCACCGGGGTAACCGAGGCCGAGCAGCTTGGCCGTCTTGTCGAACGCCTCGCCGGCCGCGTCATCGAGCGTTTCGCCCAGCAAGGCGTACTCACCGACACCGGTGACCCGCATCAACTGGCTGTGACCGCCCGAGACGAGCAGGGCGACGAAGGGAAAACGCGGCGGCCGGGCGGACAGCAGCGGCGACAGCAGATGGCCCTCGAGGTGGTGCACCGGAACGGTCGGCACATCCAGAGCCGTCGCCAGTGCTTCGGCGAACGCCGCACCGACCAGCAGGGCACCGGCCAGCCCTGGCCCCTGCGTGTAGGCGACGGCGTCGAGTTCGGCCAGCCGGCACCCGCTGTCGGCGAGCACCTGCCGCAACAGCGGCACGACGCGCCGGACATGATCGCGCGAGGCGAGTTCGGGCACCACGCCGCCATAGTCGGCGTGCATGCTCACCTGCGAATGCAGGGCATGCGCGAGCAGACGGCCGCCAGCCTCGCTGCCGCTGTACAGCGCCATACCCGTTTCGTCGCAGGAGGATTCGATTCCGAGGACCAGCACCGGCGGCATTCTAACACTCCAGTACTCTGGCGCGGCCGGCCCGGCCCCACGGCACGGGACGCCGGGTGCCGATGCCACGGTTTCGCGCCACGGCCGAAGCAAGGTAAGCTGCACCGAGGAGGAAGCACTGATGCCGGTCTTGCCATCACCGGCCGGAGCGACCGATTCGTGGCAAGCGACCGCGATCGGCCGCGCCGTGCCGCCGCACCGCCCTGCCCTGCTGGCGCTGGCCCTGTTGACCCTGACGACCGCGGCAGGAGGCACGCCGCCGAACTGTCCACGCGCGGAGGAAATCACGATCACCCAGGATACCCGGCTCGACCCGGCCTGCATCTACCGCAGCACGCTGCGCATCGTGGCCGGCGGCGTGCTGCTCGACTGCCGTGGCGCGCTGATCGATGCGCGCGGGCGACGTTTCGGCATCCTGATCGGCGATCGTCAGGCGGTGAGCGAGGTGACGGTCCGCAACTGCCGCATCCGCGGCGGCGGCAACGGGGTCTTCGTCGGCCGCACCGAACCCGACTCGGTCAAGGCCGCCGCGCATGACCGGGAAACGCTCTACCGCATCTCGCCGCATCACGTCATCCTGGAGAGCATCAGCGTTGACGGAGCGGCCGGCGTCGGCATCTACCTCGACGACTACGTCAGCGCGGTGCGCATCATCGGCAGCGCGGTGCATGGTGCGGGCTCGGCCGGAATCTATCTCGAACACGGTTCACGGCACAACGAGATCATCGGTTCGACCATCACCGGCAACGGCTACGGCAGTTTTCCGCGTTATCGCTTCGGCGCCTCACGCCGCGAGGGGATCGCCATCGACGCTTCGGCCGACAACCGCGTGCAGGGCAATCACATCGCCGGCAACGCGGCCGGCGGCATCTTTCTCTACAAGAACTGTCAGGAGCACGTGCACAGCCGGCCGCACAGTGTTCCACGCTGGCAGGGGGCGGATCGCAACCTGATCCGGGGCAACCGCATCGAGGACGAGCAGGTGGGCGTCTGGATCGCCGCGCGACAAAGCCGCGACCTCAGCGCCTGGGACTGCGGCGATCCCCCCTACCTGGGCTCCAGCCACTACCTCGACCATGCCCGCCACAACCGGGTGAACGACAACCGCTTCGAGAAGGTCGCCACCGGGGTACGCATCGAGGACGATGACAACACGGTCGACGGCAACACCTTCATCGACAGCGACACCCCCGTCGAACTGGGCGCGCAGCTGCGCCAGGCGGTTTCGGGCCGGGCGCTGCAGGGGGTGGAGATTCGGGACAACGTGGTCAGAAAAAGCGGCGCCGACCGCTGAGGGTGCGCCGACACCGCCCCCGCCAGCCGGGCCGGCAGGAACGGTGACGACATCTTGCCGGGTACAGTGGCAGCCTGCCGTGTCGGCTTGCGGCAACAGGGCATCGAGCCGGGCAGGACGTGCCGAAGCCACGTCGCGGAGCAGGTTGAACAACCGTTGCGGCTGGCGTAGCATCGGCCGCATTGGCGTCACGATACCGACCGGGACGGCCATCCCGATCCATGCCCGCTGCACGATTGCGCCGGGCCACGGTCAGTACACTGGAACATCCGCCGTCTGCGAGGAAACGATCCGATGACTACCCCGACCCCCGTCAGTCCTGCCGCAGAACGCACTCCGAGCTCCACCGGCCAGCCCCTGGCCGACTACAACGACCCCGCGCTGGCGGGGTACTGGCACCTCTGGAGCGCCGCTGGCGCGACCAAGGGCGCCAACGTGGCAAGTGTCTGGAGCGACTACCGCGGCAGCGGAGTGGTGGTCGCGGTCATCGACGATGGCATCGACTACACGCACCCCGACCTGACGGCCAACTACGCCCCGGCGCTCGATCGCGACACGCGCGACCATGACGACGACGCCTACCCGAGCGACCCGACGGACCGGCACGGAACGACCGTGGCAGGCGTGATTGCCGCCGCTCTGGATAACGCCATCGGGGGATCGGGGGTCGCCCCCGCGGCCACCCTGGCCGGCTTCCGCATCGGTTTTGGCAACAACGGAACCCTCGGGCAGATTCTCGAAGCCTATGAGCGGCTGGTGACGGTCGATGTGGCCAACAATAGCTGGGGCTTCGGCGGCTTCTTCAGCGACAGTTTTCTCGATCCGGAGCTGGGCGGCATCGCCGCCGCCCTGCAGACTGCGCTGGCCAGCGGACGCAACGGGCTAGGCACGGTCGTCGTTTTTGCCGCCGGCAACGGCCGCTCGTCCGGCCAGGACGTCAACTACCACGCTTTTCAGAACCAGCGCGGGATCATCTCGGTCGCCGCCACCGACTGGACCGGCAACTACGCCTACTTTTCGACACCGGGCGCCGCACTGCTGGTCGCCGCACCCGGACAGGACATCAGCACCACCGACCGGGTCGGAGCGCTCGGTTACTCCGGCGACTCTTACGCCACGATGAGCGGTACGTCGTTTTCCTCGCCACTGGTCAGTGGCGTCGCCGCCCTGATGCTCGACGCCAACGACGGGCTGGGCTGGCGCGACGTACAGGAAATACTGGCAGCGACCGCGGTGCAGACCGGAGGGTCGGCTGGCTGGTCGTTCAACGGTGCGAACAACTGGAACGGCGGCGGCATGCATGCCAGCCACGACTACGGTTTCGGGCTGGTTGACGCCTTCGCGGCCGTGCGCGTCGCCGAAAGCTGGCGGAACACCTCCACCTCCGACAACGAATGGGTCGCCGGCGGGGTGCAGTACCCCGGCGCCGCCATCCCGGACGTCGGCAGCATCTCGTCGTCCATCACCTTGCCCGACGGCCTGCGCATCGACCATGTCGAGGTCGAGGTGCTGCTGACGCATGGCGCCATCGCACAACTGCAGATCACGCTCACCGCGCCGGACGGCACGCAGAGCCTGCTCGTGCACAACCCCCCGACCAGCCAGGCCAACCTCCATTTCAACCTGTCCACGACGCACGACTGGGGTGAGCTGTCGGGTGGCACCTGGACGCTGACCATCACCGACCCCCAGAGCGGCGCCTG
This sequence comes from Accumulibacter sp., assembly GCF_016789985.1. Lineage (GTDB taxonomy): Bacteria > Pseudomonadota > Gammaproteobacteria > Burkholderiales > Rhodocyclaceae > Accumulibacter. Next base: position 23,841 of record NZ_JAEUOL010000159.1, read on the forward strand.
GGGGACGTTCAACGCCTGGGCACTGCGCGCTTACGGCGATCTGGCCGGCGACGATACCTATGTCTACACCGACGAATTCGGCAGTCTCGCCAGCGCCGACCCCGCGCGGCTCGTCCTCGCCGATCAGGATGGCAATGACACGCTCAACAGCGCGGCGGTCGGCTCGGATAGCGTGCTCGACCTGCGGCCCGGACAGCTCTCGTCGATCGACGGGCAGACAGTGATCATCGCCAGCGGGACGCTGATCGAGAACGCCGACAGCGGTGATGGCAACGATCGGCTGATCGGCAACGACGCGGCGAACTCGCTGCGCGGCTGGCGCGGCAACGACACGCTCGACGGTGGAGCGGGCAACGACACGCTCGACGGCGGGAGCGGTGACGACACCTTCCTGATCGACGCAAGCGGCGACCTGATCATCGAAGCTGCCGCAGGTGGCAACGATACGGTCGTCACCACCCTGAGCAAGTATGTCCTGGGCGCCTCGCTGGAAAACCTGAGCCATGCCGGAACGGCGGCCTTCAGCGGGACCGGCAATGCAGCAGCCAACTCGATCAGCGGCGGCGCCGGCCGGGACACGCTGAGCGGCGGACTGGCTGCCGACACCCTGCAAGGCGGTGCAGGCGACGACACCTATTACGTGGACAATGCCCTGGATATCCTCGTCGAAGCCCCGGGCGAAGGCTCGGACACCGTCTACAGCAGTATCGACTGGGTCCTCGGCGCCAACATCGAACGGCTTTACCTGACCGGCGCTGCCCTCTACGGCAACGGCAACGATCTCGCCAACACGCTCTATGGCACCGCCAGCAGTACCGGCAACCTGCTGCGCGGCGGCGCGGGGAACGACACCTACTACGCCGGCGCCGGCGACAGCGTCGCGGAAAACGCGAACGAGGGCACCGACAGCGTGTACTGCTACGGCGACTTCACTCTGGCGGCCAACGTCGAGCATCTCTATCTCAACGTCACCGTCGCCGCATCGCTGAACGGCAACAGCCTGGCCAACAGTCTGCGCGGCAACGCCGGCAATGACGTCCTGGGGGGCCTCGAGGGCAACGACACGCTGAATGGCGGCAGCGGTGCCGACACCCTGTACGGCGGCGCCGGCAACGACACCTACTACGTAGACAACGTCCTCGACAGCATCGTCGAAGGCTCGGGCGACGGCTCCGACACCGTGTACGCCAGTATCGACTGGGTCCTCGGCGCCAATACCGAACGGCTTTACCTGACCGGCAGCGCCATCAATGGCAGCGGCAACGATCTCGCCAACACGCTCTACGGCACCGCCAGCAGTACCGGCAACCTGCTGCGCGGCGGACCGGGCAATGACGTCTACTATGCCGGCGCCGGCGACAGCGTCGAAGAAAACGAGAACGGCGGCAGCGATGCCGTGTACTGCTATGGCGACTTCACCCTGGCGGCCAACGTCGAGCATCTCTATCTCAATGCCACCGTTGCCGCATCGCTGAACGGCAACAACCTGGCCAACAGTCTGCGCGGCAACGCCGGCAACGACCTGCTGTGGGGCTTCGAAGGCAACGACACGCTGAATGGCGGCAGCGGCGGCGACACCCTGTACGGCGGCGCCGGCGACGACACTTATTACGTCGATGACGCGCTGGATGGCGTCGTCGAACTGCTGCCCGGCGATGGTCGCGACACCGTCAATAGCAGCATCGACTGGGCGCTCGGTGCCAATCTCGAACGGCTTTCCCTGACCGGTAGCGCCGCCATCGCCGGCAGCGGCAACGACCTCGCCAACACGCTCTACGGCAACAGCAACAGCGCCGCCAACCTGCTCAGTGGCGGCCAGGGCAACGACACCTACTATGCCGGGGTTGGCGACACGATCATCGAGGCATTGAACGCGGGCAGCGACAGCGTGTACTGCTACGGCGATTTCACGCTGCAGCCCAACGTCGAGAACCTCTATCTGAATGTCACCAGCGCCGCGACGCTGGCTGGCAACGAGCTGGCCAACAGTCTGCGCGGCAACGCCGGCAACGACCTGCTGAGCGGTCTCGAGGGCAACGACACGCTGAACGGCGGGCTCGGCGCCGACACGCTCAACGGGGGAGTCGGCAACGATCTCCTCTCGGGCGCGGGGGGCGCCGACCGCTTCGTTTTCGACCGCAGCACCGGCTCGGACAAGGTCATCGACTTCACGCGCGGCGAGGACCTGATTCAGTTGAGCAGTGCGCCCGGCCTGGCCGGTTTTGCCGACCTCGACACCAATCACGACGGCATCGTGCAGACCGGCGACGACTGGGTCCGCATGGCGGGCGCCGACCTCGTGCTCGATATCGGCGGTAGCCAGTTGCAGATCGTCGGACAAACGCAGTTGCTCGGCACCGACTTTCTCTTCGTCTGAGCGACTGCCTCAGCGCGCTAATCCGGATGGCGAATGCAGATCTTGCCGAACTGCGCGCCGCTCCTGAGATAGGCCAGCGCCTCATGCAGCGCCGCGAACTCGAACACGCGGTCGACGATGACCGGCAGCCGATGCTGTTCGAGCGCCCGCAGCATTGCCTCGAAGCCGTCGCGGTGGCCGACGGTAATCCCCTGCAGCCGCACCTGGCGGGTGATGATCAGACCCAGCGGCGTGGACAGTGACGAGCCGGAAAGAACGCCGATCATCGACAGGCTGCCACCCGGGCGGATGCAGCGCAGCGACTGCGGCAGCGTCTTCTCGCCGCCGAGTTCGACGATGTGATCGAAACCACGGCCAGCGGTGATCTCGCGCGCCGGCTTCGACCATTCCGGAGTCGTCGAGTAATTGATCGTTGCATCGGCGCCCAGCGCCTGCAAGCGCTCGATCTTCGCATCGCTCGACGAGATCATGGTGACGTGGGCGCCGGCCAGCTTGGCGAAAGCCAGCGCGAACAGCGCCACACCGCCCGACCCCTGAATCAGCACCCGCTCGCCCGGGCTCACCCTGCCGTGGGTGGCCAGCGCGCTCCAGGCGGTCAGCGCCGCACAAGGCAGGCTTGCCGCTTCGACATCGCTGAGGTAGGCGGGCACCTTCACGACGCCCTGCTCGGAGAGGCACATGAATTCCGCCATCGTTCCGTCGATCGGGCCGCCGAGCGACCCGGTCATCCGCCCGAGGTCCGGATCGCCGGCGATCCAGCCCTGGAAGAAGGTCGGGCAGACCCGGTCGCCAACCCTCACCCGGCTGACCCCGGGACCGGCCTGGACGACCTCGCCAACGCCGTCGGAAACGGGAATCAGCGGCAACGTGCCGGTGAAGCTGCCATAGCCGCGCTCCGGCACGACCAGATCGCGGTAATTGAGCGAGGCGGCGCGCATGCGCAGCAGCACCTGGCCCGGCCCCGGCTCGGGCTGCGGTCGTTCGGCGAGCTTGAGATTCGCCATTCCCCAGTCATCCTGAATCTGAAAAACGCGCATGGGTCACCTCCGATGATTGGCGCCATCCCGGCGCGAGGGGCAGCCGCGACGATCCGGGCTGCAACGCATCCATCATCGCACATCGCCCGATGCGCCGGGCGAGGCACCTGGAGTCGTGTGCTTCTCAGGCCGCCCGGAAGGCACGCACGCCGAGGATGACACCAGTGACCAGCAGTGCGATGCCCAGCAGCGCGCTGCCGCCCGGCAGCGCGCCTCGCCAGACGAAAGCGTAGGCAAAGGCGGCGAGTGTTTCAAAGACGATCAACTGGCCGGTCAGGCCGGTGGGCAGCAACTGACTGGCGCGGTTCCAGAGCAGTGTGCCGAGCCACGAGGCACAAAGGCCGAGGGTCAGCATCAGGCCGACATAGCGCAGCGGCTGCGGCCCGAGCGGATAGTCGAAGCCGTCGATTGGCCAGAGTCCGGCGGCGGCCATCCCGATCGCTGCCAGAGGCAGTGTCGCCAACCCCTGGGCAAGCGCCCAGGTGCCCGAGTTCAGCGCCGGTCGCTGGCGCAGCCAGCGCGAATTGCGCACCGGATACCAGGTCCACGCGGCGACCGCAGCAATCGCCAGCAGCCCGCCGAGAAGGTAGTCGTGAACACTGCGCTGCGCGCCGAGCAGGGCCATCTCATGGTGGTTCACCAGTGCGATGCCACCCGCCAGCACCGCCAGGGAAGGAAACAGGCGCCGCCACGGCAGGGCGTCGCCGCCAAAGTTGGCGACGATGGCAATGACGATCGGCAGGGTGCCGATGAGCATCGTCGGCAGGGGTGCGTCGGCCAACTGGATCGCTGCCGACAGGAAGACGTAATACAGAAGGTTGCCGACCAGCGCCAGCTCGAAGGCCATTCGCCAGTCCTGGCGCTGCAGGCGGAGCAGGTGCGCACGGTCGGCCCAGGCGAGCAGCAGCGCAATGACGCCGAAGCCAAGGTAGCGGCCGAAGGAGAGGATCACCGGCGGGTAGTCGGGCAGCATCAGGGGAACGACGAACACCAGGCCCCAGAGCAGTCCGGCAGCGAGGGCGCAGGCAATGCCCTGGACGAGGCCGCGGCTAGCCGTCAATGGCGGTCGCATGGCGCGCGGCGGCCACGGCGGATTGCCCGCCGCGCCGGCTCAATGGCGAAAAATCGGCAACCGGGGGAGCGGCGGCCACTCGATGGCGTCGAGCATGTTCTTGACCAGCAGGCCCAGTTCGGTGTCACCGACGATCGTCAGCTCGCGGTTGAAGAACAGGGTATCCGGGTCCTCCTGGCGTACCAGCAGTTGCAGGAAGGCCGAGAGATTGGCCCGGAAGCACAGGTCGGGCGCCGCCGGAGCAGTCAATAGTGGCCGGAAGAGGCCGCCCCGGTAGGTGAAACAGGCCTGCCCGCCAGCGTCCAGAACTTCGACGACGAAGCTTCGTCCCGCGAGCAGGGCGAGACTGTCTGCGGGCAGCACGCCGAGTCTGGCCGCGGCGTTGAGTGCGCTGGCCAGAGCCAGTGAGTGCGGCCATTGCGGCAGGTGCGCGCCGATCGTCGAGAGCATGCGCGGCAGGGTGAAACGGGGAATCGAGAAGCCCTGGGTCATCAGCGGGTTCCTTGCAGTGGAGCGAAAGCCGGAGACTGGTGCTGCGCGATTCCGGGCTCGCCGAACCAGTAGCCGTTGACCAGTCCGTCGTCTGCCCAGTCGGCGGTGTCGGGAGCGACCGCGGCGCCGCGACGTGCCGTGTCGAAAGCGGCAATGATCGCCTTCATGGCCTGCGGCTGCGGGCTGATGCGCAGCACCTCGACGCCCATCGCCAGTAGCTCCGGCACCTGCGGCAGGAGGTTGTAGGTCTGTGCCGACATCGTCTGAATCCCGTTGATGGTCAGGAAAGGCTGCCCGTCGCGGGTGCGCAGGGTCATGCCCTGCGGGTGGTCGAGGCACTTGAACTGGCAGTCGTCCTTGTTCAGGCTGTAGTGACGGGCGGTGAAACAGCGGGCCGAGAAAGCCAGCGGCAGCTTGCCGAAGACGAACACTTCGCTGGCGACGCCAGCCGGACGACTGCGGTGCAGTGTCTCGATCAGCCGGCGGTCAGCTTCGAGCGGTGGCACCCAGCGGCGCATGCCAAAGCGGGCATAGGTGGCCAGCGTCACTTCATTGTAGATGTTGAGATGAGGACCGGCGACGAAGGGGCGGCCGGCGGCGATGTTCACCGCGCCGAGGTCGTTGGCTTCGAGCCAGCAAGCGCTGATCTCGCTCAGTTCGTCGGCCAGGCGGCGCAGCGCCTTGAGGTCGCTTTCCGATTCGAGCAGCGCCTGTGCCGAGATGACCACCTCCTTGCCCGCCCCGGCGAGGTCGCGCGCCAGCCCCAGCCAGTCGGCGCCACGAATCTGCTGGCGACGCGAGCAGACCACTTCGCCCAGGTAGATGATGTCGAGCGCCGGGTTCTCCGCCATCTCGGCATAGAACTCGAAGACCTCATGTTTCGGCCAGAAGTAGAGCAGCGGTCCGAGCGAGAGTTTCATCGTTCAGCCCTTCCCTATCGCCACGGCCGATTGTAGGCGCCCAGGGTGACCTGGCTGCCCTCGGCCAACCTGGCCAGCTCGGCCTGCCACGCCGACCTGACGTGAAAGCGCTGGGCGTCGCGCGCCAGTTCGTCGAGCGCCGCCCGCAGGGTACGGGTGACCTGCGCGACGTAGGTCGGGCTGCGCTGGCGGCCTTCGACCTTGATCGCGGCGACGCCGATTGCGGCGATGTCGGGCAGGATTTCCAGCACGTTGAGGCTGGTCGGCTCTTCGAGCGCGTAATAGGTTTCGCCCTGTACCTCGAAGCGTCCCTTGCACAGCGTCGGGTAACCGGCCGGCTCGTCGTCGGCGAAGCAGTCGATCAGGATGCCGTTCAGCCGCGTCTGCATCTGGCCGGGCGATCTTTCCCACTGCACGAATCTGGCCGGCGAACAGGCGCCAACCGTATTCGGCGACTCGCCGGTGGCATAGGAAGAGAGCCAGCAGCGGCCCTCGTTCATGACGCACAGACTGCCGAATCCGAAAACCTCGATCTCCACGGGTGTGTTGCGAATCACTGTCTCGACCTGTGCCAGCGTCAGCACACGTGGCAGCACCGCTCGTCGGACGCCAAACTCGCGATGAGCGAAATTCACCGCCTCGTAGCTGGTCGCCGAGCCCTGCACCGAGAGATGCAGACGCAGCGCCGGGTGACGACGGCTGGCATAGTCGAGCAGGCCGACGTCGGCCAGGATCACCGCGTCCACGCCGAGATCGGCCGCGCCATCGACGGCACGCTGCCAGTCGGCGAAACGACCGGGCTGTGCGAAGGTATTGATCGCCATCAATACCTGGCGCTGGCGCGAATGAGCGTAGCGGATTCCTTCGACCATCGCCTTGTGGTCGAAATTGAGCCCGGCGAAGTTGCGTGCGTTGGTGTCGTTGCGGTAGCCAAGATAGACCGCATCGGCGCCGTGGTCGACCGCCGCCTTGAGTGCCGGCAGGCTGCCGGCGGGGCAAATCAGTTGGGGTACAGTGCGACGTGTCATGGAAACCTCGTCAACGAAGCTCGCCAGTATAGTCACGCCGGCCCGGCAAGGCTTGATGCTGGTCAATTTCCAGCCGATTCGGCCAGGCGGCTCCTGAGTTGCCGCAGATAGGCCAGACCGGCGACCGCCCGGCTGCCGTACCAGGAAACCATCTCGCCATCGATCAGGGTGCAGCGCGTCGCCGGCAGTTGCTCCTGCAACTGCCGCAAGTGGCGCTCCCGGAAGGGGTAGGGTTCGGTCGAGAGAAAGACGATCTCTGCCTCGCCGGCGACGGCCGGCAGCTCGACCGGCGGGTAACGCAGCGGGCTGGCGGGTGGCAGTGTGTCCCAGCCGGCGGCGGCCAGCATGCGCGAGATGTAGGTATCGCGCGCAACGCTGAGCCACGGATCGCGCCAGATCAGGTAGAGCACCGGCTGGCGCGGCAGCGTGTCGGCCAGCGCGGCGAGCGCCGCCCATTCGCGCTCGAACTCCGCACACAGTGCTGCGGCCTGCTCCTGCCGGTCGAACACGCCACCCAGCAGACGGTAGAGATCGAGGTTGTCGCGCGCGGCCAGCGGATGGGTGACGATCAGGTGCGGCACGAATTCGGCCAGGGCGTCCACCTCGTCGCGCCGGTTCTCGTCGATATTGACGATCACATGGCTGGGACGCAACGCGCGCAGCTTGCCGCGGTCGAAACCCTTGGTGCCGCCCAGTTTGGGAATTCGTCGTACCACCGCACGCGGATGGATGCAGAAACCGGTGCGGCCGACCAGGCACTCGGCCAGCCCGAGGGCCACCAGCAGCTCGGTCAGGCTCGGAACCAGGGAAACGATGCGCGGCGTACCCGGATAGCGGAGGTGCGCCTTGCCCAGCGCATCAGACCATTGCATGATGAGACTTCCACGGACAAACAGGAGGAAAGGATGCTAGCTCAGAAAGTTGCCGTTGTGAGCGGTGCGGCACGAGGCATCGGCCTGGCAGTGGCGCGTGATCTGGCGGCGGCCGGCTGCGTCGTCCTGATGGTCGGGCGCCACGCCGAATCGATCGCTGCGGCGGCCGCACAACTGCAGGCGAGCGGCCATGACGTTCTGCCGCATGCCGCCGACGTGACCGATGCGAGCGCCGTCGCAGCGCTCGCTGCCCGCCTGCGGCGCGAGTTCGGGCGAACGGACATCCTGATCAACAATGCCGGCGTCTTTCTCGAACCGCGCGACTTTGCCGCGCCACAGGGCGCCAGTGTATTCACGGTCGCCCCGGAGGTGGTCGCCGCGACGATCGACTGCAATGCGCTCGCCCCATTGCGCCTGCAGCAGGCCTGCGTGCCGCTGATGCGGGAGAACGGCTGGGGGCGCATTGTCAATGTCTCGTCGGGGATGGGACAATTGAGCGACATGGGCGGCTTCTGGCCGGGCTACCGGATGTCCAAGGCGGCGCTCAACGCGCTGACCTGCCTGACGGCAAAGGAACTCGCAGGCACGCCGATCAAGGTCAACGCCGTCTGCCCGGGCTGGTGCCGCACCGCGATGGGCGGTGAGGAGGCGACCCGCAGCGCCGACGAGGGCGCCCGCGGTATCGTCTGGGCAGCGCTGCTGCCGGATGACGGCCCGAGCGGCGGCTTCTTCCGTGACGGCCAGCCGATCGACTGGTAGAAACTCGGTGCCGCCTGGCGGTCTCGCCGACCGCCCGTTCAGGAAAGCTGTCAGGCGTTGCGCAACAGATTGCGCAGGTCGGCGAAAAAGGGCCGCGGATCATTCAGAGACCAGACGTAGTACCTGACCGTCGGGCGAAAGAAATCCTGCACGAAGCGCCACACTTCCTGCCACGGCCGGATCCGGAAACACGGATCGGCAATCAGGCCCGGCCGGAGAACGATGCGCGACAACCGCTTCAACTCGGTCGCCACCATACGGCAGCGCAAATCCGAGCGCGGCGCCACGTCCAGCTCGGCGAGCGGCAGACCCGCCGCCTGACGATAGCAAAGCAGCGCAAAACCGGCGCCGGCATGATAGGCCAGCGGGAAACTCCCCCAGAAGCGACCGTTGATCTCCATCAGCCGGGCTGCGCAACGGAGCGGATCGTAGCGATATTCGACCATTGCGACGCCCTCCCAGCCGATCGCCCTCAGGAGGGCAATCGATCGTTCCTGCAGATCGACATGTTCAGTCAGCGGCACCGCATCACAGACGCTCGAGAAGCCACCCTCCGGTGGCCATTCGGCAACCCGCCGATGCTGAAAACGGCGCAGGGCCTGTCCCTGGTGCATGAAGAAGAACTGGCCGAGACCGTAGCCCGCGCAGTATTCCTGGACCAATGGCCATTGACCAATCGCCGAGTAACGAGACAGCGCGACCTGCAAGTCGGCGCGGGTGTGCACATACTCTGCCTTGAGCAGCGGCAGCCCGTGGCTCTCAAGCTCACGCACCACGGCGTTCGGATCACTCCACTTGAGCACCACCGGCAGGCGGCAGCGGCTCACAAGATCATCCATCTGCCAACCTGGCTGCGGCTGTATCGAAACGGGGGTATCGATGCCAACCGCGCGCGCCACGTCCAGTGTGGACTGCTTGTCAAGGACGATACGCAGTGCGGCGGCTTCGGGTACGACCGGCGTCACCTGACCAAGTGACTCACGATGCCTGCTCAGCCAATCCAGATTGGCCTCCGAGATGGCCAGCAGAGGGCACGGTCCGAAGCGCTCTCCAATCGCACGTATTGCCTGCAGCAGCGCTTCGCTGCGTGCTTCGCCGACCACCATGCCGGTCGTCAGGTAGCGTGAACACAATCCGATCGCGTCCTCTTCCTGTGCGATACCAATCACCGACACGCCGGCACGCCCAAGCTCACGCACGACGCACAAGCCGATCTGGGTCTCCAGACCCAGCACGACGCAGGGTGGCCACCGGCTATCGAGAACGCCGTTCATCTCGCTCCCTCAGAAACGCCTCAGCAATTGCTCGAAGTGACGCTGCAGGGTTGCAGACAGTCCGACGCGCGGTGGTGCGGCTTCAGACCGGCTGCTCCCGACGCGGCAGTCGGAATACAGGGCGGTCGGCAAATGCTGGCTGTTGTCTCCGAGATAGCGACAAAGCCTGGCAAAGCGCCGAACGACAACCGGGTCCGGCTGCGCACTGTTCGGCTTGAGCATTTCGAAGTTGTGCGACACGATGACGAATTCGTCGTGGCCGGCCATGGCGGCATTTTCGATGGCATCGCGCAGTTCGGCGAAGCTGCAGCCGCCCACCTGCGCCGAGCGTGTCTTGCCCAGACCGTCGGCAAACAGCGAGACAGGAAACGAGCTGATGCCTTCGATCACCGACGGCAGCAAGCGCCAGGGGCCATCGCACAGGTCCGCACCACTGACCTCGTAGTTCGCGTTCAGGCTGCTGTCGAAGCCGATGTCATTCTCCCCCAGAGCGCGAAAAGTGTCGCGATTGCAGCCGAAGTTGCCAGCGCGGAAAGCGTTGACCGGACCCGCCCCTGCCTCCAGCAGCATCTGCTTGCCACGTGCAATCAGCGCGCTCTGCTCGACGAGTGTGTAGTAGCTCATGTGTTGCCGCTTCACCCGGTTATCGGGAATGATCGCTGGCGAGATTTCGTCGGTCCACTCCGGATGCAGATGCAATTGAACATCCTGCCCGGCATTACGGATCAGGTCGATGATGGTCACCAGGTGATGCAGTCCAAAACGTGCGGCAAAGAGCGGTTCGACAAAGAATACTCCACGCAACCCGCAGGCATTGAGCATCTCGAGCGTCTTCGGCAGGGCATATTCACCCTGGGATGAACGACCGTAAACATAGCGGTCGAAGGCCGCGGGGAAGGTTTCGTCCAGGCGCGCCCAGCCGCCGCACCAGACCTCGATATCAAAGCTCAGCAGGACCTTCACGGCAGGGTGCACGGGCTGCCGGCGGAGCGCAAGTCCCCGACCAGATTGATCACGGCCGAATGAATCAGCGCAAAGCAGGTCATGAAGTACTCTTCCGGAATCAGGGCAGGGTCGTGCAGATGCAGCCGGCGAGGACTCGACCAGGCACCGAGCAGCACGATGGCGTCGGGCGGAATGCCATTGGCGATCAAGCGATGGGCGTGACGGATCTCCATGACGAGCATCAGGTCACCCGGCTGGTAAGCGAAATCGCCGAAGTCCGTGGCGCCGTGGGACGACAGGTCGATGCCGAAACGCCGGGCCGTGTTGACCGCGGTCACGTAGGCCGGCACCCCGGTGGTGGTGGCCAGACCCAGCGAACAGACCCGCACCCCGTGGCTGCGCGCCACGCCCTCGGCAAAGGCACTGCGATTGATGTTGCCGAGGCAGACGAACACCAAGCGTTGGGTACGACCGGGATCGATCCGCAGGAAACGATCGACTCGTCCGCTCACCCATTCGAGCTGCGCCAGAAGGTGTCGCACCCAGCCACGAAAGCTGCCGTAGTTGCAGGTCGTCAAGTGCTGCACGGTCTGTCTGGAGCGCTGAAGATGCTCGAGCATGGTGACGGCGGGTAATCCACGGTCGCTCAACGCAGCACCGCCGACCCAGCGACGCTGCACAAGCTTACAGCCTGCGTGATCACGCCCGAAGAGCGCAGGACAGGGTTGTCCTCAAAGAGGAATGGCCCGACCGCGCTTGACCGCAGGCTCCGGGCAACCGGATTTCGTCTCATTTTTCTGTCTGGACTTTCTGTTGCCGCCCTCGATTGGTTCCCGTCCCTACCACCCGGCAACTTCGCCATCCGACTGGTCAGCGCTTGAGGCCCAAGCATAACTGCAAAACAACTCCCGCAACAATCCGCGCGTGTCTAGCGCTGCGGCATGCCGCGCGGCTTGCGGGGCACATGGGCGAACAGCCGGTCGTAGAGCGGGTTGGGCAGCAAGCGCAACAACTTGCTCACGATCGCCATCGGCCAGGGAACCACCCGATAACTGCCACCCCGCGCGATCGCCCGGGCGCAAGCCCTTGCCGCCGCTTCTGCGGTGATCAGGAAGGGCATCGGGAAGGGATTGTCCGCGGTCATCGGCGTTCTGACGTAGCCGGGACAGATGGTGATCACCCTGATCCCGGAATCGCGCAGCTCGACGCGCAGGCTCTCGAGATAACAGATGGCCGCAGCTTTCGAAGCGCAGTAGGCTGCCGCCCCCGGCAGACCACGAATCCCGGCGAGCGAGGCGATCCCGACCAGGCGGCCACCGCCGGCCCGGCGCATGGCGCCGATGAACGGCGAGAAGCAGGCTGCCAGACCAAAGCAGTTGACCTCCATGATCCGCCGGATGACTTCGAGATCCTCGGCGCATTCGGTCAGTGTCCCGGCCGACACCCCGGCGTTGGCGATCACCACGTCGGGAGCACCCAAGCGCGCGATGAAGTCCTCCGCCGCCGTGCGCAGCGCCACGGCATCGGTCACGTCGAGCGGGTAGCAGTCGATCTGCCCTGGCCAGCGCGCAGCCAGGCCATGCAGCAATTCCGCCCGCCGCGCGCAAAGACCGAGGCGTGCCCCGTTGGCCGCATAGTATTCGGCCAAGGCACCGCCGATGCCCGACGAGGCACCGCTGATGAAAACCTTGAGCAAGGCCGGGCGGATTAGGGCACGGGAAAGTCCCGGTCGCCGGAGGGAACAGCTCCCCCACCGGCGGCACGTGCCCGGACTAGGCCAGGATCATTTCTTGCTGCGATCACGACGTGCCAGGTCGATCACCTGGTCGGTCAGCAGGACCAGGTCGGGCAGACCCTTGATCTCCTTGCCGGTGACCAGGTACTTGCCATCCACCGCCATGGCCGGGACGCCCTGAATCTTGTACGACTGCGCCATCTGGTCGGCCCGCTTGACCTTGCTGATTACCCCGAAGGAGTTGTAGGCGTCGGCGAATTTCTTGCCGTCGATGCCTTGCGCGGTCACCCAGTCGATGACGCTCTTGTCGTCGTACAGTCTGGCCCCTTTCTTGTGCAGTGCATCGAAGACGGCCGCATCGAGCCTGGTCAGGTCACCGCTAGCCTCCAGTGCGTAGAACAGTTTGGCAAGCGTCGCCCATTGCGGTCGGCCGAAGCTCACCGGCACACGTTTGAAGACGACGTCCGCCGGCAGAGCGGACGACCACTTGCTGACTATGGGGTGAAACTCGCTGCAATGCGGGCAGCCATAGGAAAAAAACTCGAGGACTTCGATCTTGGCGGGATTGTCGGTCAACTGCGCCGGCACGATCGGCACGTAGTCGCGGCCGACCGCGAGCTGCGCTCTCGCCGGTAGTGTCGCCAGCATGGCAAGAATGACGGCCAATACCCATCCGCTGATACGTAGCTGCATGAATTCACTCCTTCCTAGTCCTTGCGCACCACGTTGGCATCGATGCCCTGTTTGGCAAGATCGGCGCGCAAATGGTTCACCTCGTCCATTTTGTGGTACGGCCCGAGCCGGACGCGATACCACACCTTGTCCTGCAGCATCACCTGCTGGATCCTCGCTTCCGCTCCCATTAACGCCAGGCGCGCCTTCTGGTTGTCGGCATCACTGGCACTCAGGAAAGAACCGGCCTGCAGGTAAATCGGCTCCTTCAGCGTGTTTTCATTCTTGCCCTCGGGTGGCTTGCCGGCCGCAGACTTGCTCTCCACGGGTTTGCTCTCTGCCGGCCTGGCGTCCGCCGATTTCGCCTCACCCGAGGGCCTGGTCTCGATCGGCCTGGTCTCGATCCCCTTGGTCTCGATCGGCTTGATCTCGCCTGACTTGCTGACCGCCGGTTTGTCGGCTGGCTTGACTTCCTCCGGCTTTGGATCCGGAATCGCCTCCGCCTTGCCGGGCAGAATCTTGTAGAAGTCGAAACGCGGCTTTTCGACAATCGGGTCGCCGGGCTTGCCGGGCAAGGGGGCCGGAGCAGAGGCGACGGGCGGTACTTCGGGAGCCGCCTGGGCCGCCGGCTTGCCGGCAACCGGCGGCGCAAGCTTCGGCTGTTGTCCCGTTGTGGTGAAGGGCAAGGGCGCCCTGTTGACGTACCAGACGACGCCAGCGACGGCAATCACGCCAATGACCAGTCCGATGAACAGGCCGAACAGCGTTCCGCCAGCCGATTTTCTGTTCGGCAGCGCCTTGCGGGGTCTCATGTCACGACTCATGGAAATCCTCTGGACTCTCTGATTACATCGACTCCGGACAGGCAACACCCAGAATCGTCATGCCGTTGCGAATCACCTGCCGTACGGCAGCGGCCAGCGCCACACGCGCCAGGCGGAGCGCCGACGCATCAACCAGTATGCGCTCGGCATTGTAGTAGCTGTGGAATTCGGCCGCCAGATCCCTGAGGTAGAAAGCGACGAGATGTGGCGCCAGCTCCTGTGCAGCCGCTTCAACCACCTCCGGAAACTCGGCCAGCCGGACCACCAGGGCCAATTCGTGCGGGCCATCGAGACAGGCGAGGTCGGCCGCAGAGAGCTGCTCCAGATCGCCGCCCCAGCTTGTCAGCACCGAGCAGACGCGTGCATGCGCGTACTGGATGTAGTAGACCGGGTTGTCGTTCGACTGACTCTTGGCGAGATCGAGATCGAAATCGAGGTGCTGGTCGGACTTGCGCAGCACATAGAAGAAGCGGCAGGCATCGTTGCCGACATCCTCGCGCAGGGTGCGCAGGGTAACGAAATCGCCCGAACGGGTCGACATCTGCGCCTTCCAGCCGGAACGATAGAGCACCGCGAACTGCACCAGAGCCACATCGAGTACGGCGGGGTCGATGCCGAGCGCGGCGAGCGCGCCCTTGACGCGAGGAATGTAGCCGTGGTGATCGGCGCCCCAGACGTTGATCAGGCGGTCGAAACCACGCTCGTACTTGTTGAGATGATAGGCGATGTCGGACGCGAAATAGGTGTACAGACCGTTGTCGCGTTGCACGACACGGTCCTTCTCGTCGCCGAACGCAGTCGAACGGAACCAGCGGGCACCGTCCTGCACATAGAGATGACCAGCTTTGTCGAGTCGCTCGACGCAGCGTGCGACGAGACCGGTGGCGAACAGCGACTGCTCGGAAAACCAGACGTCGAAATGCACGCCCGACTCTTCGAGATCGCTGCGGCAGTCGGCGAGCTGCTCGGCCAGCACGAAATCGTGCACGTATTTCCAGTCCTCGCCCAGCAGCTTGCGGGCATTGGCGATCAATGCGTCGAGTTGCGCCTCACGCTGGCGCGCCGCTTCGGCATCGGTGCGCGCGGGGTCGGGCAGACCCGGCGTAGCCTCGCCCACCCTGGCCGGAGGGTGCTGGTAGCGTCCACCATGCGCGGCCAGCATCTGCCGGGCCATGGCGCGCACGTAGTCGCCCTGGTAGGCATTCGGCGGAAAAGCCACGGGCTCGCCCGGCGGGCTGCACAGCTCCAGGTAGCGCAGCCAGGTGGACAGGGCAAGAATGTCCATCTGGCGGCCGGCGTCGTTCACGTAGTACTCGCTGGTCACATCCCAGCCGGCGTAGGCCAGCAGTTTGCACAAACTGTCGCCATAGGCGGCGCCGCGGCCATGCCCGACGTGCAGCGGGCCGGTCGGGTTGGCCGAAACGAACTCGATCAACACCTTGCGCCCAGCGCCGGCTGGTGAGCGCCCGAAGGCCGCAGCCTCGTCGAGAATGCTGCGCAACACCTCGCGCCGGGCTGCGGGGGCCAGACGAAAGTTGATGAAGCCGGCGCCGGCAATTTCCACCTTGTCGAGCCAGTTCGAATACGGCAGTTCCGAAACCAGCAACTGGGCCAGTTGGTGCGGGTTGCGCTTCAGCGGACGCGCCAACTGCATCGCCAGATTGCAGGAAAAATCACCATGCGCGGACTGTTTCGGACGCTCGATGTGGATCGGCGTATCGGCTTCGCCGGGCGCCACGCTGAGCAGCGCGGCGCGCATCAGTTCGGCGAGATGGGACTTCAGATCGGAACTCATCGCGGTGCATCAATCAAGGAATCGGGTCAAGCCTCTGATTATACGACGCCCGACCGGCGCCCGGGCGAACGATGCGGAGCGAGGGACTCCGTTTCTGTGTAAACTCGCTGCTTTGCCGACCGCCAGGTCCCTGCCCGCCGTGCGACTCTTCCGCCTCGCCAAAATTCTGAGCATTGCGAGCCGCTACGGCCTCGACGAAATGATTCTCGAGCACGAGCCGAGCGGTCGTCTGGCCGCCTGGTCGCGCGCGCTGCACTTCTGGCGACGCTTCGACACCCCCTCGGCAGTCCGCCTGCGGCAGGCCCTCGAATCGCTCGGGCCGATCTTCGTCAAGTTCGGTCAGGTGCTGTCCACACGGCGTGACCTGCTGCGGCCCGATATCGCCGACGAACTGGCCAAACTGCAGGATCGGGTGCCGCCCTTCTCGTCGGAACTGGCGCTGGCCGAGATCGAGAAGGCTTATGGTCGACCAGCCAGCGAGGTGTTCGCCGAGTTCGACGCGACCCCGGTGGCCAGTGCTTCGATCGCCCAGGTCCACTTCGCGCGTCTGCGACCGGAAGACGGCGGCCATGAGGTGGCGGTCAAGGTCCTGCGCCCGGCAATGCACACGGTGATCGCCAACGATCTGGCGCTGCTCGAAACGCTGGCCACGGTACTCGAGAAAGTCTGGTCGGACGGCAAGCGCCTGAAGCCGCGCGAAGTCGTTGCCGAGTTCGCCAAGTATCTCTACGACGAACTCGACCTGATGCGCGAAGCGGCCAACTGCTCACAGTTGCGACGCAACTTCAGCGCTTCAAGGCTGCTGCAGGTGCCCGAGGTGTACTGGGATCAATGTACGACGACGGTGATGGTGATGGAACGGATGCGCGGCATCCCGATCAGCCAGACCGAGGCGCTGGTCGCCGCCGGCATCGACCTGGCGGCGCTGTCGCGAGCCGGCGTCGAGATTTTCTTCACGCAGGTGTTTCGCGACGGCTTCTTTCACGCCGACATGCACCCGGGCAACATCTTCATTGCCACCGACGAGCCCCATCACGGCAGCTACATCGCGCTGGACTTCGGCATCGTCGGCACACTCACCGACAACGACAAGAATTATCTGGCGCAGAACTTCCTCGCCTTCTTCCAGCGCGATTACAAACGGGTCGCGACGGCGCACATCGAAGCCGGCTGGGCGCCTCCCGAGACGCGCGCCGACGAGTTCGAGGCGGCCATCCGTGCCGTCTGTGAACCGATCTTCGACCGGCCGCTGCACGAGATTTCCTTCGGCCGCGTCCTGCTCCGCCTGTTTCAGACCTCGCGCCGCTTCAACGTCGAGATTCAGCCGCAACTGGTGATGCTGCAGAAAACCCTGCTGAATATCGAGGGACTGGGCCGTCAGCTCGACCCCAACCTGGACCTCTGGAAGACCGCCAAGCCTTTCCTCGAGCGCTGGATGAGCGAGCAGCTCGGGCGACGTGCCTTCCACCGCGGCATCCAGCAGGAAGCCCCATACTGGGCACGCACCCTGCCGCAACTGCCGCGCCTGGTCTACCAGGCGCTGGCCGAACGCAAGGAACCCGATCTGACACCCTTGCTGGCCGAACTGACGCGCACGCAGCGCCAGCAACGGCACCTGCTGAGCGCCATCGCCGTGCTGCTGGCCGCACTGCTGGTCAGCCAATATCTATGACACCCCCCGGAGAATCTGCATGAATCGCGTCGTGATCAGTGCCAGCGGCCTCTACACCGCCCCGCACACCATCAGCAACCAAGAGCTGGTGACCTCCTACAATGCCTTCGTCGGCCAGTTCAACGCGGCCAATGCGGCACGCATCGTGGCGGGCGAGGTCGCGGCGCTGGAAGAGTCGAGTGTCGACTTCATCGAAAAGGCCTCCGGCATCACCCGTCGCTACGTGATGGACAAGGCCGGCGTGCTCGATCCGCAGCGCATGCGTCCGAAGTTCGTGCCGCGCGGCAATGACCAATTGTCGATGCAGGCCGAGATGGCCGTCGCGGCCGCCGGCGAGGCACTGGTGGTGGCCGGCCGCAGCGCCACCGAAGTCGATGCGGTGATCTGTGCCGCATCCAACATGCAACGCCCCTATCCGGCGATGGCGGTGGAAATTCAGCGCGCCCTGGGGATCAGCCAGGGCTACGCATTCGACATGAATGTCGCCTGTTCGTCGGCCACCTTCGCGCTCGAACTGGCGGTCAACGCGATACGCTGCGACACGGCGCGCAGCGTGCTGGTGGTCAATCCGGAAATCTGTTCGGCGCATCTCGCCTGGCAGGATCGCGACTGTCACTTCATCTTCGGCGACGTGTGCACGGCGATCGTCGTCGAAAGACTGGAAACCGCGACGTCGCCGAACGCCTGGGAAGTACTTGGCAGCCAGCTGGCCACCAGCTTCTCGAACAACATCCGCAACAACGCGGGTTTCCTGTCGCGCTGCGAAGACCGCGACCCGACCGAGCGCGACCAACTGTTCGTCCAGGAAGGACGCCGCGTCTTCAAGGAAGTGTGCCCGATGGCGGCCGAGCACATCACGCGACACCTCGCCAGTCTCGATCTGGCCCCGGCACAGGTACGACGTTTCTGGCTGCATCAGGCCAATCTGGCGATGAACCAGTTGATCGGCCGCCGCCTGCTCGGCCGCGAAGCGACCGCCGACGAAGCGCCGGTGATTCTCGACGAGTTCGCCAACACCGCGTCGGCCGGCTCGATCATCGCTTTCCACCGGCACAGCGCCGACCTGGCGGCCGGCGACCTGGGCCTGATCTGCTCCTTCGGAGCCGGTTATTCGATCGGCAGCCTGATCGTCCGCAAGTGCTGAGCCGGGCCGGCCGGCGCTACAGCAGGACGCGCTCGATGCCGCCGTTGTTGGCCTGGTTGATGTAACGCACCATCCAGTCGTCACCGAGCAGTCGCTTGGCGATTTCGACCACGATGTAGTCCGCCTCGGTGCCCGCGTCTTCGTTGTAGCGCGACAAACCTTGCAGGCACGACGGGCAGGAGGTGAGCAGCTTGAGCGTGCCGTCGAAGCCATCGGCCCGCAGCCGGCCGGCACCCTTCTCGATCTCCTCCTGTTTGCGGAAGCGGACCTGCGTGGACACGTCGGGACGGGTCACCGCCAGTGTCCCCGATTCGCCGCAGCAGCGATCCGACAGTTCGACCGGCTGACCCATCAACTGGTTGACCACCCGGATGCCCGGCAGTGTGCGCATCGGCGCGTGGCACGGGTCGTGATACAGGTAGCGTGTGCCGCCGATGCCGTCGAGCCGGATGCCCTTTTCGAGCAGGTACTCATGGATGTCGAGCAGGCGGCAGCCAGGAAAGATCTGGTCGAAGTGGTACTTCTCGAGCTGGTCCATGCAGGTGCCGCAGGAAACGATGACCGTCCGGATATCGAGATAGTTGAGGGTATTGGCCACCCGGTGAAAGAGCACCCGGTTGTCGGTGGTGATTGCCTGGCCCTGGTCGGCCTCGCCGGCCGCCGTCTGCGGATAACCGCAGCACAGATAGCCGGGCGGCAACACCGTTTGCGCGCCGATCTCGTAGAGGATGGCCTGAGTGGCCAGGGCGACCTGCGAGAACAGACGTTCAGAACCGCAGCCGGGAAAATAGAAGACGGCGTCGCCGTCGTGATCGGCCGCACCGATCTTCCGGGGGTCGCGGATGATCGGCACGATCTTGTCGCCTTCGATGTCGAGCAGGGCACGTGCGGTGCGCTTGGGCAACCCGGCGGGCAGCGGTTTGTTGATGAAGTGGATGACCTGCGCGCGCAGCGTCGGCGCACCGAGAGTGGCCGGCGGTTGCTGCGTCTGCGCGCGGCTCAGGCCGAGCGACCGGGCTGCCCGGTGAGCCAGCCGCTGGGCACGGTAGCCCCAGTCGATCATCAGCTTGCGCACCAGCTTGATCGTCGCCGGGTCCTTGATGGTCAGGAAGGCCATCGCCGCCGCCTTGGCCGGGACGAACTTCTTCTTCCCCTGTTCGCGCAGCAGGTTGCGCATGCGGATCGAGACATTGCCGAAATCGATGTCGACCGGACACGGCGTGACGCACTTGTGACAGATCGTGCAATGGTCGGCGACATCGTTGAACTCGTCGAAATGCCGCAAGGAAACACCGCGCCGGGTCTGTTCCTCGTAGAGAAAAGCCTCGATCAGCAGCGAGGTCGCGAGAATCTTGTTGCGCGGCGAGTAAAGCAGGTTGGCGCGCGGCACATGGGTCGAACACACCGGCTTGCACTTGCCGCAGCGCAGGCAGTCCTTGACCATCGTCGCGATGTTGCCGATCTCCGACTGCTCCATGATCAGCGACTCGGTACCGAGCAGCGAGAACGAAGGGGTGTAGGCCCTGACCAGGTCGGCGCCAGGCAACAGCTTGCCCTGGTTGAAGTGTCCGGCCGGGTCAACCCTGGCCTTGTAATCGCGGAACGGTTGAATTTCCGCCTCGGAGAGGAACTCCAGTTTGGTGATGCCGATGCCGTGTTCGCCGGAAACCACGCCATCGAGGGCCCGCGCCAGGGCCATGATGCGCTCGACCACGGCATACGCCGCCTGCAGCATTTCGTAGTTGTCCGAGTTCACCGGGATGTTGGTGTGCACGTTGCCGTCACCGGCGTGCATGTGCAGGGCGACGAACAGCCGGCTGCGCAGGATCTCGCGGTGGATCGCGCTGATCCGTTCGAGGACCGGCTGATAGACGACGCCATCGAAGATATCCCCGAGTTGCGGTTCGAGTTCGTTTTTCCAGGAGACACGTACCGAGTAATCCTGCAGCCGGTGGAAAAGCGTCGGCGCCGACGCCCGGTTGCGCAAGGTCCCGGCATGCACGCCGAGGCTGGCGAACTGCTCTTCGGCCTGCGGCAGCGGCAGATCGAGATGATCGAGCAGCCACTGCCAGCGGGCGCGCACGCCGCTCACCACCTCGAGCGCCGTCGTTCGCCGTTCGCCGATCAGGAGTTCGTTGTCGAGATCGGCATCACCCCGATGCAGCGGCAATTCTCCCGTCAGGAAGCTGCCCAGCGCGTCGCACAGCGACAGCTTGTTGCGCAGCGAGAGTTCGATGTTGATCCGCTCGACGCCGTCGCAGTACTCGCCCATGCGGGGCAGCGGAATGACGACATCCTCGTTCAGCTTGAAGGCATTGGTGTGGCGCGAGATGGCGGCGGTGCGGGCGCGATCGAGCCAGAATTTCCGGCGTGTTTCGGCATCGACGGCAATGAAGCCTTCGGCGCTGCGCAGGTTGCACAGGCGCACCACTTCCGAGGCAACGGCCATCACGGCCGCTTCGTCGTCACCTACGATGTCGCCAATCAACACCATTTTCGGTCGGCCGGCGGTTTCCGCCCGACGCTTGGCCTTGGTCGCGTAACCGACGGCGCGCAGGTAACGCTCATCAAGATGTTCCAGGCCGGCCAGCAGCACGCCGCTCTGCTGACCCGTTCCACCGGGCCGGAAGTAATCGGTGATCTCGACAATCGCCGGCACCGCTTCGCGCACCTGCCCGAAAAATTCGAGGCAGACGGTGCGCGTGTGCTGCGGCATCCGATGCAGCACCCAGCGGGCGGCGACGATCAGGCCATCGGTTCCTTCCTTCTGGACGCCCGGCAGGCCAGCGAGAAACTTGTCGGTCACGTCCTTGCCGAGCCCCGTCTTGCGAAAACGTGTACCGGGAATTTCGAGGATCTCGGGCTGGCCATAAGGTGTCCGTCCGTCTCGCCGAAAGCGCCGGATTTCGAAACGCACCATTTCCTGCTCGTGGATCTTGCCCAGGTTGTGGTCGAGACGCGTCACCTCCATCTCATGGCCGGTGGCATCGACCATCTTCCACCAGGCCAGATTGTCGAGCGCCGTCCCCCACAGTACGGCCTTCTTGCCGCCCGCGTTCATCGCAATGTTGCCACCGATACATGAGGCTTCAGCCGAGGTCGGGTCGACGGCGAAGACCCGACCGGCGGCGGCCGCTGCCTCGGCGACGCGCGCCGTGACGACGCCGGCACCAGTACGGATGGTGGCGCAAGGACGGGAGCAGCCGGGCAGCATGATCTCCTCGACAACACCGAGACCGACCAGCTTTTCGGTGTTGATCACCGCCGACAGGGGGGTCAGCGGGATGGCTCCGCCGGTGTAACCGGTGCCGCCGCCGCGCGGGATGATGGTCAGGCCCAGTTCGATGCAGTCACGCACCAGCGGCGCCATCTCTTCCTCGCTGTCCGGGTAGAGGACGACGAAGGGATACTCGATCCGCCAGTCGGTAGCGTCGGTGACATGTGAAACGCGTGCCAGACCGTCGAAAGCGATGTTGTCACGCCGGGTATGCCGCACCAGCACCCTGCTCACCCGGGCGCGCAGGCGTGCGGTGTCGACGAAGTGTCGTTCAAAACGGTCGACCGCCTCCTGTGCGGCGACGATCAGGGGCTGCACCCGATTGTTCCCCTGCCGGCGCTTTTCGATTTCCCGCAAGCGGTGGCGCAGTGCTTCGACCAGCGCGTCACGTCGCTGGCTGCTGGTCAGCAGGTCGTCCTCGAGGTAGGGATTGCGCTGCACCACCCAGATGTCCCCGAGCACCTCGTAGAGCATGCGCGCCGAACGGCCGGTTACCCGTTGGGTGCGCAGTTCGTCGAGCAGCGCCCACATCTTGGCGCCGAGCAGGCGAATGACGATCTCGCGGTCGGAGAACGAAGTGTAGTTGTAGGGAATCTCGCGCAGGCGTGCGTTCATCCGTGCCCCCGGCTGCTGCCAAAGGGCGCATTCTAACTTACTGCAATGCAGCATCACAGCCGTCCGTCCTCGCCCTGCGGCGTGGCGGCGGCCGACCCGGCGGGCACCCGCAACCCGCTGCCGCCCTGCGGGCGATGCCCGCGACACACGCTTGCCGCGCCGCGCCCGGCCCGTGCGCCCCTTCTGCTGCTAGAATCCGGCGTTTCGTCAGACGAACGCCCCAGCCACCACCATGCATACCGACTACCTCGCACGCATCCTCAACGCCCAGGTCTATGACGTGGCGATCGAAACGCCGCTCGATCCGGCGCCCGGCCTGTCGGCCCGACTGGGAAATCGTGTGCTGTTGAAGCGCGAGGACCTGCAGCCGGTGTTCTCCTTCAAGCTGCGCGGCGCGTACAACAAGATCGTCCATCTCTCGGCCGAGAAGCTCAAGCGCGGCGTGATCTGCGCCTCGGCCGGCAACCACGCGCAAGGTGTCGCCCTGGCAGCGGCCAAGGTCGGTTGCCGGGCAGTGATCGTCATGCCGACCACCACCCCGCAGATCAAGATTCAGGCCGTCCAGCAGCGCGGTGGCGAAGTGGTGCTCGCCGGCGAATCCTACGATGACGCCTACGCGCACGCGCTCGAACTCGAGAAAAGCGAGAAGCTGAGCTTCGTGCACCCGTTCGACGATCCCGAGGTGATCGCCGGGCAGGGGACGATCGGCATGGAGATCCTGCGCCAGCATGCAAAGCCGATTCATGCCGTCTTCTGCTGCGTCGGCGGCGGCGGCCTGATCTCCGGTGTCGCCGCCTATATCAAGCAGGTGCGGCCGGAAACCAGGATCATCGGTGTCGAAGCGGTTGATGCCGACGCCATGGCGCGTTCGCTGCAGGCCGGCAAGCGCGTCAGGCTGGAGCACGTCGGCCTGTTCGCCGACGGCGCAGCGGTCAAGTACGTCGGCGAGGAAACCTTCCGCCTCTGTCAGACCCTCGTCGATGAAATGGTGCTGGTCGATACCGACGCCATCTGCGCCGCGATCAAGGATGTCTTCGAGGACACGCGGGCCGTGCTCGAACCCGCCGGAGCGCTGGCGGTGGCCGGAGCCAAGGAGTACGCCAAGCGGCACAAACTGAAGGACAAGACGTTGATTGCGACAGCCTCCGGCGCCAACATCAACTTCGATCGCCTGCGTTTCGTCGCCGAGCGCGCGGAGATCGGTGAACAGCGTGAGGCGGTTTTTGCCGTCACCCTGCCCGAACGGCCCGGCGCCTACAAGCAGTTCGTCACGCTGATCGGCGCCCGCAACATCACCGAATTCAACTACCGCTACAACGACCAGCGTGATGCGCACATTTTCGTCGGCATCCAGGTCGCCTCGCGCGCCGAATCGGTGCGCCTGATCGAGCACCTGCGCAAGCACGGCTACCCGACCCTCGACCTGACCGACGACGAGATGGCCAAGGGCCATGTGCGCCACCTGGTCGGTGGCCACTCGCCACGCATCAACAACGAAATCCTCTACCGCTTCGAGTTTCCGGAACGACCAGGCGCGCTGATGAATTTCCTCAACCGCATGAGTGCCGGCTGGAACATCAGTCTCTTCCACTACCGCAACCACGGCGCCGACTACGGCCGCGTACTGGTCGGCATGCAGGTGCCGCCGAGCGAAATGGGCGACTTCGCGAATTTCCTCAATCAACTCGGCTATGCGCACTGGAACGAAAGCGAGAATCCGGCCTACAAACTGTTCCTGGGCTGAACCGCGCTCCACCGCAGACAGCTCGCCAGAAACGTAGGGCACCGCCTTGCCACCTTTTTCGAACCCCATTGTCCAGAGATCATTCCCATGAACATCGCCAGCAACATCACCGAACTGATCGGCAACACCCCGCTCGTCAGGCTCAACCGCCTGACCGCCGGCCTTGACGGCAGCGTCTGCGTCAAACTCGAGTTCTACAATCCGGCACACAGCGTCAAGGATCGCATCGCCGCGGCGATGATCGACGCGGCGCAGGCGACTGGCCGGATCGGCCCGCAAACGGTGGTGCTCGAACCGACCTCCGGCAACACCGGCATCGGCCTCGCCATGGTGTGCGCCGCGCGCGGCATCAGTTGCTGTTTCGTCATGCCGGAAACGATGAGCCGCGAACGTCGCCTTTTGCTCAAGGCCTACGGTGCCGAGCTGGTGCTGACCCCTGGCCCGGATGGCATGGGCGGCGCGATTCGTCGCGCCGAAGAAATGGCCGCTGCCGATGCGCGCTATTTCATTCCGCAGCAGTTCGAGAACCCGGCCAATCCGGCCATCCATCGCGCGACGACCGCCGAGGAAGTGTGGCGCGACACCGACGGCCAGGTCGACATCTTCGTTTCCGGGGTCGGCACCGGCGGCACCATCACCGGCGTCGGTGAAGTGCTCAAGGCGAGAAAGCCCGGTCTGCAGATCATAGCCGTCGAACCGGACGCCTCACCGGTGCTGTCCGGCGGGCCCAAGGGGCCGCACCCGATCCAGGGCATCGGTGCCGGTTTCGTACCCAAGGTACTCAACACCGCAATCTACGACGAAGTGCAGCGCGTCAGGGCGGATGACGCCTTTGCCGTGGCGCGCCGCCTGGCGACCGAGGAAGGGCTGCTGGTCGGCATCTCGTCGGGAGCCGCCGTCTGGGCAGCGCTCGAAGTGGCGCGTCGCCCGCAGAATGCCGGCAAGCTGACGGTGGTGATCGTCCCCTCCTTCGGCGAGCGCTACCTGTCCACCCAGCTTTACGCGCACCTCGAAGTCTGAGCGGCCAACCCGAGCGGCGTGGTGCAAGGATTCGACTTCGATCGCGTCATCGACCGGCGCGGCGGCGATTCGCTGAAGTGGAACCGGTACGCCGGGCGCGACATACTGCCCCTGTGGGTGGCAGACATGGATTTCGCGTCACCTCCGGCGATCATCGCCGCCCTCGAACGGCGCGTCGCACACGGCTGTTTTGGCTACGCCGAACCGTCGCCGGCACTGCACGAGGCGGTCCTCGGGCACCTGTGGCGCGAGTACGGCTGGCAGGTCGAAGCCGAGTGGCTGGTGTGGCTGCCGGGCCTGGTCAGCGCACTGAATGTCGCATGCCGGGCGGTCGACGGCGACGTGCTGACCGCGACGCCGGTCTATCCGCCCTTCCTGTCGGCGCCACGCCTCTCCGCACGGCAACTGTCGACCGCCCCGCTGTGTCAGGTCGATGGCCGCTGGGTCTGGGACTTCCCGGCACTGCACGGCGCGCGGCGTCCGAACAGCCGCCTCTTCCTGCTCTGCCACCCGCACAACCCGGTCGGACGTGCCTGGCGGCGCGACGAACTCGAACAGTTGGGCGCTTTCTGCTGCCGCCATGATCTGATCGTCTGCTCGGACGAGATCCACTGCGGACTGCTGCTCGACGAGGACCGCCAGCATCTGCCGCTGGCCATGCTCGACACCGAGCTCGCGCGGCGCACCATCACCCTGCTGGCGCCTTCGAAAACCTGGAACATTCCCGGCCTGGGCTGTGCTTTCGCGGTGATTTCCGACACCGCGTTGCGCCGCCACTTCAGCGGCGCCATGCGCGGCATCGTGCCCCATGCGAACATCCTCGGCCTGGCCGCGACCGAAGCGGCCTATCGCGATTGTGACGACTGGCGACGCGACCTGCTGCACATCCTGCGGCGCAATCGCGCCCGCGTCGAAGCGGCGGTGGCCGCCATGCCGGGGCTCGCGATGAGCCATGTCGAGGCCACCTACCTGGCGTGGATCGACGCGCGCAGCCTCGGGGTCGGCGATCCGGCTGCCTTTTTCGAGGCGGCCGGCGTCGGCCTGTCCAGTGGCGCCGACTTCGGCCTGTCCGGTTGGGTGCGGCTCAACTTCGGCTGCCCGCTGGCCACCCTCGAGGCCGCATTGCAACGCATGTCGCAAGCCTGCGGACAGGCCGCCCGGGGCACTCCATCCGCCTGATCGTAGCCGGCCGACCGTCCTGTCCACCTCGCCCTCGATGCGCTGCAGCGCTTGCTTGGCAGAACGCCGCAGAGTGACCCCTGCGCCACCCGGGTTTGCCGCGACGCGCCTGACGACGCCCCGCCTGGCGATCATGGCTCCCCGAACACCGCCTGCCAGAGGGAGAGCACCGCTGCGCAACGGCGGCTGACCAGGACACGTTCGACGCGTGCCCGGCGCCCGGCGTTGAGGCGCAGGACGTGTTGCATGCGGCGGAACTCGCGGTAGGCGCTCTGCACCGGCTCGGCCAGTGCGGCCGGAATCAGACCGAGTTCGGCAGCGATGCCGAGCAGCGCGATATTGCCGAGGTTGCCGCACAGGCGATCATGTTGCTGCGCGTAGCCAAGGATCAGGTACTGCACGATGAACTCGACGTCGATCAGGCCACCGCGGTCATGCTTGATATCGAAGGACTCGTCACTGCCCGAAGCGTGCTGCTCGAGCATGCGCTGGCGCATCGCCAGGACTTCTTCGCGCAGCGTCGCGAGGTGACGCGGCTGACGCAGAATCTCTATGCGAATGGCCTCGAACTGGCGGCCGACGGCGGCATCGCCGGCGCAGAAGCGGGCACGCGTCAAGGCCTGATGTTCCCACACCCAGGCATGTTGCAACTGGTAGTCGCGAAAGGCGTCGACCGGACTGACCAGCACCCCCGAATCGCCGTTCGGGCGCAGGCGCAGGTCGACCTCGAAGAGCGTGCCGGCCGAAGTCTGGCTCGACATCCAGGTGCTCATCCGTTGGCCGAGGCGGGCATAGAGTTCGCCGGCGTCTGGTTCCGGATCGTCATGCAGGTAGACCAGGTCGAGATCCGAGGCGAAACCAAGCTCCTTGCCGCCGAGCTTGCCGTAGGCGACGACCGCAAAGCGCGGCGGACGTTCGGGATGTGCATGCCGGTGCCTGAGTTTCTGCCAGCAGAGATCGAGAGTGGTCTGCACCATGAGGTCGGCGAGTTCGCTGAGGCGGTCGGCCAGGTGCTCGACGGTATGCATGCCGGCGATGTCCTGCGCCAGAAAGTGGAAGACCTGCGCGTGGTGGGTTTCGCGCAGGATGTCCATTTCGCGTTCGGTGTCGCCGACATGTTGCGCCAGACGCGCCTGCAGATCCTGCCCGAACTGCAGCCAATCGGTGGTGACGTCGAAGATGCGTGAGTCGAGCAGTTCATCGAGCAGGATCGGGTGACGCGTCAGGTAATCGGCTGCCCAGGAAGAACTGCCGATCAGTTCGGCCAGCTTCCTGAGTGCCTGCGGATACTGTTGGAGCAGCGCCAGATAGGCACCGCGGCCACTGATCTTGTCGAGAAAGTCGAGGCCGCGCTGCCAGGTGGCGTCGGGCGTCGTGGTGGCTGCCGCAGCGTCGATCAGGCGCGGTCCGAGGGCATCCAGGCGCTCGCGGTTACTCGCCGGCAGTTGCAGGTAGCGGCCGCTACGCCGGAAGCTGTGCAGTCGTTCAAGCAGTGCCTGCGGCTGGCGAAAACCGAGCGCGGACAGACGTTCCAGGCCTTCATCGCCGGCCACCGTGCCATCCCAGATGCCGGCCAGCGGATGTCGCCCTTCCTCGGGTTCGGAAAAAATCTGCTCGAAATGACGGCCAACGATGGCCCGATGCATGTCAAGCACGTTCAGGAAGGCAGGCCAGTCGGCGAAGCCCAGCGAAGCGGCGATCTGGCGACGCTCGTCGTCGCCACTCGGCAGCCGGTGCGTCTGGGCATCGCCAACGTATTGCAGGCGATGTTCGAGACGACGCAGAAAGTCATAGGCGGCGGCCAGTTCACGCTCGGCCTCGACCGGCAGGAGGCGTCGTTCGGCGAGCAGCGCGAGCACGCTCAGGGTCGGACGGATCTGCAGCGCCGGCTCGCGGCCACCGCGAATCAGTTGAAAGACCTGGGCGATGAACTCGATTTCACGGATTCCGCCGGGCCCCAGTTTGATGTGCTCGGCCATCTCCTTGCGCGCCACCTCGCGTCGTATCTGTGCGTGCAGGTCGCGCATGGCGTTGATGGCGCCAAAATCCAGGTACTTGCGGAACACGAAGGGACGGCAGATGCGCTGCAGCGCCTCGACCCATTGCGGCTGCAGATTGACACCCTGGTTCATCACCCTGGCCTTGATCCAGGCGTAACGCTCCCATTCACGGCCCTGGGTAATGAAATAGTTTTCCAGCGAACCAAGCGAGCCGACCAGCGGGCCGGAATCGCCGTTCGGGCGCAGGCGCATGTCCACCCGGAAGACCTGGCCGTCTTCGGTGTGATCGCCCAAAGCACCGATCAGGCGCTTGCCGAGACGGAGGAAGAAGTCGTAATTGTCGATCCGGCGGCCGTTACCCGCCGTCCTGCCCTCTTCGGGGTAAACGAAGATGTAGTCAACGTCCGATGACACATTGAGTTCGCGCCCGCCGAGCTTGCCCATGCCGACAATCAGCAGGCGCTGCGGCTGTCCCTGACTGTCGAGAGGCTCGCCGAACTGCTCGACGAGTTGTCGATGCAGAAAGTCGAGCGCGAAGTTGGTGCTCACATCGGCCAGTTGGGTCATGCTTTCGACCACTTCGCTCAAGGCTGCCACACCGCCGATGTCGCGCACGATCAGGGTCGCCATGACGCGCTGACGGAGCCGGCGCAAGGCCCGCCTGAGGGCCTTCTCCGAAGTCGGTGCGGCGCTGGCGAGAAACTCGCTCATCTGCCCGACGGTCAGGGGCTGCGCCGCATGCTCGCCGAGCCAGGCGGCGACCTCGGGACGA
>NZ_JAEUOL010000162.1 GCF_016789985.1 Accumulibacter sp.
CTCTGCAACCTGACCGGGATGAAACCCACCTACGGCGTCATTTCGCGCTACGGCATGATCGCCTTCGCCTCGTCGCTCGATCAAGCTGGTCCGCTCGCCCGCTCGGCGGCCGACTGCGCACTCCTGCTCAACAGCATGGCCGGCTTTGACGCACGTGACTCGACCAGCCTCGACCGCCCGATCGAGGACTACAGCCGCGAACTGGCAGCCCCCGCCGGTAGCAAGCCCCTGGCTGGATTGAAAATCGGCCTTCCGGCACAGTTTTTTGGCGAGGGCTGCAGTCCCACAGTCATGCAGTTGGTCGACGCGGCGATCGCCGAGTACCGTAAACTGGGCGCTGAAACGGTCGCCGTCAGCCTGCCGAGCATGGAACTGTCGGTGGCTGCCTACTATGTGCTCGCGCCGGCGGAAGCGAGCTCGAACCTGGCACGCTTCGACGGTGTGCGCTACGGCTATCGGGCGCCGGAGTACCAGGACCTCAACGACATGTACTGCAAGAGCCGCGCACAAGGCTTTGGTGCCGAGGTCAAGCGCCGCATTCTGATCGGCACCTACGTCCTGTCGCACGGCTATTACGACGCGTACTATCTGCAGGCGCAACGCATCCGCCGGCTGATCGCCAATGATTTCACCGAGGCTTTCAGGCAATGCGACATGATCATCGGGCCGACCAGCCCGAGCACCGCCTTCAAGCTTGGCGAAAAGGCGTCCGATCCGGTGCAGATGTACCTGTCGGATATCTACACGATCGCCGTCAACCTCGCCGGCCTGCCGGGACTCTCCATTCCCTGCGGCTTCGCCGGTGGCCTGCCGGCCGGCCTGCAACTGATTGGCAACTATTTCACCGAGGCCAGACTGCTCAACGTCGCGCATCGCTACCAGCAGGCCAGCGACTGGCACCGGCAATGCCCGGGCGACTATGCCTGAGCCCTTGCCCAGCCGGTGCGGCAGGAGTACTACCTGCCGCGCCAACCGGCCGGCGCCGGCCAGAACCTGCGCCGCGGCTACCGTCCTTGCCTTGAACCTTGGATAGTGAGTAAGCAGTGATGAAACAATGGGAAGTCGTCATCGGCATCGAGACCCACGCGCAGTTGTCGACCCAGGCGAAGATCTTCTCCGGCAGTTCGACCGCCTTCGGTGCAGCCCCCAACCTCCAGGCCAATGCCGTGGACGTGGCACTGCCCGGAGTTCTTCCGGTGCTCAACCGGGGTGCCGTGGAGTGCGCCATCCGCTTCGGCCTCGCGGTCGATGCCGAAATCGCACCGAAATCGGTCTTCGCACGCAAGAATTACTTCTATCCCGATCTGCCCAAGGGCTATCAGATCAGCCAGTATGAATTGCCGGTGGTGCGTGGCGGCCGACTGGCCATTCAGGTCGGCGACAGCGAGAAAACCGTTTTTCTGACCCGTGCCCACCTCGAGGAGGACGCCGGCAAGTCGCTGCACGAAGCGGTCGGTCAACAGTTTCAGGGCCGCTCGGGAATCGACCTGAACCGTGCCGGAACCCCACTGCTGGAAATTGTCACCGAACCCGACATGCGCTCGGCCGCCGAAGCGGTGGCCTATGCGCGCGCCCTCCACGCCCTGGTGCGCTGGATCGGCATCTGCGACGGCAACATGCAGGAGGGCTCCTTCCGCTGCGACGCGAACGTCTCGGTGCGCCCTGTCGGGCAGGCGCATTTCGGTACCCGGCGTGAAATCAAGAATCTCAACTCTTTCCGTTTCATGCAGCAGGCGATCGACTTCGAGGTGCAGTGGCAGATCGCGACGCTCGAGGATGGCGGCAGTGTCGAACAGGCGACCGTCCTGTTCGATCCGGAGAGCGGCGAAACGCGCGCCATGCGCTCGAAGGAAGACGCACACGATTACCGCTACTTCCCCGACCCCGACCTGCTGCCACTGGTCATCGACCGCCAGTGGGTGGAGCAGATTCGCGCGCAGATGCCCGAACTGCCCACCGCCCGACGCGAGCGCCTGATTGCCGAATGGGGACTCTCGCCCTACGATGCCAAGGTGCTGACCGGCTCGCTTGAACTGGCGGACTATTTCGCAGCAACGGCTGCCATCGCCGGCAAGGACAACGCCAAAAGCTGCGCCAACTGGGTAATGGGTGAGCTCACTGCCCGCCTCAACAAGGAAGAACTGGAGATCACGCAGTCGCCGGTCGCGGCGGCACAACTAGGCGGGCTGATCGTGCGCATTGCCGATGGCACGATCTCGACCAATATGGCGAAAAAGGTGTTCAACACCCTCTGGATCGGCGAAGGCGGCTCCGCCGACGAAATCATCCAAAACCAGGGACTACAGCAGATCAGCGACAGCGGATCACTGGCCATCCTGATCGACGAGTTGCTGGCCGCCAACCCGAGCATGATCGCCGAGTTCCGGGCGGGCAAGGAGAAGGCGTTCAACGCCCTGGTCGGCCAAGTCATGAAGGCCACCCGCGGCCAAGCCAACCCGCAGCGGGTCAACGAAATGCTGCGCGAGAAACTCGGCTGACTAGCCGTTTATACCCACCCAGGCACCGTTACCCCGGCCGGCCTCAGGGCCGCGCCGCCGACGGCGGTCGCTTGGAAAGTTCGACAAAACGCCGCAAATCCTCGTCGTATTTCAAGCGAATGACCTCCCGATCCTTCCTCTTCGACTCGATCACCGTTTCCTGCGCCCTGATCTCCTGATCGGCATCGCGCAGACCCTTGCTCACCTCGGCCGGCAGTTGGCGGTTCTTGTAGAACTCCGCCTCGTCCTCGAATTTCTTGCGCTGCCTGCGGATTTCGCCGATCCTGTCTTCGGCCGCCTTG
Organism: Accumulibacter sp.; assembly: GCF_016789985.1. GTDB lineage: Bacteria > Pseudomonadota > Gammaproteobacteria > Burkholderiales > Rhodocyclaceae > Accumulibacter. The sequence goes on from NZ_JAEUOL010000162.1 coordinate 2,801, forward strand.
ATCGCTGTGGCAATGTCCCGCTCCGCACGGCTGCGCATCAGCTCGATATCCTTTTCACTACCATAGGTATTGAGCAGCGCCTGATCCTTCCGCCTCTGCTCGTTGAGCAATCGTTCTTGCTCGACTCGGCGCTGCTCTTCAGCCGCACGCAGAACTCGCTGCTCCGCGGTCAACGGCGCCTCGACGGTTCTGATCGCCCGCCCCGACTCACCAAGCTCGCGGTAGGTACGTCCAACGCAGACCAATGGGAGAATGTCGCCACACACCTGTTTGCCGGTTCCGTCATGGCAGCAGAAGATCGTCGCGCCAGCCGAGCCGGGCTGCAGCGCCGAGAAAACAGCCAGCAGCAGAATGCTGCAGCTAGGTGCTACGCGCAATGCCGTATTCCTGCCGATAAGCAGCCACTGCTGCCGCGTGCTGTCCGTACCGCGCATCCTGCTGCAGGAAGCTCATCAGGTCGTCGAGTGTCGCCACGGCGACCACCGGAATCCCGTAATCCCGCTCGACCTCCTGCACGGCGGACAATTCGCCCTGCCCCCGTTCCATGCGGTCGAGGGCAATGACCACCCCGCAGGGTGAGGCTCCCGCGATGCGGATCAGGTCAACCGACTCGCGAATCGATGTACCGGCGGTAATCACGTCGTCGATGATCAGCACACGACCCGCCAAAGGCGCGCCAACGATCGTGCCGCCCTCGCCGTGATCCTTGGCCTCCTTGCGATTGAACGAGAAGGGCAGGTTACGCCCCGCCCTGGCCAGCGCGACGGCGATCACGGCGACCAGCGGTATGCCTTTGTACGCCGGACCGAACAAGGCGTCGGCAACAATCCCACTGGCGGTGATTGCGCTAACGTAGAATTCGGCCAGCCGACCAAGCGCCGCACCGCTGTTGAACAGGCCCGCGTTGAAAAAGTAGGGCGACAAGCGGCCCGCCTTGGTCTTGAACTCGCCAAAGCGGAGGACATCCTGAGCCACCGCAAACTCGATAAATTCCTGTCGGAAGTCCATGCCAACCGATTCGATCAAAGCCGTTCCCAGCACCGGGTAGCTATGTTACGCATCATTACGCTCAATCTCAATGGTATTCGTTCGGCATGGCGCAAGGGCTTCTTGCCCTGGCTTGCCGAACAGCATGCAGACTTCGTCTGCGTCCAGGAACTGAAGGCCCATCTGGCCGATCTCGACGAGGCAATGAAAGTCCCGGCCGGCCTGCACGCTTACTACCGGTGCGCCGACCGGAAAGGCTATAGCGGTGTCGGTCTGTGGTGCCGGCGACCACCCGACAAGGTCGCGCATCAGCTGGACAACGCCGAGTTTGACCTCGAGGGACGCTATCTGCGTGCCGATTTCGGCAATCTCTCGGTCGTCTCGCTTTATCAACCGTCGGGCTCTAGCTCCGGGCAACGTCAGGAGGCCAAGTTCCGCTTCATGGACATGATTTACCCGCGGTTGGCGGAACTCGCGCTGAGCGGCCGCGATGTCGTCGTCTGTGGCGACTGGAACATCGCCCATCAGGAAATCGACCTCAGGAACTGGCGAAGCAATCGCGGCAATTCGGGCTTCCTGCCAGCGGAACGCGCCTGGGTAAGCCGCCTGCTCGGTGAGGGCGGCTGGTGCGACGTGTACCGCAGGCTACACCCCGCAACCACCGATGAAGCCTACACCTGGTGGTCCAATCGCGGACGGGCCCGGGCCAGGAACGTTGGCTGGCGACTGGACTATCAGCTGGCAACCGCCAGCCTGGCCGCCCAGGCACAAAGGGCAGTAGTCTTCAAGGAGCAACGCTTCAGCGATCATGCCCCATTGACCATCGACTACGACTACACACTGCCGATTCGTTCTGGACATTGATCTTCACCCGCGTTTTCTATAATGTGAGTGTCTCGTCGAGCGCTCATGTGAGACCAACGCCTTTCCTGTCACCACCTTCCCCTGTGAGGCCTGCCATGTCCGAAGTTACCGATCTTTCCAACGCCAACAAACAAAAACTCGTCTCCGACATGAAGGTTGTGGTCGCTGACGCAGAGGAAATCCTGCGCGCAACTGCCGGCGTGGCCGGCGAAAAAATGGGAGACCTGCGCGAGCGCTTCGGTGAACGCCTGCGTGACGCACGGATCCGGCTGGCCGATGCCGAAGCAGCCCTGGTCGACCGCACCAAAGCCGCCGCGCGCGCCACCGATGACTATGTGCATGAGAACCCCTGGCGCGCCGTCGGCCTGGCTGCTGCTGTCGGCCTGCTGCTGGGCGTGATCATCGGCCGCCGTTGATTCGCCCCGACGAGTGATGGGCGAAACCTCCAGCATTGTCAGCGGCGGGCTGTTGGCTGCTGCGAAGAACAGCGCCGCGACACTGCTGATCACCGGGCGGACACGTCTCGAACTGCTCGGCAATGAACTCCAGGAAGAAAAGCTGCACGCCCTTCATCTGCTGCTCATCGCGCAGATGGGGGCTTTCTGCCTGATGGTCGGCACCCTTCTGGGCGTGCTCCTGTTGACCGTCCTCTTCTGGAACGAGCGGGTTGCCCTGCTCGCAATCCTGACCGCGGTCTTCTTGGCCGGCGGGCTCGCCTTCTTCATCACCCTCAGACACTTTTCCCACAGATCCCGGCACCTCTTCAAGACCAGCCTCGGCGAGCTTGGCGAAGACATTCGTCAGCTAAAGGGAGCGGCGCACAATGAACCAGGAACTGATTGACCTGGCCGTCGAGCGGGGCCGGCTGATCGAACGCATCAGCCAGCAGCGCCAGCTCCTCGACCAGCAATTGCGCCCACTGGGCGAGACGCTGGACACCGCCGATCGACTGGTTCTCACCGCACGCCGCTGCGGCACCTACCTGAAGCAGCACCCGGAAGTGGTCGCCGCCGGCGTGGCTACGCTGGTGATTCTGCAGCCGCGACGCGTCTGGCGCTGGAGCAGGCGCGGCTTCTTCGCCTGGCGCACCTGGCACAGGTTGCGCCGCGAACTTGCCGACCTCGGCCTGATCGGGCACGTTCAGCGACAACACCCATAGGCCTTTCGCTGCCCTCGGAACAAGGCCGCTTCGGCCGGCCAAAGGTTACAAAGCTTCAGTTGAGCTCCAGATGCCCAGCCCGACCAACTGCTGAGTTGCCGTGGCTGCCCAGCCCCGATTGGCTGCCGGGCTGGCCGGACTCGGATGCAGTACCCGGCCGATCCCCACCCTGCTTCCCGTCAGAGCTTCGGCTGCTCGAGCTTCAGCAAAAGCGCCGATACCGATCACCCAGGCCGGTTGCAGGGCCGCCACCACCGCCCGGAGGTGGACATCACAGGCAGCATGCAGCGGCGCCGCCTCGGCGGCCGGCAACTTGTCCGGCGTCAGGTTGCGGCCGCGGTCGAAAAACGCCAGGGGACAGTAATTGGCCACGAAGTGGTCGATAAAGAAAGCTTCGGCACTGCCAAAGCGGGTGCGGAACAAACCCCACAGGCGTCGCCCGCTCACCTCCGAACGCGCGCAGGCAAAGCCTTCGATGGGCCGCCAGGGATTCTCCACCATCGGTTTGCCCGGCTCGCTCTCGATGCCTAGCCAATCGCGCACGGCGGCGACCTCGCCGAAAGGTACGCCGGTCTGCACCATCCCGAAAGGACCCGGATTCATGCCGAGGAATACCACTCGCCGGCGGCTGGCGGCATAACGGCGCAGGTAGTGCTCGTGTGCTGGCCAAGCATAGGTCAGCGGATTGTAAGTGTGGCTTACCGGCGGCGCAAAAGCGAGCAGTGAAAGATCTGCCGACAACCGCCGGGCGGCAACAATCAGCTCTTCGGCAACCGAGGCGTCTCGTTCCATGGCGCAACCTTGAGCAACATTGCCAAGCCCGGTACAGCGAGCAGGAAACAAAAGATGAAGAAACTGACCCAGCCGACCGTTTCTGCCAGCCAGCCGGCACTGGCGTTGATGAAAGTCCGCGGAACCGCCGCCAGACTGGTAAACAACGCAAACTGGGTAGCCGTGAAAGCCGGATTGGTGGCGCGCGCGATGAAGGCAATGAAGGCTGCGGTCCCCAGGCCGACACCCAGGTACTCGGCGCCAATCACGGCAGCCAGTGCGGCGCGGTCAACGGCGTCGATGCTCGGCTGCACACCCCGCCAGGCCAGCCAGGCAAAGCCAAGAATGGTTATCATCTGGACCAGACCAAACAACCAGAGCGCGCGGTTGATACCCAGACGAACCATCCACAGGCCACCCAACAGACCGCCGATGACCGCCGGCCAGAGGCCGGCGTGCTTGGCAATCACTCCGATGTCCGTCTTGCTGTACCCGAGATCAAGATAGAACGGGGTGGACAGCGCCGTGGCGAGCGAATCGCCAAGCTTGTAGAGGAAGATGAAGCCGAGCACCAGCAGGGCACCCGACCAGCCCTGGCGGCCGATGAACTCGTGGAAGGGCTCGATCACTGCCTGACGCAAGGTCTTCGGCGTACCCACTACGGCCGGTTCAGAGACCAGCAGGACCATTACCATGCCTGGCAGCATGAAGGCCGCCGTAATCCAGAAGACCTGCGCCCAGGGCAGCAGGTCGGCGAGGATCAGGGACAAGGAACCAGGGACCAGACCGGCAATCCGGTAGGCGTTCACATGCACCGAATTGCCGAGGCCAAGTTCCTGGTCGGTGAGGATCTCGCGTCGATAGGCGTCCAGCGCCACATCCTGCGTCGCCGACAGGAAAGCCAGCGCTACCGACAGCCAGATGACCGGCGTCAGATCCGACGCGGGCGAGAAGCCCCCGAGCACGCCGATCGACAGCAACAGCCCCGCCTGCGAGAGCAAAATCCAGCCACGCCGGCGACCAAGCGGCAGGCGATAGCGATCAAGCGCGGGTGCCCAGAGGAATTTCCAGGTATAGGGAAACTGGATGAGCGCAAACAGGCCGATGGTCTTGAGATCGACACTTTCGCTGCGTAGCCAGGCGGGGAGCAAGTTGAGCAACAAGTAGAGCGGCAGACCCGAACTGAAACCGGTAAACACACAGATCAGCATCCGCCGGGTCAGCAGCAAGCGTAGCCAGTCAGGCATCAGTTCTTGCGCCCGAGACGATAGAAGGCGAGGCTGCCATTGAGATTGGGATCATCGCTGACCTCGCGACCAGCGTCGTCGAATGCCAGCCGCTCGCGAATCTCTATCCCGAGCCGAGCGCAAAGGTCCTCGAAGTCGGCGATGGTAAAGAAACGTACGTTGGGGGTATCGAACCAGTCGTACGGCAGATCCTCCGACACCGGCATGCGCCCCTCGGCGATGGCCAGACGATTGGTACGGTAGGCGAAATTCGGGAAGCTGACCACCGCCTCTACGGCGACGCGCAGCATCTCGCCGAGGATGCGCTCGGTGGTATGCATCGTCTGCAAGGCCTGCGAAATCACCACATGGTCGAACGAGTTGTCCTCGAAGCCCGACAGTCCACACTCGATATCCATCTGCAGGACATCCACCCCGTTGCGAATGCAGCCGAGCACGCTTTCCTTGTCGATTTCCACACCATAGCCGGCCACATCTCGTGTTTCGTTGAGGTAGCGCAGCAAGCGGCCATCACCACAGCCCAGGTCGAGAACGCGCTCGCCGGGTGGAATCCAGCTGGCGATCACCGCAAAGTCGAAGCGCTCGCGCTGTTCAGCCTTGGCTCGTCTCTCGTGCTCGGTCATACAGCGATGTTCTCCAGGTAAGCGCGCAGCAGAGCATGATAGTGGGGATCATCGAGCAGAAACGAGTCGTGCCCCGCGTCGCATTCGATCTCGGCATAGGCTACGTGCAGACGATTGTGCAGCAGCGCAAAGACGATCTCTCGCGAACGCGCCGGTGCAAAACGCCAGTCCGTTGAAAAGCTGGCGACAAAGAAACTGGCCTTGGCGCGCACCAGCGCAGCGGCCAGATTGCCCTCGTACTCATAAGCCGGATCGAAATAGTCGAGCGCCTTGGTCATCATCAGATAGGTATTGGCGTCGAAAAAGCTGGCAAACTTGTTGCCCTGATGGCGCAGATAGGACTCGATTTCGAAGTCCACGTCATAACTGAACTTGTGTTCGCCGTGGCGCAACTGACGGCCAAATTTCTCGCCCATCTGGCTGTCCGAAAGATAGGTGATGTGACCGACCATGCGAGCCAGGCGCAGACCTCTGGTCGGCACCACACCATGCTCGGCGTAATGACCGCCGTGAAAATCGGGATCGGAGATGATCGCCTGCCGCGCCACCTCGTTGAACGCGATGTTCTGTGCTGACAGCTTCGGTGCCGAGGCAATGACCATGGCGTGCCGGATGCGCTCGGGATACTGTATCGACCAGGCCAGCGCCTGCATGCCGCCAAGGCTGCCGCCGATGACCGCGGCCCAGGTGCTGACGCCCAGGTGATCCGCCAGACGGGCCTGCGCCGCCACCCAGTCCTCCACCGTGACCATTGGAAAATCGGCACCGTAGCGCTTTCCGGTTTCCGGGTTGATCGACAGCGGGCCAGTCGAACCATAGCAACCACCGAGGTTGTTCACCCCGACCACAAAGAATTTTCGCGTATCGAGCGGTTTGCCCGGGCCAACGAGGTTGTCCCACCAACCAACACTCTCCGGATCGTCCGCATGGCGACCGGCAACGTGATGGCTGCCTGACAGGGCGTGACAGACCAGCACGGCATTGGAGCGCTCGGCGTTGAGCGTCCCATAGGTCTCGAACACCAGTTCGAAGCCGTGCAGCCTGGCGCCGCTCTTCAGCCACAAGGGCTGGTCAAAGCCTACCCGCTGCGGCGCAACGACTCCGACAGAATTCTCTGATGACATCGCGATCTCATCGGTACCAGGGCATAAAGAAAAACCCAGTCAGCTGGTCAGGCGGACTGGGCATGCCGCGCTTTAGCCGTATTTGTAGGGCGCCCGCAAGCTGATCGTTCAAATCGGCGCCAAGGCGGCGAAACTTACCCGCAGCCTGCCAAAAAGTCAATTCACGCGCAGTTGTTGAGCTTCTCCAGCTGTTCCCGGATCTTCGCCGGCTCCTCATGACGCAACATGCGGCGCACAATCGGCGCCAGCTCGGCACAGTTGCTCTGCATGATTTTCTGCTTGACCGAGAGGATCTGTGCCTGATGCATCGAGAACTGGCGCAAGCCCATGCCGAGCAGCAGGCGGGTCAGCGCCGGGTCACCGGCCAGTTCGCCACAGATTGAAACCGGGATATTGACCTTTTCGGCGCTTGCAATGGTATGCGCCAACAACATCAGCACCGCCGGATGCAGAGGATCGTAGAGCGCGGCCACCTGTTCGTCGCTGCGATCGATCGCCAGCGTGTACTGGATCAGATCGTTGGTGCCGATCGACAGGAAACTCATGCGCCGCAGGAAGAGACCGACGGCCAGTGCGGCCGCCGGGATTTCGATCATTGCGCCGACCGGGATGGCCTCATCGAACTCCACCCGCTCGCCCCGCAGACTCGATTTGGCCCGCTCGATCGCCGCCAGTGTCAGGTCGATCTCGTGCGCCTGCGACAGCATGGGGATCAACAGCTTGATCCTGCCGTACCTCGAGGCACGCAGGATGGCCCGCAGCTGCGTCTGAAACATCTTCGGCTCGGCCAGGGACAGGCGAATGGCGCGCAGGCCGAGCGCCGGATTGCTCTGCAGGCGATCACCGTGCGCCTTCTCCGGATGCAGGTCCTTGTCGTAGCCAAGGTCGAAAGTACGAATGGTAACCGGCCGCCCGGCCATACCCTGGGCCACCCTTCGGTATGCCTCGAACTGTTCGTCCTCGGTCGGCATGTCGCCACGGTCGAGAAAGAGGAACTCGGTGCGGAACAGGCCGATTCCCTCGGCGCCACCATCGAGTGCATTGGCCACGTCGCCCGGCAATTCGATGTTGGCATGCAGCTCGATGTCAACCCCGTCCAGCGTGACCGATCTGGCTGTCTTGAGGCGCCTGAGTTTGGACCGTTCAAGCTCGATCTGCGTTTTTCTCAGTCGGTACTCTTCGAGTATGCGCGCATCCGGGTTGACGATCAGCACGCCGCGCGTGCCGTCGACGATCAGGACTTCCTTGTCGCGGATCAGTTGCCGGGCGTTCAGCAATCCCAGCACGGCCGGAATACGCAGACTGCGGGCAAGAATTGCCGTGTGCGAAGTCGAGCCACCGACATCGGTCACGAAAGCGGCAAAATGATGTTCCTTGTAGGCAATGACATCGGCCGGCGAGAGATCATGCGCCACCACGATCAGATTCTCCTCCTTGATGCCCTTGCTCGACTTGAGTTCGCTCCGCCCTGGCTGGCCGACGAGTTCCTTGATCACCCGCTCGACCACCTGCCGCACGTCGTAGCTGCGCTCGCGCAGGTACTGGTCGTCAAACTTCTCGAACTGATCGACCAGGACATCCATCTGTTGCACCAGTGCCCACTCGGCATTGCAGCGCCGCTCGCGGATCAGCGCCTTGGGCGTTTCCGCCAGTTCGGGATCGGCGAGGATCATCGAGTGCAGATCGATGAAGGCGCCGAATTCCGCTGAACTGTGCTGCATGCGGCCCTTGAGCGCCGCAAACTCCTCGCGCACACGCAGCAAAGCGGCTTCGAAGCGGGCGATCTCCTTGTCCACCATGCGCGGTGCGATGACCAGGTGGGAGACCTCGAGCGTCGCATGCGACATCAGGTGCGCCTGTCCGATCGCGATGCCTCCCGAGACCGCCAGTCCGTGCAGCGTGAAACTCATGGGGTGCTCACTCCGCCTCGTCGAAGCGTCTGGCGATCAGTTCGAGAATCGCCTCGCTCGCCGCCTGCTCGTCTGCGCCATCGGCCTCGACGATGACCGTCGAGCCTTTGCCGGCGGCCAGCATCATCACCCCCATGATGCTCTTCGCATTGATCCTGCGCACCCCCTTTTCCATCCACACCTCGCTGTTGAAGCGGCTGGCAAGCTGCGTCAGCTTGGCAGAAGCACGCGCGTGCAAACCCAGCTTGTTGCGGATTTCGGTTTCAGCCCGTACCATCCAGAATCCCCCTTATGTTCATCCTAAACCGGCGGTGGCAGCTTGACCACGCCGTCCCGCGCGCCACTGATCGCCTTTTGCAGCATCGTTTCCATGCCGCGTTCACGATACGTCAGGGCACGCAGCAACATCGGCAGGTTGACTCCCGCCACACCTTCGATCCGCCCCGGCTCAAGCAGCTTGAGCGCCAGGTTGCCGGGCGTCGCACCAAAAACGTCGGTCATCACCAGCACGCCTTCACCACCATCGACCTCCTTGAGCAACAGACGGGCAAGCGGCAGAACATCCAGCGGGTCGTCCTGCGCCGCCACCCCAAGCTGGGCAATCAGCGGGGGACGCTTGTTCAGTACATGGCAAACATTCTGAATCAGGCTTTCACCAAACGAACCGTGGGTTACCAGGAAAATACCGATCATTGCGCCACCCTTCACGACAGGTCGCCATTCTAAGCGATTCCGCAGGACTCGGCAGCCGCCGCCCGGAAACGCTCACGGGATCACCTCAATCGCCACTGGCCGGGCAACGTACTCGATCCGACGCTGCATCGCCTGACTGAGCTGCACGCCACCCTGGGCGTCCACGCGCAGAACATGCCCCACCTGCAACCGGCGCGCGAGACGCGGCCAGTCGCGACCGGCGATGAACAGCGGCTTCGAAGCGACATCCGACAGGGTGCCGGCGGCCCGGCGCGGAGTGATCAGGACCGTCACGGCCTGCGTATCGAACACCGGCTGGCCACTACGCGGATCGAGCAGATGAGAGTAGCGGCGACCGTCAAGTTCGAAGTAACGCTGATAGTCGCCCGAGGTGCCGATCGCTTCGCCGTCCGCCAGCTCGAGCGTTGCCAATGGTCCCGCTTGGCGTGGATGCTGTATGCCGACCCGCCAGCGCTGGCCATTCCTGCTGCCCAGCACCATGACGTTGCCACCGATGTTGATCAGCGCGTTGTGTGCTCCCTGTGCCTGGAGGATGCTCACGGCGCGATCGAGTGCGACACCCTTGAGGTAGCCGCCAAAGTCGAGCGCCAGTTGGCGTTGCGGACTGCTGACGTGCAGATCATCGAGTCGCAGGTCGACAATGCTTGGCCGATCGGCGACCCAGGCGGCCAGGGCAGCGGCGTCGGGCAACCGGACCGGCAGGTCATCGGACTGGAATCCCCAGAGACTGATCAGGCGACCGATGCCGGGGTCGAACAGGCCGTCACTGAGCCGCGTCAGGCGCTGCGCCTCGGCGATCAGTTCGCTCATTTCCTGGCTCACCGGCTGCCGTTTGCCGGCCGCAATCGCCGCATTCAGAGAGCTGAGTTCGGAGGGCTTCCAGGCATGGTAGGTTCGATGCAGGCGATCGAACTCGCGCAGCACGGCCGCCGCTGCCTGACGCGCCTGCGTCTCGGGCAAAGCAGCGATCATCACTTCGACGCGGGTGCCGAAGACAAAGGCTTCCTGATGATGCAGGGGCGCCCTGTCGCAGGCCACCAGTGCCCACCACAGCAGGAGCAGCGGAAAGGCGGCTAGGCGGCGACCACGCACTGACGCTCCAGCGCGGTGACGAACAGGGCGGCGCTGTCGAACCCGGTCTGCTCGGCAATCTCCACCATGCAGGTCGGGCTGGTCACATTGATTTCGGTCAACCAGTCACCGATCACGTCGAGGCCAACCAGCAGCAGACCGCGGGCCGCCAGCAGCGGAGCCAGCGCACCGGCAATCTCGCGGTCACGCGGGCTCAGCTCACGGGCCACGCCAGTGCCGCCGGCGGCCAGATTGCCGCGCGTTTCACCCGCTTTCGGGATGCGCGCCAGACAATACGGCACGACTTCGCCGCCAACGATCAGGATCCGCTTGTCGCCGTCGGCGATCTCCGGAATATAGCGCTGAGCCATGATCGTTCGCGTGCCGTGACGGGTCAGTGTCTCGACGATCACATTGCGATTCGGATCATCGTGACGGACGCGAAAAACCTCGCTGCCGCCCATCCCGTCGAGCGGCTTGAGGACCGTGTCGCGTTCGACCTCGATGAACGAGTGGATGACGCCAGCGTCACGCGCCGCCGTTGTCGGAATGGCAAACCGCGCAAACTCGGTCACCGAGAGCTTTTCCGAATGGTCGCGCAAGGCCCGCGGGCGGTTGAAAACGCGTGCCCCCTCCACTTCGGCACGTTCAAGCAACCATGTGGTGGTCACGTACTCCATGTCGAATGGCGGGTCCTTGCGCATCAGCACGGCGCGGAAATCCCGCAGCGCCACGACATGACGGTCGACCTCGACGAACCAGTCGCTGTCGTCGGCCAGCATCTCCAGATGTACTGCTTCGGCACACACGCCATGCAGGGAAGACCAGTGAATCGCCTCCTGCTGGATGACCCACACCGCGTGTCCAGCCGCCTGCGCCGCCCGCATGATGGCAATGCTTGTATCCTTGTAAGCCTTGAGTGACGGCAACGGGTCGACAATCAACGCTATGCGCATGGCACGGTCTCCTCCACGGGAGCGGTACGTTCGAGTTCGACCGAGGCGGCGAGCTGCGCCAGGCGAGCAACCACACCATAGGCGTAAAAGCGGTTCGGCGCGGCATCCGGATTCTGGCAATGATCGGGCAACGAGCAACTCGTCTCGAAAGCAAGCGGTTCGAAGTGCATGCCCGGGGCGTTGAGGTTCTCGTCCTTGCCCCGCCCGCTATGGACGCGGTAAAAACCTCCGACGACAAAGCGGTCGATCATGTAGACCACCGGTTCGGCAACCCCCTCCTCGCTTCCGCTACCGACCCGTTCGTAGGTGTGCACCCCTTCCTGAATGATCACCTGCGACACGGCGAGTCCTTCCTTGATGACCGACATCCTGTTGCGCTGCCGGCGATTCAGGCCGGTTACCTGCGAGGCATCCTTGACCGTCATCACCCCCATGCCATAGGTTCCGGCATCGGCCTTGACCACCACGTAAGGCGTCTCGTCGATTCCGTACTGGCGATACTTTTCGCGGATCAGCTCGAGAACCGCATCGACATTGGATGCCAGGCACTGTTCTCCCTGCCGTTGATGGAAGTTGACGCTGCTGCAGACCGCAAAGTAAGGGTTGATCCGCCACGGGTCGATGCCTGCCAGTCTGGCAAAATCACTCGCCACCTCGTCGTAGGCAGCAAAGTGGTTTGACTTCCGGCGCAGGGCCCAGCCGGCATGCAGCGGTGGCAGGACGAACTGGCCGTCCAGATCGTGCAGGATTTCGGGGATACCGGCCGAAAGATCATTGTTGAGCAGGATGGCGCAAGGCTCGAAATCCTTGAGCCCCAGGCGATGGCGACCGCGCAGCAGCGGTTCGAGGAGCAGGGTCGTGCCGTCCGGCAGGGCAACCGGGGTCGGCTGGTTGATCTCGGGCAGCAGCGAACCGATGCGCACCTCGAGCCCGGTCAGACGCAGAACGGTGGCGATCTGGGCGACGTTCTGCAGGTAGAAAAGATTACGCGTGTGGTTCTCGGGAATCAGCAACAGCCGTCTCGCATCGGGGCAGATACGGTCGATCGCCGTCATTGCCGCCTGCACGCAAAGCGGCAGAAAGGTCGCGTCGAGGTTGTTGAAGCCACCGGGGAAGAGATTCATGTCCACCGGCGCCAGCTTGAAGCCGGCGTTGCGCAGATCGACCGAACCGTAAAAGGGTGGCGTATGCTCCTGCCACTGGCCGCGAAACCAGCGTTCGATCTCGGGCATGGCATCGAGGAAACGGCGCTCGATTTCGAGCAGCGGGCCGTTGAGGACAGTCTTCAGACGTGGAACCATGGGCTTCTCTTGGCATGTGGCTTCGGGGATGCTCGGTGGCGAAGTGCGCCGCGGCGGCAAGGTGCAGTACAGGGGCAGCAATGGGTCATTTTACACTGCCACGTGGCAACAAGCCGCGCAGCGCCGCCGGAAGCGGTGTCTGCTCGAGACTGCGCTGGGTGAACAGAAAGCGGCCGTCACAAACGAAACCCAGATCAGCCCAGTCGACCGCGTTCAGCGCGCCGGCCAGAAGCTGCACATCGATCGCCGGGTCATGCGGGAAGATCGCCATCACGGAACCGTCGTAGTGGGTACACGGGTGGATGAAGAAGGGCTGCGCACGACGCGTCCTGTTGTTTACGTAAACCCTCGGCTGTGTCGACTGGTAATAGCCGCGTCCCCAATGCCACCAGTTGGACTCGTCAAAGGGACGGATGCGGCGCGCGATCAGTCGATCCTTGTGCGGCAGCAACGCCTCCGGCGGCGGCCTGCCGGGCTCGCACCAGAGCATGCGGCGGGTCTGACCGCTGGCAAGGGTCGCCGAGTACACGAAGCTGCGGTTGCCGCACACCTCGCTGGCGTAGAGGTCGTCGGCGCCGGACACCGCGCCGACCTTGACGAAGGCGATGTCGGTCAGATGCAGTTCGTAGTCGCCGCGCGTGAACAGGAGATGCCCGGCACTCTCGACGAAATGACGCTCCTCCCACTGCAACCTGGACAAACCGGCCAGACCGTCGGCGACGCCCTGCACCGCATAGCGCGTCCGGCGCGAGAAATTGCCACGCTCGAAACGCCAGATGGCGCAGTTGGGTGTCGCCCCGTCGAACAACCGCGAATCGCCGAGTTCGACGAAATCGGTCACCGTCCCGGCACCGTAGAGCAGCCGGTTGAGCGGTACCGCCGAGGTCGCCTTGACGAAATCGCGCGGCGTGATGAACACCAGTTCGCCGCCCGGAGCGAGGTGCCGCAGGCACTTCTCGATGAACAACAGATAGAGATTGGCACGTCCATCGAGCACGCTGCACCGGATCAGGCGGCGCGTCTGCAGCGCGATGTCCTGATAGCGCACATAGGGTGGATTGCCGATGATCGTCGCAAAGGACTCGTCTTCCGGCAAGGCAAAGAAGTCCATCACCCGGGCACCCGGCGGCGCATGTCGAGCATCGATCTCGAGGCCGACGGCGAACGGAAAGTGCTGCAGGAAGACTCCATCGCCGCAAGCCGGTTCGAGGACGCGGCCACAATTGCGCACCAGGGCCAGCATCGCCTCGACCACCGCCGGCGGGGTAAACACCTGTCCCAGGCTGGCCACGTCGCAGTCCGGCAAGGCTGGAGCGTTGGCTCTCATCGCCCCAGGCATCGCCCGCCGGCCGCAGCGCGCAAACCGGCGACGACCCTTGACAAGGGTGTTGCCATTCCGCGGACAGTCGCCGGCAGCACTCTCAGCGCTCCACCCAGGGCATCACCGGAACCGTCGAAATGCTGTTGGCCGGCGCACCATCGATCAGCTTGCGGCTGATCGCGAGATAGATCAGCGTGCGGTTCGGCTCGTCCCACATTCTGACGACGCGCGTTTCCTTGAACAGGATCGAGGTATCGCCCGAGAACACCGTGGCCTCTTTCGGCAGCTTCGCCGGCAGCGTGATCGGACCGGTCTGCCGGCAGGCCAGCGAAAACTGCGAGGGATCTTCCGCCAGCCCCAGCGAACCGCTCACCCCGCCGGTTCTCGCCTGGCTGACATGGCAGGTCACCCCCGGCACCTTGGGATCGGGGAAACTCTCGACACAGATCCGGTGGTTCGCCCCCACCAGCTTCCACTCGGTGGTCACGCAACCGACCTGTTCGGCCTGGACCAGCGTGCCCGCCAGCAGCAATACGCTGCAAAACCCTGCGACCCGGCAGCGGGTCATGTGCTTGATCATCATCGTCTCTCCTTGGCCAGCGCCGATCATGCATTCTCTTGGCCTCACCCATTCGCCAGAGGCCCGGCAATCCTCCGGTGCCGACGGCCGGCCGTCCCTCAGTCGGGAAAGCCGGCCAGGGTGACATTACCGATCTGCCCGACCGGCGAGCCGCGGCGGGCCCGCTGACCGAGGTGCCGGTCCTCGGAAAGCAACGTCTTCAATCGGTTGCGCAAGGTTCCCTTGATCGTCACCCTGGGCCCCCGGATCGCCAGCACGGCGCGCAGCGCCTCGCCATCGCGCAGACCGATGATCTGGACTCCCTTGCCGCTCGCCAGGCGTTTCATCTGCTCGCGCGGGAAGACCAGCAGGCGCCCGTCTTCCGATAATGCGGCCAGATGGTCCGTGCCGGCAAGTCTGATCGGCGGCAGAATGGTGGTACCTTCCTCGACACTGAGGAAAGCCTTGCCCGCCTTTTGCCGCGACAGCAGATCGCCGTAAGTACAGATGAAGCCATAGCCGGAGGTCTTGGCGACGAGCAATTCGTCCTCCGGCTGCCCGGTCAGCACATGGGCAATCCTGCCGCCGCCCAGGTCGACGAAGGAAGACAGGGGTGCCCCCATGCCGCGACCATCCGGCAGACTGGCGATCGCCACGGTGTACGCCCGCCCCTCGGTGGAGAGAATGACCAGCGAGTCGACCGAGCGACACTCCTGCGCCGAACCGGCGCGATCGCCATCCTTGAAGACGACCCCGGAGAGGTCCAGACCATGTCCCTGACGGACGCGCGCCCAGCCCTTCTCGGAAATGATCACGGTAACCGGCTCATCGGCCAGCGCGGCGACCTCGGAGCGTGAAGCGGTGGCTGCCGCCTCGATCACCGTGCGTCGGGCATCGCCGAACTTCTCGGCATCCGCCTTGATCTCGCGGATCACCTGCCGGCGCAGCAGCGCATCGCTGACCAGCAGTTTGCGCAGCCCTTCGCGTTCACCGCGCAGTTTCTCGAGTTCCTGCTCGATCCTGATTCCCTCGAGCCGAGCCAGTTGGCGCAGGCGAATTTCGAGAATGTCCTCGGCCTGTCGATCGGACAGCGCGAAGCGGGCGATCAGCGCGGCCTTCGGGTCGTCCGCCTGGCGGATGATGCGGATTACTTCGTCGATGTTCAGGAAGACGATGTGCCGGCCTTCGAGGATGTGAATGCGATCGTCGGCCTTCTGCAGGCGGAACTCGGTACGCCGCTGCACCGTCCGGATGCGGAAGGTACACCATTCGCCGATCAGGTCGACCAGGGACTTCTGACACGGGCGGCCGTCGATGCCCACCGCCACCAGGTTGATCGGGGCCGAGGTCTCGAGGCTGGTATGCGCCAGCAGCAGCGCCACGAACTCGTTGCGATCGATGCGCGAGCTGCTCGGCTCGAAGACCAGGCGCACATCGTCGTCCTTGCCCGATTCGTCGCGTGCCCGGTCGAGCTGTGAGGCCATCAGGGCCTTGAGCTGTGCCGCCGATTGTTCGATTGCCTTCTTGCCCGGCCTGGGCTGCGGGTTGAGCAGGCCGCCGACCTCGGAGAGCACCCTGGCCGACGAGACGCCGGGCGGCAGCTCCCGGAAAACCAGTTGCCAGGCACCCCTGGCCATTTCCTCGAATTCGTAGCGCGCCCGCACGCGCAGGCTGCCGCGACCCGTGCCGTAGGCGACCACGATGTCCGCCGGCGAAGAGATGATCTGCCCGCCACCGGGGTAATCGGGTCCCGGAATGTGCTGCAACAGTTGCTCGAGGCCGGCCTGCGGCTGCTCGATCTTGAGGATCGCCGCCGCCGCGACCTCGCGCAGGTTATGCGACGGAATCTCGGTGGCCATGCCGACGGCAATCCCCGAGGCACCGTTGAGCAGGACGAAAGGCAGACGTGCCGGCAGGAAAGCGGGCTCGTCGAATGAACCGTCGTAGTTCGGCTGAAAGTCGACCGTCCCTTCGCCGATCTCGCCGAGCAGCAACTCGGCAATCGGTGTCAGGCGAGCTTCGGTGTAACGCATCGCCGCCGCGTTGTCGCCATCGCGCGAGCCGAAATTGCCCTGCCCGTCAACCAGCGGATAGCGCAGCATGAAGGGCTGCGCCACCCGCACCATCGCGTCATAGGCCGAGGTGTCGCCATGCGGATGGTACTTGCCGATCACGTCGCCGACGACGCGTGCCGACTTGACCGGCTTGGCGGTCGCCGACAACCCCAGTTCGCGCATCGCGAAAAGCACCCGG
>NZ_JAEUOL010000169.1 GCF_016789985.1 Accumulibacter sp.
CAGGCGCCGAGTTCGACGCTGTCGCCTTCGACCAGGCCATGCTCGGTGGCGAGCCACAACTGGCCGACCGCCCTGCCGTCGGCGCGGTGACTGACCGCGAACAGGTCGCGCCGGCCGTCGGCGTTGAAGTCGGCGTCGAAAAACGTCTGGCTCGCCTGGACACTGCCCTGCACAGCGCCGACCCCGCCTTCTCCGGCCTGGGCCATCCCGGTTGCCTGTGCGGCAGTCCTGTCCGGCGCGGGTTCGGAGGTGCCGGCGAAGGCTTGTCCGCCGGCGGTGAGCGACCAGGCGAGAGCCTTGCTTTCGCCCGGATTTTCCATCAGCACACGGGTGGTATCGGAGAGCTGCGGCTCGGCGCTGTGGACTTCAGTGGCGACGCCGGCTGTCCCGTCGAGCAGTTCCGGCAGGGCAAGTGGGTCGCCCGAGAGCAGCAGACGCGGTTCAAGTGGCTCCCAGTGCAGGCGGGAGTCGCTGCGGCCGGTGACGGGGCCCGGTGGCTTGCCGGTCAGGTGGCTGAAGGCGTCGCGCAGGGCCGAGAGCAAAGGCGCTGGGCCGGGCCTCCGCGGCAGAGGCGAACGTTCGTCGTGTTTTGCCGACCGGCGCATGGCGATTCTCCCCTTGTATCGCAACGCTCAATGTCAACGGACAAGGCCCACTTCCCCTGCTGTTCATCATTGTCGCAGGGAATCTCCGCGTGTAGCGGCGGCGCCCCGGGCAGTCAGCCCGGCGGGGCGACGCTGGTCGATCGGCTGCTGTGCATACGCTGCCGGCCGGAAGTCTGAAACGATGCCAGCAATGGTGAAACCGGCAGCGCAGCCCCCTGTTTCCTGCTATGCTACCGGCCGCAATTCTCGACAAGATGTTGCGAGATGTCAAGACTTTCCGGCACCTGTTTTTTTGATTGGCGAGCGATGCGCGAAACCCCTCCCGAAGACGAATCATGCAACGACCCAGCGACAGGGCAGGGGGGCAGGCAAGGGCTGCCGTCCTCTGCTGCACTCGCCGATTCGCTGGCGGCGCGCCTGCAGGCGGTCATCGGCAGGGAGTCGGTGTCATCGTTTGCGCGCCGTTGCGGGCTGGCCGAGTCGGTGCTGCGCACCTACCTCAAGGACGGGCGGATGCCACCGCTCGACAAGGCTTCGGCGATTGCCGCGGCGGCCGGGGTGACTGTCGACTGGCTCGCTAGCGGCCGCGGTGCCCACGTCGCGGCCGAAGCGCGGGCGGTCTACACTGTTGCCCCCGCCGGGCTGACCGGCGGCGCGCCACCGACGCTGGATGCCACGGTGCTCGCAACTGTCCTCAAGGCGGTGCTCGCAGCGCCGGGTGCGGGCGTATCGACGGAAGAGCTTGCGGCGCGCGTCGTTGATCTTTACCGGCGGACGATGGTGCGCGTGCCGGCGAGGGGCGAGGCGGCAGACGGCGGCTAGCTTCACCTGCCGGTTCCGGCGCGTTCTGCCGTGCAGGCGCCTGCTTGCTGCGGTATTTGCCGGTGCCGTCCACCATTCATCTTTATTGCAGCCAAGGAGAGTCAGCATGTTCAAGGGAATTCTGATCACCAAAGACGAGGCCGGCTACCAGGCACGGCTCCAGGAAATCGACGATGCCGTCCTGCCGGAAGGTGACGTCAGCGTGCGCGTCGCCTGGTCGACGCTGAACTACAAGGACGGTCTGGCGATTACCGGCAAGGCACCGGTCGTGCGGCGTTTTCCG
Organism: Accumulibacter sp.; assembly: GCF_016789985.1. Lineage (GTDB taxonomy): Bacteria > Pseudomonadota > Gammaproteobacteria > Burkholderiales > Rhodocyclaceae > Accumulibacter. The sequence goes on from NZ_JAEUOL010000169.1 coordinate 1,711, forward strand.
ATGGTACCGGGAATCGATCTTGCCGGCAGTGTGATCGAGAGTTCCAGCTCCGTCTGGAAGCCTGGTGATCAGGTGGTGCTGAACGGCTGGGGTGTTGGCGAGACGCACTGCGGCGGTCTGGCCGAACGCGCGCGTGTGCGCGGCGAGTGGCTGGTGTCCCTGCCGCAGCGGTTCACCCCACGTCAGGCGATGGCGATCGGCACGGCCGGTTACACCGCCATGCTCTGCGTACTGGCGCTGGAACAGCACGGCGTGAAGCCTGAAGACGGCGAAATCCTGGTGACCGGAGCCAACGGCGGTGTCGGCAGCGTGGCGATCGCGTTGCTCGCCACGCTCGGTTATCGCACGGTGGCGTCGACCGGCCGCGTCGCGGAAGCCGAGCATCTGCGGGCGCTCGGCGCGACCGCCGTGATCGACCGCAGCGAACTCTCGACACCGGGCAAGCCGATCGGCAAGGAACGCTGGGCAGGCGTGGTCGATACGGTGGGCAGCCACACCCTGGCCAATGCCTGTGCGACCACCCGCTACCGGGGTGCGGTAGCCGCCTGCGGCCTGGCCGGCGGAATGGATTTTCCGGCGACGGTCGCTCCCTTCATCCTGCGCGGGGTGACGCTCTACGGCATCGACAGCGTGATGGCGCCGCTGGCGGTTCGTCAGGAAGCCTGGCAGCGCCTGGCGCGCGACCTCGATCCGGCCAAGCTGGAAAGCATGACACGCGAGATCGGGCTGGACGAGGCGCTAGCGGTGGCCGGTGAGTTGCTGGCCGGCAAGGTGCGCGGACGGGTGGTGGTCGATGTGAATCGCTAGGCGGGTACTCTCCTGGCCGATGGACCGGGCGCTGAGTCGTCTGCCACCGGCCGATTTCTTGCCCCATGCGGCATCGGTATCTACGCAATCGTGGGCATCGGTTGGCGGCGGGGATGAAGCTATCCTTATACACGACTCACCCCGCAGCGACCTTGCGCATGAACTGGAGGCTGCCCGCACAGTCGATGACGCGCTGCCATCCGGGCCAGATGGTCTTGACGCCAGGCTCTCCGTCGCCTTTGCGTGCGAGGAATCCGCCGAGCCTGGCCACCAGGCGCAGGACCTGTTTGAGGGTGGGGACGTCCGCTGGCGGCTTCTTCTGGGTCAGGAGGCGGGTGGCATGCCCTCCGCCTTGGTGGAAGAATCGATCGGCGGGCAAATCTGGACAGATCCGGCCGAATCGCATCAGCCTGGCAATGCGCCAGTAAACGATCAGGTACAGCGCGCTGGTGCGCTGCAGCCTGTCGATCGTGCCCAGTTGCCGGGTCTCGATCCGGCAGCCGTTCTTGAGAAGGTGGAAGAGGATCTCGATCTCCCAGCGCGCGATACCGGTCAATCAGTTCGGCGACCTTTTCGAACGTCTCGGCGGTGCGCTTGGTCAGAAAACGCCACTCGACCGGGTTGCTGCCGGCCGGCGGATCGATTTCCCTGCCGCCACACAGGTGGCCCGGATCGTCTGCTTCTTGCCATAAGCAAGATCCACTACCCGCGCCCAAAGCTGCTGGCGGACCCCCGCGCCTTCTGACCATTCCTCGCGGGCAGAGTGAAGGTGATGCCCCCGAGCGCTTCACCGGACGTCACCGTCTGCCACAGTTTCGGCCTGCGGGCAGTGCCCGATCGTGCCGGGCACGCAGCAACCAATCGGCCGGGTGGCCCAATTTAGCGGGGCGAGCCAGCGGCTCGATCAGGTCGGACGCGCGGCCGGCCACTTAGACCAGCCGGGCGTCCGGCACCTCCGTGGCCAGTTCGGCCACCCGCTCATCGCCCTCGATCCCGCGCGTGCGCTCCTTGATTCCCGGATGCTGAGCGTTGGCATCCTTCGGCTGACGCGCCCACCTCCCCGCATCCAGAACGCCCAAGGGCTCGCGATCCGCGCTGACTGCGTAGGTCGAATGCCCGTACCAGCCCCGTTGAGTCTCGTAGCTCGGGACCCAAGCCGGTCATGCCCTGCCCGTTGAAGTCCAGTTCGATGGTGTCCTGCGGCATCAGCACGACTTTAGGGCGGGCCATCCGCATCTTCGAGCACGACCAGTGAGGGGCCAGAAGGTCGTCCCAGGTGATGGCATCATTGTCGAAGAAGCGGTACGCCGCGAGGGGCTCCGACCAGCCCGCACACGTTCCGGAGAGACCAGTCGTCGGCCTCGAAGAGAGCGTGCCCAACAACGCCATCGCTTGCTTGTCCCGTCGCCGGTTACCCGGATCGATTCCCTGCAGCTCCTCCACAGCCCAGTTCATGATACCGCCTGACCACGAAAGTTGGCAAGCTTATAGCGGGATCCTAAGTGTATAAGGGTATGCTCTATATGCACCGCGACCCGGCTGCGTTGGCTCCCAAGCAGGCGGTTCGCCTGTCGGATCTGTCCGACTTCTGTCACGTGGGCCGCAGTGACTTTGCCGACTTCATGCCGCGGTGCCGTATCGACACGCGCTGGCGGTGGCCCGGCGACGCACAAGACTGAGGACTGGGAGGCCGTCAAGCGATCGGGAGCCAGGCTGACCATCGTCAGTCTGGTGCCTTTTCGGCAGCGCGGCCATATCCGCAACCACCTCGGCTACTATGGCTTGTCGCCGCGCGAACTGGAGATCACTGCGCAAAGCCTGTCGAGTGGGCTGACCAACACCCAACTTGAACGTCGGTTGTGTATCAGCGAGGAGACCGTGAAGACCCACCTGCACGAAGCCTTTCGCAAGATCGGAGTGGGCAGCCGACCGGAGTGGTTGGTGAGCGTGCTCGGTCTCGACGACGACCGTGCCCCAGCGCCACAGCGTGACGGGTTTTACTGGCCAGTTGGCCTGGGCCGGCCTCGCCCAGGAGACGGATGCCGGAGATATCGACGGCGGCGTACGGCGGCTTCCATCGCCTATCGAGGGTTCGAATGCGGTGCGGCCGCCGCAAGGCGCTTGAAGAGTTTCGCTTTTTTGCTACCATCCGGTGTCGATTGCCTCGAGCATGGCCGGATGTCGGCGGGCCGTGTTCGGCACGGCTGTTCCCACCCTTCGTGTCGTCGCGACCCTCCTGCTTGGGAAGTACTGTCTTGCCGTCGAGCCCGGATCATCCAGGATCATTCAGCGCCGATCGACGCTCCGCATCGGGCGGCGGCACTGGTGGGGCAAGCGCCGGGGCTGGCGACGCCTGGAGCAGCTTTGCCGCGGCCCGGACGGCGGCCGATTTCTGTTCTGCCTGGTTGTCGCTGCAGTGTCTGCAGGTGCCCGAGGTGCGCGCCGCGCTGCTGCTGCTCGAACAAGGCGGTGGCACCTTCGTTCCCGCCGCCGTCTGGCCTTCCGCGCAGAGCGACGTCACCTACCTCGCGCCGGCTGCCGAGCAGTGCCTCGGCGAGCGGCAGGGCAAGGTGCTGCGCGGTCTGCCGGGCGCTCTGGTGATCGTCGCCTATCCGGTCGAACTCGACGGCCAGTTGCACGGTGCCGCCGTGCTGGACGTCGTCGAGCGGGCCGACGACGCGCTGCAGGGCGTGCTCCGCCAGTTGCACTGGGGCATCGGCTGGCTCGAGACCCTGTTCCTGCGCCGCCAGAACCTGGCGGATGCCGAAATCCTGCAGCGCGCTCGTATCGCGCTCGACGTCCTGGCCGTTGCCGGCGAACAGGGGCGCCTGCCCGCCATGGCCATGGCGGTGGTGAACGATCTCGCCAGCCGCTTCGCCTGCGAGCGTGTCGCGCTCGGCGTAGACCGCGGCGGGCGGGTGCGTCTGCTGGCCCTCTCGCACTCGGCCTTCTTCGAGCCGAAGAGCCAGTTCGTCGCGGCGCTCGAGAGCGCCATGGACGAGGCGCTCGATCAGCGGCGCAGCGTCGCCTATCCACCGCTCGCTGAAGCCGACGACGGTATCGCCATCGCGCATCGCGACTTCGCCGCGCCGCGCGCCGTGTGCTCGGTCGTGTTGGCCAGTCGCGGCATCGGAGTGGGCGTGCTCAGCTTCGAGCGCGGCACGCCCTTCACCAGCGACGACCGGCGTGCCTTCGAAGCGGTCGGCAGCCTGCTCGCACCGCTGCTGCACAGCCGGATCGAGCTGCACCGCTGGTTCGCCGGTCGCCTGGTCGACAAGCTGCGGCGCATCTGGCAGCATCTCGGAGACCGTCGGCGGCCCGGCCTGCGCGTCGCCGTGGCATTCGCTGTCGTGCTGCTGCTCGGCGTGCTCTTCCTGGACGGCGACTACCGGATCAGCGCGCGGGCCGTCGTCGAGGGCGAAGTGCAACGCGCCGCTGTCGCGCCCTTTGCCGGCTTCCTGCGTGAAGCACCGGTGCGCGCCGGCTTCGTCGTCCGCCAGGGACAGATGCTCGCCACGCTCGACGAGCGCGATCTGCTGGTCGAGCGGCAGCGCGCGCTGGCCGAACGCGAACAACATGGCGCGCGCTACCGCGACGCACTGGCCAAACATGAGCGGGCCAGCGCCAACGTCTCGCTTGCCCAGATGCAGCAGGCCGAATCGCAGCTCGCGCTGGTCGAGGACAAGCTCTTCCGTGCCCGGATCGTTGCCCCGTTCGACGGTATCGTCGTCTCCGGTGATCTCAGCCAGTTGCTCGGCTCGCCGGTCGAACAGGGCAAACTGCTCTTCGAGATCGCGCCGCTCGACGCTTACCGCGTCATCCTCAAGGTCGAGGACCGCGACATCCGTGATGTGCGCGCTGGCCAGACCGGCAAGCTGGTGCTCAGCGGGCTGGCCGGCGAAGCGCTCGACTTCGAAGTGCGCAACATCTCGATGGCCGAGGCCGAAGACGGCCGCAACGTCTTTCGCGTCGAAGCGCAACTCGCCCGCAACGATCTCAAGCTGCGTCCCGGCATGGAAGGGGTCGGCAAGATCAACGCCGGCGCGCAGAGCCACGCCTGGATCTGGACGCACCGCCTGACCGACTGGCTGCGTCTGCAAGCCTGGACCTGGCTACCCTAGCCCGCAGCACCACCGGCGACATGGCCGCCCCCTTCCTCAGCGCTTCCTGGTACCGTATCGCGGAACTGCGGCCGGTATTGCGCGCTCATGCCCGCATCCAGCGTCAGCGCTTCCGCGGCCAGGCCTGGTACGTACTGCACGACCCCGCCTCGGGCAAGCTGCATCGCTTCAGCCCTTCGGCCTATCGGGTGATCCAGTTGATGGACGGCCGGCGGACGATCAACCAGATCTGGGGCGAGGTGGCAGCGCAGGCCGGCAGCGCGGCGCCGAGCCAGGACGACGTCCTCCGCCTGCTCGCCCAACTGCACGCCGGCGATCTGCTGCAGGCCGATCTGCCGCCCGATGTCGACGAACTGGCCGAGCGTGGCGGCAAGCAGAAGCGCCACAAGCTGCTGCAGAGATTGATCAACCCGATGTCGATCCGCGTCCCCCTGTGGGACCCCGATGTCTTCCTCAAACGCAGCTTTCCGCTCGTCCGTCCACTGTGCGGGCCGCTCGGCCTCTGCCTCTGGCTGCTCGTCGTCGGGCCGGCGATCGTCCTCGCCGGCGTGCACTGGCAGGAACTGACCGTCAATCTCAGCGATCAGGTGCTTGCCACCCGCAACCTGCTACTGCTCTGGCTGATCTACCCGCTGATCAAGGCCCTGCATGAACTCGGTCACGGCTACGCGGTCCGTTCGGGTGACGGAGAAGTCCATGAGATGGGGATCATGCTGCTCGTCCTGGCGCCGATTCCGTATGTCGATGCCAGCGCCGCCGGCGCCTTTCGCAGCAAGTGGCGGCGCGCCGCGGTCGGTGCTGCCGGCATGCTGGTCGAACTCTTCCTCGCCGGTCTCGCCATGCTGTTCTGGGTGTCGGTCGAACCCGGGCTGCTGCGCTCGATCACCTTCAACGTGCTGCTCGTCGCCGGCGCCTCGACCCTGCTGTTCAACGGCAACCCGCTGCTGCGTTACGATGGCTACTACATACTCTCGGACCTGATCGAGATTCCCAATCTCGGCAATCGCTCGAACCAGTACTGGCAGTGGCTCGCCAAACGCCATCTGTTCGGCGTGACGACGGTCGAGCGACCGCCGGCGAGCCCCGGCGAGCGCCGCTGGTTCGTCTTCTACGGCGCTGCGTCGTTCCTCTACCGAACCTGGGTGATGATCGCCATCACCCTGTTCATCGCCGGCGAGTTCTTCGTCATCGGCGTCGTGCTGGCGATCTGGGCGGCGATCACCCTGTTCGTGCTGCCGGTCGGCAAGGGTCTGTCCTATGTGCTGTCGAGCCCCGAACTGCAGCGCACGCGCACACGGGCGCGACTGCTCACCTTCGGCGGGCTGGCCCTGCTCCTGCTTGGCGTGTTCTGCGTGCCGCTGCCGCTGCGCACGCATGCCGAGGGCGTGGTGTGGGTACCCGAAAACGCCGAGGTGCGCGCTGCTGCCGACGGCTTCGTCGAGCACCTGTTCGTTCGGCCGGACGCGCCGGTCGGTGCGGGTGAACTCTTGCTGACCACCGAGGAGCCCGGTCTGATCGCCGAGCTCGAACAGAGCCAGGCCCGGGTACGCCAGTTCGCGGTGCAGTACGCCTCCCTGATGTTCGACGATCGCACGCAGGCGGTGGCGATTCGCCAGGACCTGGAGCGTGAGCAGGTGGTGCTGACGCGCGCCGAGGAAAAACTCGATTCGCTGCTTGTGCTTGCTGCACTGCCCGGCCAGATCAAACTGGTGCGCGCCGAGGACCTGCCGGGGCGCTACGTGCACAAGGGAGAGTTGCTGGGCCATATCGTCGCCGGGCCGCCGCGCCTGCTGCGCGTGGTGGTCGGCCAGGACGACATCGCGCTGGTGCGCGAACAGCGCACGGTGGTCGAGGTGAAGATCGCCGACCGCCTCGAACACACCTATCGGGCGCAGGTTCTGCGTGAAGTGCCCGGCGGGTACGACCAGTTGCCCAGCAAGGCCTTGTCGCTCGATGGCGGTGGCCCGCACGGCACCGATCCGCGCGACCCGAACGGGCTGAAGTCGCTGCAGCGGCTGTTCCAGTTCGACCTCGAACTGCCACCGGAGGTTGGTGCGTTGCAGATCGGCACCCGGGTCTACGTGCGTTTCCACCATCAGGCCGAACCGCTGGCCGAGCAGTGGGGACGCCGTCTGCGCCAGCTCTTCCTGTCGCGCTTCAATGTCTAGGGTGCTGCTCGACGGCTGGCAGGTGCATGAGTTCGCCCCGGGACTCTACCCGGAGCGGCTCGACCTCAAGGATGGCCACGTCGATCGCCTGATCGGCGGGCTGCTTGGCCGCTGGGCGCAACGCGGATCCGGGCTGCGCCTGCTTCGCCTGCGGCAGTTCGCCGAACGCGTCGAGGCCCTGGCCGGCGAACTGCCGGCACTCGCTACACCCGCCCTGAAAGCTCGGGCGAGGAGCCTGCGTGGCGTGCTGGTCGCCGGTGGTCTCGCCGATGCGCCGGCCGCCGAGTGTTTCGCGCTGGTCAGCGAAGTCTGCTCGCGCCTGCTCGGGCTGCGCCATTATCCGGTGCAGATGATGGGCGGCTATGCCCTGTTGCGCGGCGCACTGGCCGAAATGCAGACTGGCGAGGGCAAGACGCTGACTGCGATGTTGCCGGCGGTGACCGTGGCACTGGCCGGCGCACCAGTGCATGTGATCACGGTGAACGCTTACCTGGCGCGCCGCGATGCCGAGGCTCTGGCGCCGGTGTATGAGTTCTTCGGCCTGCACGTCGGCCTGATCGTCCCCGACCAGGACAGGGTGCAGCGTGCTGCCGCTTATGCCTGTGACGTGACCTATTGCGTCAACAAGGATCTGGTTTTCGACTACCTGCGCGACCGGATCGGCCAGCAGCGTTCCCGCAGCGGTAACCGCGCCTTGCTCGACGAATGGCTCGCCGGGCCGTACCATGTCTCCACGCGGCCGCCGTTGCTGCGCGGCCTGTTCTACGCGATCGTCGACGAAGCCGACAGTGTGCTGATCGACGAGGCGCGCACGCCGCTGATCATTTCCAGCGATGTCGATGACGCGCATGGACGCGACCTCTACGAACAGGCTCTGGTGCTCGCCGCCGCCCTCGAACGCCGGGCGCACTACCGGCTGCGGCCGCAGGAGCGCAGCATCGAGTTGACCGATGCCGGTCGCGCCGCCGTGGCCGAGTTTGCCCGGGGACAGCCGGGACTGTGGGCGATTGCACGGGCGCGCGAGGAACTCGTCGAACAGGGCTTGTCGGCGCTGCACCTTTTTCAGCTCGACCGGCATTACCTGATCGCCGACGGCAAGGTCCGGATCGTCGATGAATGCACCGGGCGGGTGATGGCCGACCGGTCGTGGGAGCGCGGCCTGCATCAGATGATCGAGGTCAAGGAAGGGCTCGACCTCTCGAAACGGCGCGACACCATTTCACGCATTACCTATCAGCGTTTCTTCCGTCGTTACCTGTGCCTGGCCGGAATGACCGGTACGGCGACCGAGGTGGCGCCGGAGATGCGCTCGGTCTATGCGCTGGACGTCCTGCGCATTCCGCCGAATCGGCCGCTGATTCGCCGCCACCTCGGACAGCGGGTGTTCCTTGACGGCGAACGACGCTGGGCGGCAGTGGTCGAGCGTGCCGCCGCGCTGCGCGCTGCCGGGCGCGCCGTGTTGATCGGCACGCGCTCGGTCGCCGCTTCCGAGCTGGCCAGCCAGCGGCTGAGCGCGGCCGGGCTGGAGCATGCGGTGCTCAACGCGCGCCAGGATGGCGACGAGGCCAGGATCATCGCGCAGGCCGGACAGCCGGGGCGGATCACCGTGGCGACCGACATGGCGGGGCGGGGCACCGACATCCTGCTGAGTCCCGTGGTACGCGATGCGGGAGGTCTGCATGTCATTCTGTCCGAGTTCCACGACGCTGCGCGTATCGACCGCCAGCTCTTCGGTCGCGCCGGCCGGCAGGGTGATCCGGGATCGTGCGAAGCGATCGTTGCGCTCGATGACGAACTGTTCGTCGCCCATGCCGGGCACTTGCCCGGCTGGCTGCGCGCCTGGAGGGCGGCCGATGGCCTGCTGCCCGACCGGCTGGCGCGCCTGCTCCGGCTGTTCGCGCAAACGGCGGCGGAACGACAGAATTCACGGATTCGGCGACAGACGGTGGAGTTCGACAAGCGGGTCGAACGGTCACTGGCGTTTGCTGGAAGAGGGGAGTAGCTATGGGGCAGTGGAGCCGGAGGTGGGGTCAGGCGGGGCTGGCGTTGCTGTTGGCGGGCAGGGTGTTCGCCGGTGAATTCGACTGCATCATCGAGCCGAGCAAGACGGTCGAGGTGCGCGCCGCGAGCGAGGGCTTGATCGAGAAGATCTGGGTCGACCGTGGCGACATGGTCAAGGCCGGACAGTTGCTGGTAACGCTCGATTCGGGGGTCGAACGGGCAGCCAGCGAAGCAGCGCGCTACCGCTCGACGATGCAGGGTCGCGTCCGCACCGGCGAGAGCCGGGTCGAGTTCTCGACCGTCAAGTACCAACGACGCGAAAAGCTGGCCGGCCAGTCGTTCATCTCGCTGCATGACCGCGACGAGGCGCTGACCGAGAAGCGGCTGGCCGAATCCGAGCTGCTCGAGGCGAAGGACGATCGCCGGCTGGCCGAGATCGAGTACCGCCGGCTGTCCGAACAGTTGCGCCTGCGCACGATCCGCAGTCCGGTCGATGGCGTCGTGGTCGACCGGCTGCTCAACGCCGGCGAACTGGCCGATAACCGTGACCTGCGCAAACCGATCCTCCGCCTGGCCGAGATCGCCACGCTGTTCGTCGAGGTGCTGATGCCGCTTGATGCTTTCGGCAAGCTGGTGCCCGGACAAAGCGTCGAGGTGCTGCCCGAGTCACCGGTCGGCGGGCGCTACGCGGCGACCGTGAAAGTCATTGATCGGGTGCATGATGCCGCCAGCGGGACCTTCGGCGTTCGTCTCGAACTGGCCAATCCCGGCCTCAAGCTGCCGGCGGGGATCAAGTGCAGAGCGAACTTTGCGAACGTTGGCGCCGGGCGTCCGGCACCGCCGTCGGTGGGTGCAACGCGGCTGCGCCGGCCGATGCCGGTGACCCCGGAGAAGCCGATGTAGGCGGCAACGGCTGGCAGGATTTCTCCGTCGCGGTGCACGGGGACTGACGGTGCCGGGCGAATCCGCGCCACAGCGATGACTGGTTCCGATACTCTTGTCCGCTACCGCTCGCCGCCTGTACCCTATGACCCTGATACCCCATGCCGTTTCCAGAAAAGGATGACCCATGACCAGCCCGCCCTCGCCATCGGCCAGACGCAAGGCCGCCAGGAGCAGTACGAAGAAGCCCGACCCCGAGGTGGCGCCGACAGCGTTGCCAGCCGCCGATCCAGGTATCGTGGAGCAGGTCCGGGCGATGGCCGGCCGGTTGCTCGATCTCAGTTCGGCGACCGTGGTGGCCGGCAAGGCGCTTGAAACCGCCGGCCGGGTCAGCCGTGCTCTGCAGGAAGGACATCCGATCGATGCGGCCAGCGAAGTGGTGCGGGCAGTGCTGCCCAGCGTCGGCGAGCCCGCCGCCTGGGCCAGGACCGGCGCTGCGCTGCGCACCATGCGCGAGACAGCCGGGCTGACGATTGCCGAAGTCGGCGCGGCGATCGATCTCAAGGACCCGTCCCTGATCGAGGCGATCGAGAACGGGCGTCTTGCCCTGTCGTTCGAGCTGATCCTGCGTTTGGCGGCGGTCTTCGGGCGTAACGACCCGGTGGGCTTCGTCATGCGACTGACCCGCAGCTCGAACCCCGAACTGTGGAAGAGCCTGGAAGGTCTGGGAGTCGGCAGGCTGGTCCTGCAGACCGTGCGCGAACACCAGTTCGTCAACGTCTATCGCAGCAATGATGATGCGCGTGCGCTCAACGATGAGGAATTTGCCGAGATCCTGAGTTTCACGCAAGCCGCCTTCGAGATGGCGATGGCCTTGCGCAGCCGTTGTCTGGCGCGCAGCGAGGCTAACCCGGCGAGTGGCCAGGCGTGACCGGTCAGCCATCGAACCTGGGGGTACTGGCCAATCAACCGCGCTCGTTTTTGGTCTACCATGTCGGGCGAGGGGTCCCCTTTCGCTTGCGCCAGACCTGCTGGCCGCAAGTTCTTCGTTGTATGACAAACTCAAAAGGAGTGTTGTGATGCTGCGTCATCTGGCTTTGGTTTCTGTCGTCGCTTTTCTGGGGTCGGTGGGGAGTGCCGCGGCAGCGGAGTATGGGACACCAGCCGAGGCGAAGGCCATGCTCGAAAAGGCAGTCGCCGCAGTCAAGGCCGACAAGGCCAGGGCATTGGTGATGTTCACCAAGGGCGAGAGCGGTTTCAAGGACCGTGACCTGTATCCCTACTGCGGTGGTCCGGATGGCAACTTCACCGCGCATCCGACGCTGCTGGTAGGGAAGAGCCTCAAGGAACTGAAGGACAAGGCCGGCAAGCCCCTGGGTGAGGAAGTCTACGCGGTGGCCAGGGATGGCTCGCTGGCCGAGGTGGCCTACATGTGGCCGCGTCCGGGGCAGACCGAACCGGTGGCCAAGGTGGCTTTCGTGACCAAGGTCGACGATCAGGTCTGTGCTGTCGGCTACTACAAGTAGTCTCCAAGCCGCACGGCCCGCCCGCGGGTGCGACTCCGGGAGGTGACGAGCAACCCCGCTGCGGTGAGGGATGTTTGACGCCTGGAGCATGCATGCCGTATGGCGCAGGCGATCGGGTCCGGCTCGTCCGTGACGTGTAGGCGGGCAGGCTGGCCAACGCCCCGGGCCGCGACGGCGCACATCTGAGTCGGAGGCCGTTCTGGGGCAAACGGGCAGGACGGTTTCTCCGCGCCTGCTCGCTGCAGGTAGGGGTCGCCTGTGCCTCAGTAGATTTCCGGGATGAAGGTCTGGTCGGAAAGCGGCGGGCGCACGTAGCCACCTTCTTCCTGGCGCGGCGGCAGGACCATCGGCTGCGGCGTCAGGTCCTCGTAGTCGATCATGTTCAACAGGTGCGTGATGACGTTCAACCGGGCGCGCTTCTTGTCGTCGCCATCGACGACAAACCACGGTGCCTGCTTGATGTCGGTGTGTGCGAACATGATGTCCTTGGCCTTCGAGTACTCGACCCAGCGCGCCCGCGATTCGAGGTCCATCGGGCTGAGCTTCCAGTGTTTGGCCGGTGTGAAGATACGTTCCTGGAAACGGCGCTCCTGTTCTTCGTTGCTCACCGAGAACCAGTACTTGATCAGGATGATGCCGCTGCGCACGAGCATGCGCTCGAATTCCGGACAAGACCGCAGATACTCGCGGTACTCTTCCTCGGTGCAGAAACCCATCACCCGTTCGACGCCGGCGCGGTTATACCAACTGCGATCGAACAGGACCATTTCGCCACCGGCGGGTAGGTGCTGGATGTAGCGCTGGAAATACCACTGCGTCTTTTCGCGGTCGGTTGGCGCGGGCAGTGCGGCAACCCGGGTGACACGCGGACTGAGGCTCTCGGTGATGCGCTTGATCGTACCGCCCTTGCCAGCCGCATCGCGTCCTTCGAAGAGCACGACGACTTTCAGTTTCTTGAACTTGATCCACTCCTGAAGTTTGACGAGCTCCATCTGCAGCTTGGACAGGATTTTCTCGTAGTCCTGGGTCTTGAGCTTCGGTTTGCGAGTGGGGTGTGCATGTTCATTCACATCGACGCTCGCAGGAATGGCTGCGACCTTCGTTTCGGTCGACTTGCCTTTCGCGGCTTTTGCGTCGCCGGCCTTCGCCGGCTTTGCGGCCGACTTCGGTTCTGCCTTCTTGGCATCAGCTTTCGCGTCACCATCTGCTTTTTCCGATGTCTTTCGTACTGTCTTGTCCGTAGTGGCTGGTGTTGGCACGGTCTGCTCCTCGGTCACGTTTGTGGCTTGATCGTTTTCCGGGACGATGGCCTTTGCTTCACTCATTGATGCCTCCTTTGCTGACGGAAAACTGTTAGGGATGAAAGCGTCTCCAGGCGATGGATGGTGGTTCAACGGATGCCTCAGGCGGCGGGGCGGCAAGGGTCTATACCATCAGGCTGACCAGCCTCGCCTGGCGGTAGCACGACCCGAGTCTCGTTCTTCGGGCTTCGCAGCGTTCGATACAGACTTGAATTGCTGGCATGCCTCCTCGCGTCTCTGCACCGGAATCTCCCCGGTCGGTAATTATCATCTTTTTTTGCGCAGAAAAGAACAGTTCAGTGCATGGAATGTGCAAGTGACCATGTGTGCGCCCAAACTCCGCAGGACTGCGCGGGTGTGGTGGCGTCGCGTCGGGCGGAAACGGCTGCGCCAGGCGCAGAGGAACAACGAGGGCGGTGTTGCGATGCCTCGGACGGCTAACTTTTTGGCGCAGCCGGGATTGCGTCGGGTCGACGCCTTGCGCTGCGCCACGGTGAGCGGGCATGGCCGGAAGCCACTGTGGCTGCCGGCTTGGGGAAGGGGTTTAAGCGAGCTTGGCGAAGGCTTCGACGACTTCCGGCGGCGCCTGCACCAGCTCGATCAGCACACCTTCGCCGGCGATCGGGAACTCGGCGCTTGCCTTGGGATGCAGGAAGGTGATGTCGAAGCCGGCCGCTCCCCGGCGGATGCCGCCCGGTGCGAAGCGGACACCGTTGGCGGTGAGCCATTCGACCGCTTTCGGCAGATCGTCGATCCATAGCCCGACGTGGTTGAGTGGCGTCGCGTGTACCGCTGGTTTCTTCTCCGGGTCGACCGGCTGCATCAGGTCGACTTCGACCTTGAACGGGCCTTTGCCCAGGGCGACGATGTCTTCATCGACGTTTTCCCGCTCGCTGACGAAGTTGCCGGTAATCTCGAGGCCGAGCATGTCGACCCAGAGCTGGCGAAGTTTCATTTTGTCCGGACCACCGATGGCGATCTGCTGGATACCGAGGACTTTGAAGGGACGTTGGCTCATGGAGTGTGTTCTTTCTCGTAAGAGGATCGAAAAAACGTTCTGGCCACGCAATCTCAGTCGCGGGCAGAACGACGGATGGCGGCAGCGGCCGCAATCTCGCCGCTGCGCGAAAAGGCTTCGACGTTGGCTTCGATAGTATCAGGGTCGTACATATAATTCACCATCAGGCCGTAGGACTGCTTGTGCCCGCGCGTCGAGGTGTCGGCCAGATAATTGAGGCGTTCGATGCGCGCACCGTTGCCCAGGTGAAAGCGGGCAACCGGGTCGTAAGGGCGGCCACCCTTGATGGTGCTCAGCAGATAACGTGCGGCCAGGCGCGTCAGGCCATGCTGCAGGGCGCGCGCCAGCCGCGCGTCCTGGCTCCACCGGCCATCGCCAAGCAGCGCTTGCAGTTCGCCGGCGCTGTCCGGCGCTGTCGCGTCAGGCGGCAGGTGGCGTTTGATTCGTTCGAGGTCGGCCGGTCCGAACGCGTGCTGCCAGGCCTCGGGCGTCTTTTCCGACCAGCGCCGCAAGGTGGGCAGCGGCGATAGGGTGGCAAAGCTGACCAGGCGCGGATAATCGCGCTTCAGATCGTCCACCACCCGTTTGAGCAGAAAGTTGCCGAATGACACGCCACGCAGCCCGACCTGAGTGTTCGAGATCGAGTAAAAGATTGCCGTGTTGGCCCGCTGTGCATCAAACACCGGTGCGTGCTCGTCGAGCAGCGTCTGAACATTGTCGGCCAGATGATCGACCAGTGCCACCTCGACGAAGATCAGTGGCTCCATCGGCATGCGCGGATGGAAAAAGGCATAGCAGCGCCGGTCGGAATCGAGGCGGTTCTTTAGGTCGCTCCAGGAACGGATTTCATGCACCGCTTCGTACTGGATGAGTTTTTCGAGCAGGGCGGCCGGTGAACTCCAGGTGATCCGCTGCAATTCGAGGAAGCCAACGTCGAACCAGGCGCTCAGCCGCGACTCGAGTTCGCGATCCAGCGAGCGCAATGCGGCATCCTCTTCGACATGGTGCAGCAGGTCGGCACGCAGATCGACCAGGAACTTGACCCCCTGTGGCAGGGTGTTGAATTGCGTCAGGATGCGCAGGCGCGACGAGCGCAGGGCGTTACGCAGGGCCGACTCGGCGGTCCACTGGGCATCGCTGCCGATCGCCGCCTGATAATCGGTGTGCGCCTTGTCGACCCGCTGCGGATCGGGGCCAAACTCGGTGGCGACAATTCGCAGGAAGGTGGCACGCCCCTCGTCGTTGAGACCCTGATAGGTTTCGGCCAGCCGGCTGGCCCGCTGTCTGGCCGACATCTCTCCGCCGATGCCGCTGGCGCATTCATGCAGCAGGGCGCGTACCCGGGCCAGTTGCTTGCCCTCCAGGCTGTGTGGCGTGGCGCCTTCGGCGAGCAGGGTGCGTACGCGGCGCAGCCCCCTTACAACAATTCCTTCTGCCATGACTTCTCCTCTGTCGCACGGCCAGGGATGCCTCGACTCAGCTTCGTTGGCGGTTCGCGACGATGACAAAAATGATGCCGACAGCAATCATCGGCAGCGAAAGCCACTGCCCCATGCTGACGGTGTAGGACAGGCCGAAGATACCGGCGTCCGGTGAGCGGAAATACTCGGCGACCCAACGCAGGACGCCGTAGCCGATCAGGAAAACTCCCGAAACGGCACCGCGCGGACGTCGGTGACTGGAATACATCCACAGGACGATGAACAACAGGAGGCCCTCGAGCCCCGCCTGGTAGATCTGCGAGGGGTGGCGCGGCACGTGGTCCACCCATGGGAAAACCATTGCCCAGGGCAGGGAGGGGTCTGCCGGCCGTCCCCACAACTCGCCGTTGATGAAATTGCCGATGCGCCCGGCGGCGAGCCCGAGCGGCACCAGCGGAGCGATGAAGTCGGTGATTTCGAGCCAGTTGCGACCGTTCTTGCGGCCGTAGAGCATCATCGCAAGCAGGACGCCGAGGAAGCCGCCGTGAAACGACATGCCACCCCGCCAGACGGCAAGGATCTCCAGGGGTTGGGTGAGGTAGTGGCCAGGCTCGTAGAACAGCACCTGGCCGAGGCGGCCGCCGATGATGACGCCGAGGACGCCGTAGAAAAGCAGGTCGTCCAGTTGCTGCACCGTCCAGCCGGCCTGCGAGATCTGCGCATGGTGCATGATCCGATAGCGGCCCAGCCACCAGAACTGGAGAAAGGCGACCAGATACATCAGCCCGTACCAGTGCACACTCAGCGGGCCGAGAGAAACGGCGACTGGGTCGAACTGCGGATGGATCAACACGGTGCGAACACCCCGGGGGCTTTCGGATAGAATCCGCATTATAGCCCGTCACCCTCAGGCGGGTTCCCGATTGGAGATTCGCAATGCCGCATTATCGTTCCCGCACTTCGACTCATGGCCGCAACATGGCTGGCGCGCGCGCCCTCTGGCGTGCCACCGGCATGCAGGACGGCGACTTCGGCAAACCGATCATTGCCGTGGTCAACTCCTTTACCCAGTTCGTTCCCGGGCATGTGCACCTCAAGGATCTGGGGCAACTGGTGGCGCGCGAGATCGAGTCTGCCGGTGGCGTGGCCAAGGAGTTCAATACCATTGCGATCGACGACGGCATCGCTATGGGACACGACGGGATGCTTTATTCCCTTCCGTCGCGCGACCTGATAGCCGATTCGGTCGAATACATGGTCAATGCGCATTGTGCCGATGCCATGGTCTGCATCTCGAATTGCGACAAGATCACGCCCGGCATGCTGATGGCAGCGATGCGGGTGAATATCCCGACCATCTTTGTTTCCGGCGGTCCGATGGAAGCCGGCAAGGTGAAATGGGGGGGGAGGGTGATTGCCGTCGACCTGGTCGACGCAATGGTCAAGGGAGGTGACAGCAACTGTTCCGACGTCGAGGTGGACACCTTCGAACGCTCGGCCTGTCCCACCTGCGGCTCCTGCTCGGGCATGTTCACCGCCAATTCGATGAACTGCCTGACCGAGGCGCTCGGCTTTTCACTGCCCGGCAACGGCAGCCTGCTGGCCACCCATGCTGATCGCTGCGGGCTGTTTCTTCAGGCAGGCCGTCAGATCGTCGAGCTCTGCCGGCGTTACTACGAGCAGGATGACGCATCGGTGTTGCCGCGCGCGATCGGCAGCTTTGCCGCCTTCGAGAACGCCATGACCCTGGATGTCTCGATGGGTGGTTCGACCAACACGGTGTTGCACATCCTGGCGGCGGCGCAGGAAGGTGGTGTGAACTTCACGATGGAGGACATCGATCGCATTTCGCGGCAGGTGCCTTGTCTGGCCAAGGTGGCACCAGCGACCCCGGATTACCATATGGAGGACGTACACCGCGCCGGCGGCATTTTCGCCATTCTCGGCGAACTCGACCGTGCCGGTCTGATTCATCGTGCGGTTCCGACCGTGCATGCGAGAACCTTGGGCGAGGCAATCGATCGCTGGGATGTTGTGCGCACGCAGGAAGCGGCGGTGGTCGAACTGTTCAAGGCGGCACCGGGCGGCATTCCCACCCAGATCGCGTTCTCGCAGAGTCGGCGCTACCCCGAGCTCGATCTTGACCGTGCGCACGGCTGCATTCGCAACCGGGCGCACGCCTATTCACAGGACGGTGGTCTTGCCGTGCTCCATGGCAACATCGCCGAGGATGGCTGCATCGTCAAGACGGCTGGTGTGGATGAGAGCATCTGGGCATTCAGCGGGCCGGCGCGCGTCTTCGAAAGCCAGGATGATGCGGTGCAGGCCATACTGGGCGATCAGGTTGCGGCGGGTGACGTCGTGGTCATCCGTTACGAAGGCCCGAAAGGCGGGCCGGGCATGCAGGAAATGCTTTATCCGACCTCCTACCTCAAGTCGAAAGGATTGGGCAAGCTTTGTGCCTTGTTGACCGATGGACGTTTCTCGGGGGGCACTTCGGGTTTGTCGATCGGCCACGTGTCACCGGAAGCTGCGGAGGGCGGTGCGATTGGTCTGGTGGAAGAGGGTGATCTGATCGAGATCGACATCCCGGGGCGACGCATCCACCTTGCCGTTGGCGACGCGGAGCTGGCACGGCGCCGGGCGGCAATGGATGGTCGGGGGGAGTCGGCCTGGCAACCGGTGACCGTACGGCAGCGGGTGGTGTCGCGGGCGCTGCAGGCTTACGCCCTGATGGCCACCTCGGCGGCGACCGGCGCGGTGCGGGATCTGGCGCGGTTGCGGCGCGACTGATCGATGACCCGGCGGCGTGCATGTCTGCCTGCCGGTGTCAACGATCGGCCCCGGGCAAGCGTTAAGCCCGGCGGGGCCGCCGGTGCTGCGCAGATGTCCTCGGCAGGCTTTGCAAGCCGGCGAAACTGAAATAATATCGGAACGTTTCAAACCCCTTATCTGAACGGAGTGTGAGCATGAAAGCGATCTACGTCTCCCTGCTGGCTGCTGCCGGCGTGATGTCTGCTGGTGCGGTCCAGGCTGATGAAGCACTGGCCAAGTCGAAGAACTGCCTGTCCTGTCATGCTGTCGACAAGAAGGTCGTCGGCCCGGCGTACAAGGATGTGGCCAAGAAGTATACGGCCAAGGACGAAGCCATGCTTGCCGAGAAAGTGATCAAGGGGGGCAAGGGTGTCTGGGGACCGGTGCCGATGCCGCCGAACCCGTCCGTGACGCCCGATGACGCGAAAAAACTGGTCAAGTGGATCCTCAGTCTGAAATGACCTGCCAAGCAACAGAAAGACCGGCCGCGTGCCGGTTTTTCATTTATGGGAAGGGCGGCGAAAGCGGGTCGACGGCCGTCGGGATGATATGCATGTTGACAAGGCACTGATGTGCTTGGACAATCGCCCGTTCGCTAGCCCGGTATAAACACAATATTGGAGATCAAATCTATGAACCACGTACGTATTCCTGGTGTACTCGTCGTTCTGGCCGCTTCGGTTGCGCTCATTGGTTGCGGCAAGAAGGAGGAACCCAAGGCTGCTGCACCCGCGCCCGCGCCCGCTGCCGCCGCACCGGCACCGAAGCCGGAGATGGTGGTCAAGATCGGGCATGTTGCGCCGCTCACCGGCCCGATTGCGCACCTCGGCAAGGACAACGAGAACGGTGCGCGTCTGGCCGTCGAGGACGCCAACGCCAAGAAGCTGGAGATTGACGGTAAGGTCGTCAAGTTCGAGTTGCTCGGTGAGGACGATCAGGCCGACCCGAAGACCGGTACGGTCGTTGCTCAGAAACTGGTTGACGCGAAGGTCGCCGGTGTCGTCGGTCACCTGAACTCGGGCACCACCATTCCGGCGTCGGCGATCTACAATCAGGCTGGTTTGCCGCAGATTTCGCCGTCGGCAACCAATCCGAAGTATACCCAGCAAGGCTTCAACACTACCTTCCGCGTGATGGCCAATGACATCCAGCAGGGCTCGGTGGTTGGTAGCTACGCGGTGAAGGATATGGGTGCCAAGAAGGTGGCGATCATCGATGACCGCACCGCCTATGGTCAGGGCCTCGCCGATGAAGTCGAGAAGGCCGCCAAGGCCGGTGGTGCGACCATCGTTGCCCGCGAGTTCACCAATGACAAGGCGACCGACTTCAAGGCCATCCTCACCAAGATCAAGGCGAAAAACCCGGATGTCATCTTCCTAGGCGGCATGGATGCGGTGGGTGGTCCGATGCTCAAGCAGATCAAGGAACTGGGCATCAAGGCCAAGTTCACGACCGGTGACGGCGGCTGCTCGCCCGAATTGATCAAGCTTGCCGGCCCGGCTTCCGAGGGCGTGATCTGCACGCAGGCCGGCCTGCCGGTGGACAAGCTGCCGAACGGCCAGAAGTTCGTCGAAGACTTCACCAAGAAGTATGGCCAGATCCAGATCTACTCGCCGTACAGCTACGATGCGGTGATGGTCCTGGTTGACGCGATGAAGCGCGCCAATTCCGCCGATCCGGTCAAGTACCTGCCGGAAGTTGGCAAGACCTCCTACGACGGCGTCACCGGCAAGGTCGAGTTCGACGAAAAAGGCGACATCAAGAACGGCGCGATCACCGTTTTCGAAATCAAGGATGGCAAGCTGGTTACGCTGAAGAGCGAAGGCGGTACGGCCGGAGCAGCGGCAGCGCCGGAAGCCAAAAAGTAAGGACAGCCGGGCAAGCCGGCAGGAGGGAATGGTTTTGGCCATTCCCTCAGCTTTCCTGTCTCCGCATCCGCTCACTTTGAACTGGGCTGCGCGTTCGCGCGGCTGCCTTTCTGGTGCCATGCGTCGGAACCTCCGGTTCGCGACAAGCGCCTTGTTGCGGAAAGCCTGACCATGGACACACTTCTTCAGCAACTTATCAACGGACTTACGCTCGGTGCTGTCTATGCACTGGTCGCACTGGGCTACACGATGGTGTATGGCATCATCGGTCTGATCAATTTCGCACATGGCGAGGTGGTGATGATTGGCACGATGGTCGCCTTCACGGTGATCGTGTTCCTTGCCGGGTCCGGGATGCCGCCGCTGGTCATCCTCGGCATCGGATTGCTGGTCGCCGTGGCGGCCTGCATGGTGCTTGGCTGGGCACTCGAGCGCATTGCCTATCGCCCCTTGCGCCATGCCCCGAGGCTGACGCCACTGATCACCGCGATCGGCATGTCGATCGTCCTGCAGAATGTGGCGATGATCATCTGGGGCCGCAACTACATCACTTTCCCGCCGATGATCCACAAGGAGATTTACGAGTTGGGCGGGGCCAGTTTCACCAACGTACAGGTGGCGATCGTCTGCCTTGCGGCTCTGGTCATGCTGGGTCTGACCTACTTGGTGCAGCGCACGCGCATCGGCATGGCCATGCGGGCCACGGCGGAGAACCAGCAAGTGGCATTGCTGATGGGCGTCGATATCAACCGTGTCATCGCCATGGCCTTCGTCATCGGCTCAGCACTGGGCGCCCTGGCCGGTTGCATGGTCGGCTCGTACTACGAGATCGCGCATTACCAGATGGGTTTCATGCTCGGTCTCAAGGCGTTCACGGCGGCCGTGCTGGGCGGTATCGGCAATATGGCTGGCGCCATGGCAGGCGGGCTGTTGCTGGGGGTCATCGAAGCGCTCGGGGCGGGCTACATCGGTGATCTCACCGGTGATTTCCTGGGCAGCCATTACCAGGACATCTTCGCCTTCATCGTGCTGATCATCGTGCTGATGTTTCGTCCTTCGGGTCTGTTTGGTGAGCGTACTGGAGATCGCGCATGAATGGCCAGCGCAGAAGAATTCCTCTCTGGCAGGGACACTGGCTGGGTTTGGTGTTGCTCGCGGCTACACTGTTTGCAGTTCCGTTCGTTGCTGCCCTGGGTGGCCAGGCCTGGGTGCGCATCGCCAATTTCGCAATCCTTTATGTTTTTCTGGCGCTCGGGCTGAACATCGTGGTCGGTTATGCTGGTTTGCTCGACCTGGGCTACGTGGCCTTCTATGCGGTTGGTGCTTACGCGTATGCATTGCTGGCTTCGCCGCATTTCGGCATCCACCTGCCCTTCTGGGTGATCCTGCCCTTTGGCGCCGGGCTGGCATGCTTCTTTGGTGTTGTGCTCGGTGCTCCGACACTGAAATTGCGGGGCGATTACCTGGCAATCGTCACGCTCGGCTTCGGTGAGATCATCCGCATCTTCATGAACAACCTCAATGCGCCAATCAACATCACCAATGGCGCCCAGGGCATCACCCTGATCGACCCGATCCGCATCGGCGATTTCTCGTTTTCCCAGACCAGCACCATTTTCGGCGTCACCCTGTCGGGTCCACAGAAATACTATTTTCTGCTCGTGGCGCTGGCCATTCTGGTGATCATGGTCAACATGCGCCTGCAGGATTCGCGCATTGGACGCGCCTGGCAGGCGATTCGCGAGGACGAGGTGGCCGCCAAGGCGTGTGGCATCAATACCCGCAACATCAAGCTGCTGGCTTTTGCCATGGGCGCCTCGTTCGGTGGTATTGCCGGCGGCGTCTTTGCCGCGATGCAGGGTTTCGTCAGCCCGGAGAGTTTTTCCTTAATGGAGTCGATCACCATCCTGTCGATGGTCGTTCTCGGCGGCATGGGCCACATTCCCGGCGTGATTCTGGGTGCGGTGCTGCTGACCGGTTTGCCGGAGGCGCTGCGCTATGGTATCGAGCCCCTGCAGAAGGCTGCGTTCGGGCGCATGATCATCGATCCGGAGAGTCTGCGCATGCTCGTCTTCGGTCTGGCACTGGTGCTCGTCATGCGCTTCCGTCCGGCCGGGCTGTGGCCGTCGTCGCTGCGTCGTCGCGAGTTGTCCGAGACAACGGATTGATCATGAGCGCACACCAGGTTCTTCTCGAAGCACATGAGGTCGCCAAGCATTTCGGCGGGGTCAAGGCGCTACACGACGTTTCGCTGACCATTCGTCGGGGCGAGATCTATGGCCTGATCGGACCGAATGGTGCCGGCAAGACGACCTTTTTCAACTGCCTGACCGGCCTTTACCGGAATGAGAGTGGCCATTTCGTCTTCGACGGCGTGAAGCTCGCGGCGGACGCCCCGCACAAGGCTGCGGAAATCGGCATCGCGCGCACCTTTCAGAACATTCGCTTGTTCGGCAACATGACGGCAATCGAGAACGTGATGGTCGGGCGCCACCTGCGTACTCGCGCCGGTGTGTTTGGGGCCATCAGCCGCAACGCGGCGACGCGCGCCGAAGAGGCGGCGATCGCTCGCCGGGCAGAGGAACTGCTGCACTATGTGGGCATTCAGGAGCGGGCTCATGATTATGCCCGGCACCTGTCCTACGGCGATCAGCGACGCCTGGAGATTGCCCGCGCACTCGCCACCGAACCGAAGCTGCTGGCCCTCGACGAGCCGGCAGCGGGCATGAACGGTACTGAAACCGAGGCCCTGCGGCTGCTCGTCGAAGGTATCTGCCGGGATGGCGTGACGGTCCTGCTGATCGAGCATGACGTCAAGCTGGTGATGGGATTGTGTGGGCGCGTGGCGGTACTCGATTACGGCGAGAAGATCTGCGAGGACGTGCCGGCGGTGGTGCAGAAGGATCCGCGCGTGATCGAGGCCTACCTTGGTGGTTCGGTGGCCTGAAGGGAACGGATGAATCATGCTCGAAGTTAACGGACTGCGCGTTTCCTACGGTGGTATCCAGGCTGTTCGTGGCATCAGCTTTCACGTCAACGAGGGCGAGATGGTGGCGCTGATCGGCGCCAACGGCGCCGGCAAGAGCAGCACCCTGCGCGCGCTGGCACGTTTGCTCGATCCGGCGGGTGGCAGCGTCCGCTATCGTGGCAAGGAGTTGCTCGCCTTGCCACCGCATGGACTGGTGGCGGAAGGGATTGCTCTGGTGCCGGAAGGCAGGGGGGTGTTCCCGCGTATGACCAGTCTGGAAAATCTGTACATGGGCGCCTATGCACGCAAGGACAAGGCGGCCATCCAGCGCGACCTCGAACATGTGCTTGGGCTCTTTCCGCGTCTCAAGGAGAGGGCGCAGCAGGTGGCAGGAACGCTCTCCGGGGGAGAGCAGCAGATGCTGGCAATCGGCCGGGCGCTGATGAGCAAGCCGCGTCTGATGTTGCTCGACGAGCCATCGATGGGACTCGCACCGATCATGGTGCAGAAGATCTTCGAGGTGGTGTGCACGGTTGCCAGTCAAGGCATGACGATTCTGCTGGTCGAACAGAATGCCAAGCTGGCGCTGGAAGTCAGTCAGCGTGGCTATGTCATGGAGAGCGGCGAGATCACGTTGACCGACGAAGCGAGTTGCTTGCTGGCCGACCCCAAGGTGCGTGCGGCCTATCTGGGCGAATAGAATAAAAGAGGTGGTCGGACTATCTGTTGACCGCGGCGCTGCCCGGGCGCCCGGACAGCACCAGTTGCCGGATCGCGCCAGGCGGCATTCAACGGCAGGAAGCCAGCGCCGCCGGCCTGACGCCGCAGGCGCCTGGCCTAGACCTAGAAATCCATGGCATCGGCAAAGGACAATGCTTGCATTTGAGCGCTGTTGAACTGGGCCGTGGTCAGGCCCAGCATTGCCGCCTGCTCGCCGATGGCACGGCCATCTTCCCCTTCGCTGGCCAGGGCGAGCTCGAGGAAGGCTTGATAACGACCACCATTACCCAGCAATGCGTCAGAGATTGGTTCGGGCAGGCGCATTGTTTCGAGGACCTGCTCCATTTCGACGCCGAGCAGGGCATCGAGCAGGGAGAAAGCACCGGTGATGAACAGGTTGTCGTACTCTGACCGATCGACCAGACCGCTGGACAGCAACTCCATCAGGCGAGCGCGGACCAGCGCCGTATGCATCAGAGCCGGCGCCATCGGGTCCTTGCTTGCCGTTGCCAGCAGCAGCGACAACCAGCGGTTGAGTTTCTCGTAGCCGAGGATGGTCACAGCGTGGCGAAACGACTGGATCTGGCAGGACAGTCCGAAACCAGCCGAGTTGATGTAGCGCAAGAGCTTGTAGGAGATCGCCACATCCTGTTTGAGTGCTGCTTCGATTTCGCGGATCTCCGCGTTTCTGCGTACCAGATTGAGCACCCGCATGATATTTTCCTGACCAGGGTTGAGTGCCTTGGCCGGTACGCTGGTCGGCGTGGTGAAAAACCATCCGGCGGCGGCGGCGACCCCGGCATCCATGCAGGAGCGGAAGTCGGCGGCCGTTTCGACATTGAAGGCGATTCCCAGGCCGTGCGATCGGGTGCGCGCGGCGAGCAGCTTCAACTGGCCCAGGGTGAGGGCCTGCGTGTCGAAGCCGATGAAGCGGCAGGGAACTCCGGCCGACAGCGCTTGTGCCGCCCGCGGGTCGAAATGAAGACAGACCGTCGGTTGCCAGGTCTGCAGTGCCGCGATCAGGTCCGGACCACCGTCGCCGAGCAAAGCCGCCGCCGGTAGTTCGATGGTAGCATTTTCGGGTGTTGACCAGTCGAGCAGCCCTGCATCATAGCTGCTGGGCCCGCAATTGATGAACAAGGGTCTGCCACCCTGTGGCCAGACACTGGTCAGTGTGTCGAGTGCGCTCACCGCGTCGGACATGCTTCCACGCTCTCCAAGATGGAGTGTCAGGCGCGTGGCAATCACCCGGCTTTGCCGATTGATCAGCGGTTGGCGGGACATGAAGATTTCAGTCATGCGGGGCGACCCCTGTCTCCGGCGCAATGCCAGTGGCGATTGCCTGCAGCGTGTCGGCAGAATAGTCGAACGAGTCGGCGAAGAACTCGTCTGCCGGCAGGTGGCAGCGGGTGAGAAAATCCTGGCGCGCGGCAGCGATCATCGCCGGCGCTCCACAGACATAGGCTTGATGCTCTGAGAGATCTGGATGATCAGCCATTGCTGCGGCGTGGACGAGGCCGGTCCGGCCACTCCAGTGCTCTTCGGCCGGCGAGCCGGAGAGAACCGGAATGAAGCGAATATTGGGGTGTCGTGCCGGCCACTGTTCGGCGAGTTGCAGCAGGTACAGGTCGGCGCGACAGCGTGCCCCCCAATAGATAGCCATGGCTCTGTCGCTTCCCTCGGCGATGGCGTGCTCGACGATTGCCTTGATCGGTGCAAATCCGGTCCCGCCGGCGACCAGCAGCATCGGTTTGCGCGAGTCCTCGCGCAGGAAGAAAGTGCCCAGTGGGCCGCGCAGACGCAAGAGGTCGCGTTCCCGCATGTGCTGGAAGACATGTTCGGTGAACTGGCCGCCTGGTACGTGACGGACGTGCAGCTGCAGCACGCTGTCGTCATGGGGGGGGTTGGCCAGCGAAAAGGAGCGTCGCTTGGCATCTTTGAGCAGAATGTCTACGTACTGCCCGGCGAGAAACTGCAGGCGTTCGTTGGCGGGCAGTTTGAGTTCGAGGATCATCACTTGCGGAGCGACGCGGATCAGCCGGTGTACGCGGGCCGGCAGGGTCCGGATCGGGAGGTCGTCGAGTGTGCGTACTTCGCGGCTTTCGATGCACAGGTCACTCTTCGCCATGGCACAGCAGAAGAGCGCGAAGCCGGCCAGGCGGTCGGCTTCGCTGAGAATCTCGGGCGATGCCTTGCCGTGCACCACCTCGCCGGCGAGCACCTTGCCCCGGCAGTTGCCGCAAACCCCGTCGCGGCAACCGTAGGGAAGGCTCAGCCCCTGGCGCAGGGCGGCTGCGAGAATCGTTTCGTCGGGCTCGGCATGAAAACTGTGCCGGCTCGGCTGAACGCTGACCTGAAAACCCATTGACTCTCCGCTGATGTTCTAATCCGGTAAAATTGCGCGGTGCAAAAACTCTTGATCGTTGGTTGCGGTGACGTCGCACGCCGCATGTTGCCTCGTCTGCTTGGCCATTATCGTGTCTTCGCGCTGGTCCGTGATCGCGAGCAGTGTGCCTTCTGGCGCGAACATGGCGCTCGACCTGTGTTGGCCGACCTCGATCAGCCAGCCAGTTTGCGGCGCATCGCCGGTCTGGCCGACATCGTGGTTCATCTGGCGCCGCCTCCGGCGGCCGACCGCCGGAGGCGGGCAGGCGAGCAGCGCGATAGCCGGACGCGCTGGCTGTTGGCCGCCCTGGCCCGCGGCCGGAGTCTACCACAGCGCATCGTTTATATAAGCACCACTGGTGTTTACGGTGACTGCGCGGGGGCGCTGATCGACGAGACGCATGCCGTACGCCCGTCAACCGTGCGTGCCTGCCGCCGTCTGGACGCCGAGCGGCAATTGCGCGCTTTCGGTCGCCGCGGCGTGGTTGTCAGCATCCTGCGCGCGCCCGGTATCTACGCCACCGACCGCCTGCCGATCGAACGGCTGCGTAAAGGCAGTCCGGCGCTCCGTGCGGCCGATGATGTCTATACCAACCACATCCATGCCGATGACCTGGCGGCGCTGACCTGTGCGGCGCTGCGCTATGGGCGGAGCAACCGCACCTACAATGCAAGCGACGATTCACAGATCAAGATGGGCGACTATTTCGATCTGGTGGCGGATGGTTTAGGACTGGCGCGGGTGCCTCGTCTGTCGCGCGGCGAGGCCGAGATGCGGTTGCCAGAGATGCAGTTGTCGTTCATGAGTGAATCGCGCCGCCTGCTGAACCGGCGCGCCAAATGCGAGTTGCGGTTTCGGCCACGTTATGCCCAGGTCGCCGACGGCGTCGCGGCGGCGCTCAAGGAAAGGGAAAACCGGTGTTGATAGTCAAGGTACTGCATCTGTGGATGGTGGTGAGCTGGTTTGCCGGCCTGTTCTACCTGCCGCGGATCTTCGTCAACCTCGCGCTGGTTGCGCCGGACAGCACGGCAGAACGCGACCGCTTGCTGTTGATGGCGGGCAAGCTCTATCGGTTCATGACGCCGATCGGTTTTCTGGCGGTTGCCCTGGGGCTCTGGCTGTGGTTCGGCTTCGGTTTTGGCGGCGGCTGGCTGCACGCCAAGACGGCCCTGGTGCTGCTGCTGCTTGGCTACCATGCTTACTGCGGGCGCTTGCTGCGCAACTTCCAGGTGGGTCGCAACCTGCGTGACCATGTCTGGTACCGCTGGTTCAATGAGATGCCGGTGCTGCTCCTGCTGGCGGTGACCTATCTGGCTGTGGTCAAGCCCTTCTAGTCCATCCGCTCGGAGATAAGCCGTGGAAACATTCTTTGCCAGTTGTCCGCGTGGCCTCGAGCACCTTTTGGCTGAAGACCTCAGGCTGGCAGGTGCGGGCGAGCTCACGCAGATCTTCGGCGGGGTACATTTTCGTGCCGATTGGTCTGCCTGCTACCGCGCCAATCTCCAGTCAAGGATCGCCACGCGCATCCTGTGGCGAGTGGCACAGGGGTCTTACGTCAAGGAAGACGACATCTACCGCCTGGCCCTGGACACGCCCTGGCCGCAGTGGTTTCTGCCACAACAGACGATTCGCGTCGATGTGACGGCGGTAAAGAGCCCATTGAAGAGCGTGGATTTCGTCACCCTGCGCATCAAGGACGCCGTCTGTGACCGCTTTCGCCGCGAGCTGGGGAGCCGCCCGAGTGTTGATACCCGGCAGCCGGAGGTGCGCATCCAGGGCTTCATCGGGCGCGACGAGTGTACGCTGTATCTGGATACCTCGGGGGCGCCGCTTTACCAGCGCGGCTTTCGCCAGAAGACCGTCGATGCCCCGCTCAAGGAAAACCTCGCGGCCGGCATTCTCCGCCTGAGCGGCTGGCAGCCCGGGGTCGTGCTGCTTGATCCGATGTGTGGCAGCGGTACGTTTCTCCTTGAGGCGGCGCAGATCGCGCTCGGCCGGGCGCCGGGCACGGGGCGCGACTTCGCTTTTCAGCGGCTGCGTCATTTCGATGCCGATCTCTGGCAAGGCCTGCTCGCTGGCGCACGAGCGGGCGAGCACTCGGCGGCGGATGGGGGGATTTTCGGCGGCGACATCTCGCCCGCCGCGGTGCGCGCAGCACTGGCCAATCTCGATCGGGCCGGACTGCTGCCCGTCGTCCGTCTGAGCACGGGCGACCTGCTCGACATCGAGGCACCGGCCGGGCATGGGGTCATGGTGAGCAATCTGCCTTACGGCGAGCGGGTTTCGGATCACGAACAACTGGCCCGTTTCTACCCCCTGCTGGGCAGTGCCCTGAAGCGTCGCTTTGCTGGCTGGAACTGCTACCTGATCAGCGCCGACACCCGCCTGCCGAAGCTGGTCCGCCTGACTCCCAGCAAGAAGACGCCCTTGTTCAA
The DNA here is from genome assembly GCF_016789985.1 of Accumulibacter sp. Taxonomy (GTDB): domain Bacteria; phylum Pseudomonadota; class Gammaproteobacteria; order Burkholderiales; family Rhodocyclaceae; genus Accumulibacter. The sequence goes on from NZ_JAEUOL010000169.1 coordinate 30,147, forward strand.
CGGAGCGCTGGAATGTCGTCTCTATGAATTCCGCATGGTGGCTGGCAGCAACCGTACCCTGGGGTGAGCCACTGCCGGTTAGCCGGAGTCCGACCCGGCGCTGGCCTGGCGAGCCGCCGCCTGCCGCTGGTGCCGACCTAGACGATGTCGAGGTGGCCGATACCTGCGGTGAGATCCCTGTCCCTGGATTCCTTGCCATGTAGCTTGATCTGCAGTCGCAGGTCGTTCAGCGAGTCGGCATTGCGCAGGGCATCGGTATAGCTGATCAGACCTTCTTCGTAGAGATCGAAAAGTGACTGGTCGAAGGTCTGCATGCCGAGCTCGCGCGACCGTTTCATCACATCCTTGATCTCCTGTACCTGACCTTTGAAGATCAGGTCGGAAATCAGCGGCGAGTTGAGCAGGATTTCAATCGCCGGGACCCGGCCCTTGCCATCCTTTTTCGGCAGCAGGCGTTGCGAAACCAGGGCGCGCAGGTTTAGCGAAAGGTCCATCAGCAGTTGGTGGCGCCGTTCCTCAGGGAAAAAGTTGATGACCCGGTCGATCGCTTGGTTGGTGCTGTTGGCGTGCAGCGTGGCAAGGCAGAGGTGGCCGGTTTCAGCGAAGGCGATGGCATAGTCCATGGTTGCACGGTCACGGATCTCGCCCATCATGATCACGTTGGGTGCCTGGCGCAAAGTGTTCTTGAGCGCCACTTCCCAGTTGTCGGTGTCCACGCCGATCTCGCGCTGGGTGACGATCGACTTCTTGTGCTCATGCACGAATTCGATCGGATCCTCGATGGTGATGATATGGCCCTGGCTGTTGCGGTTGCGGTGGTCAACCAGAGCTGCCAGCGACGTCGTCTTGCCGGTGCCGGTGCCTCCGACAAACACCACCAGGCCGCGCAGGGTCATCGCGATGTCCTTGAGTACCGCAGGCAGGGCGAGTTCGTCGAGGGTTGGCACGACCAGATTGATCGTCCGGCAAACGACCGCGACTCGCCCCTGCTGGACCAGGGCATTGACACGAAAGCGGCCGATGCCGGCTGGCGAGATGGCGAAATTGCATTCCTTGGTTGCTTCGAAATCGGACGCCTGGCGGTCGTTCATCAGCGCACGGGCGAGCTCGGCGGAGTGCTGCGGCAGCAGCGGCTGACTTGACACCGGTACGACCTTACCGTCGATCTTGATGGCCGGCGGAAAATTTGCCGTGATGAAGAGGTCGGAGCCGTTCTTCTGCACCATCAGACGCAGCAGTTCGTGCATGAACTTCAGTGCCTGATCATTCTCCATGAATCATCCTCCTCCTGCTGCGACTCAGGCGCCCGGGAAGGCGTCCTTGTTGGCTGCCTTGGCGCGTGCTTCGGATGCTGACACGACGTTGCGCCGCACCAGGTCGATCAGGGCCTGGTCGAGGGTCTGCATGCCGAACTGCTGTCCGGTTTGCAGCGACGAGTACATCTGTGCCACCTTGTTCTCACGGATCAGGTTGCGGATCGCCGGGGTGCCGATCAGGATCTCGTGTGCGGCGACTCTTCCCTGGCCATCCTTGGTCTTGAGCAGGGTTTGCGAGATCACCGCGCGCAGCGACTCGGAAAGCATCGATCGCACCATTTCCTTCTCGGCCGCCGGGAAGACGTCGATGATCCGGTCAATCGTCTTGGCAGCGCTCGAGGTATGCAGGGTGGCGAACACCAGGTGGCCGGTTTCGGCGCCGGTCAGTGCAAGGCGGATGGTCTCCAGGTCGCGCATCTCGCCCACCAGAATCACATCCGGGTCTTCGCGCAGGGCCGAGCGCAGGGCATTCTGGAAGGACAGGGTATGCGGACCGATCTCACGCTGATTGATCAGGCACTTCTTGGGTTGATGCACGAATTCGATCGGGTCCTCGACGGTGAGGATGTGGCTGTAGGCGTTCTCGTTGACATGGTTGATCATCGCTGCCAAGGTGGTCGATTTGCCCGAGCCCGTCGGCCCGGTGACCAGGACGATACCGCGCGGATAGTCCGAGATGTCCTTGAAGATGCGCGGGCAGTTGAGGTCTTCGAGCGTCAGCACCTTCGACGGAATCGTCCGGAAGACCGCGCCGGCGCCACGATTCTGGACGAAAGCATTGACCCTGAAACGTGCCAGGTTCGGGATCTCGAACGAGAAGTCGCACTCCCGCGTGTCTTCGTACTGTTTGCGCTGGGCGTCACTCATGATGTCGTACACCATTCCGTGCACGTCCTTGTGCTCCATCGCCGGCAGGTTGATCCGCCGGACATCGCCATTCACCCGGATGATCGGCGGCAAGCCCGCCGAGAGGTGGAGGTCCGACGCCCTGTTCTTGACGCTGAAAGCCAACAGTTCCGTGATGTCCATCCGGTTCGGTCCTCGGGCGGTGGGCGGGGCGCAGTGCTATACTCTCAAAAATCTGCGCGACGCCCGATTATGATCACACTTCCCGCCAAGCTGCAAGCCGTTCTCGCGCGAATTGCCGACGCTGCCCGGCTGTATGGTCGTGACCAGGCGGACGTTCGCTTGCTTGCGGTGAGCAAGACCTGGCCGGCGGCTGCGTTGCGCGAAGTGGCAGCGGCCGGCCAGCGGGCTTTCGGCGAAAGCTATGTGCAGGAGGCGGTCGGCAAGATCAGCGAGTTGCGTACGCTGGGTCTTGAGTGGCACTTCATCGGTGCCTTGCAGGCCAACAAGACGCGTCTGGTGGCCGAGTCTTTCGACTGGGTCCATTCGGTCGATCAACTTCGCATTGCCCAGCGACTATCCGAGCAACGCCCGTCATTGCTACCCCCCTTGTCCGTGTGCCTGCAGGTCAATGTCAGCGGTGAAGCCAGCAAGAGCGGCGTGTCGCCGGCCGCTGCTCCGGCCCTGGCGGCGGCGGTCGCGGTGTTGCCCGGCTTGTGTTTGCGCGGTTTGATGGCTATCCCGGCGGCTACCGACGAGTTTGGCGAACAGCGGCGCGCTTTCCGTTGCCTGCGGGAACTTTCGGAACGATTGCGGGCCGATGGCTTGTTGCTTGATACCTTGTCGATGGGTATGTCGCACGATCTGGAGGCAGCGATTGCCGAAGGGGCGACGCTGGTGCGCGTCGGCACTGCAATTTTTGGTGAGAGAAGATGAAGATCACTTTCCTTGGTGGTGGCAACATGGCCAACGCACTGATCGGCGGGCTGGTGAAGACCGGCTTTTCAGCCTCCGACATCGCGGTCATCGAGCTGGGCGCACAGGGGCGCGCCAAGTTGCGGCTCGCCTACGGCGTACGTTGCTATGAGGCGCCCGGGGCTGTGGCACTCGACTGCGATGCCGTGCTGCTGTCGGTCAAGCCGCAGCAGATGCGCGAGGCCTGTCCGCCGCTCCTGCCTTACCTCAAGCAGCAACTGATCATCAGCATCGCTGCCGGTCTGCGCTTGGCCGACGTTTCGCGCTGGCTAGGCGGCTACGGCAAGATCGTGCGCGCGATGCCCAACACACCGGCGCTGATTGGTGCCGGGATCACCGGGCTGTGCGCCATGCCGGCGGTTTCGATGGCCGAGCGGCTGGGCGCCGAGCGTATCCTGCAGGCGGTTGGCAATACCCTGTGGATTGCCGATGAGGAAAAGATGGATGCGGTGACCGCCGTCTCCGGCAGCGGTCCGGCCTATGTGTTCCTGTTCATTGAAGCACTGCAGCAGGCGGCGAGCCAACTCGGCCTGTCGCCCGGCCAGGCACGACAGTTGTCGATCGATACCGTGCTCGGGGCAGCCCGACTGGCGGCGCAGTCCGATGAAGCGGCCAGTGTGCTGCGCGAGCGAGTGACTTCCAAGGGTGGGACGACCGAGGCGGCGTTGCGGACGATGCAGGAGCGTTGCGTCAAGGAAGGCTTCATCGCCGGAGTCCTGGCGGCCAATGAGCGTGGTCGGGAATTGGGTGCGCTGCTTGGTCAGGACGACTGATGGTCTCCCAGGCAGGTCTGTTTCTGCTCGATGTGCTGGTCGCGTTTCTGAGCGTGGTGCTGCTGTTGCGTTTCTTCATGCAGGCCTGTCGCGTATCCTTCAACAACCAGGTGGGCACCTTCGTCGTCGAGTTCACCAATTGGCTGGTTCGCCCCCTGCGCAAGATCCTGCCTGGCTTCTACGGCCTTGATCTGGCCAGCCTCCTGCCGGCCTATCTGCTGCAGGTCATTTTCGCTCTGGCGGTGTTCCTGGTACGCGGCGGAAGCGAAGCCTGGTCACTGGCGACCTGGTTGTCGCTGCTCTTCTGGCACGGTCTTCTGGCAACCCTGCGCCTCAGCATCTACCTCCTGATTGGTGCCTTGCTGGTGCAGGCGGTGCTGTCATGGATCAGTCCCTATTCGCCACTGAGCCAGCCGGTAGCGCAACTGACCCGCCCCGTCCTGCGCCCGATCCAGCGTTTCCTGCCACCGATCGGTGGTGTCGACCTTTCGCCGCTGATCGCCATCGTCCTTGCCCAATTATTGCTGATGTTCCTCTAGGCCGCTGTGAGCGATTGGCTGCGTCGTGCCGAAGGAGGAATCACGCTGACCGTGCATGTCCAACCGGGAGCTAGGCACAATGAGGTGGCCGGTGTGCACGGCGAGGCGCTGAAGATTCGTCTGGCAGCACCGGCGATCGACGGCCGGGCCAATGCCGCCCTGCTCGAGTTCGTTGCCAAACGACTCGGGGTGCCCAGGTCCGCGCTGCAGATCAGGAGTGGACAGACGTCACGGCGCAAACTGCTGGTCGTTCTTGAACCGCCGACTGACGCGGTGCAGCGCCTGCTCGGCGACTGAGCCGCCGCTCCGCCCGGTCATGGGGCTTACTGCGTCAGGCTGCGAAGACGATTCGTCCGCCAACCAGAGTCATGCGTACCCGGCCACTTACTTCGTAGCCCAGGAAGGGAGTGTGCTTGCCTTGGCTGCGTAGTGCCTCGGGTGTTACGCACCACGACTCTTCCGGATCGAAGAGGCACACGTCTGCCGGACCGCCGACCGTCAGCGAGCCGGCGTCGAGGCCGAGAATGGTTGCCGGATCAGAGGTGACGCGGGCCAGAGCAACGGCCAGCGGCAGCTTGGTCTGCCGGGCCCAGAGCAGGGTCAGCGGCAGCAGGAGTTCGAGTCCGGTGGCTCCTGGCAAGGCCTCCGCGAACGGCAGTTGCTTGCCATCAGCATCGACCGGAGTGTGGTCGGAGCAGATCGCTGCCAGTCCCTCGGCAACAGCGGCGCGCAGCGCATCGCGGTCACTCGCCGAGCGTAGCGGCGGGTCGAAGCGCGCGTTGCTGTCGAAGTAGCCGATGTCCATTTCCGAGAGGTGCAGGTGATGGACCGCCACGTCGCAAGTGACCGGCATCCCGGCGCATCGTGCCTGGCGAATGAGCTCGATCGCTGCGGCCGATGACAGGCGTGACAGGTGCAGACGGACGCCGGTGTGCGCCGCCAGTTGCAGGGCGGTTGCTGTGGCAACGGTTTCAGCCGCGACGGGGATACCGGTCAGGCCCAGCCTCGAGGCGACTTCGCCATCGTGCGCAACTCCCTCGCGGGCGAGAAAATCGTCCTGAGGGCGCAGACGGACGGCGTAACCGAAGGTCGCTGCGTACTGCATGGCGCGTAGCAGCAACTGCGTGTCCACGATGGCCTGCTTGGCCTGCGAGAAGGCGATACAGCCGGCGCGCGCCAAGCTGTTCATTTCAGCGAGTCGCTCGCCCGCCAGTTGCTGGGTCAGTGCACCGATCGGGTAAACCCGAGCCAGACCGAGGGTGTCGCTGCGCCGCACCAGACGTTCGACCAGCCCCGGTTCGTCGAGCAGCGGTTTGCTGTCGGGTGGGCAGGCGAGGGAAGTGACGCCGCCGGCGACCGCCGCACCAAGTTCCGGTTCGATGCCGCCCAGCCGTGCCGAGAGATCGACCAGACCGGGGCAGACGATCATGCCGGCGGCGTCGATCGTGCGTTGGGCAGCAAAGTCGGTGGCCGGTCGCCCGATCGCCGCGATACGCCCGTCGGCAATGAACAGGTCAAGCTGCTCATCAACGCCGTTCCTGGGATCGATCAAGCGGGCGTTGCGGATGTGAAGGTGTTGCATGCTCATGCCTCAATTCCCCGCCAGAATACCCATCACCGCCATGCGCACGGCAATGCCGAAGGTGACCTGCGGCAGGATCACCGCCTGTGGTCCATCGGCGACGTCGGAGTCGATCTCGACGCCTCGGTTCATTGGTCCCGGGTGCATTACGATGGCGTCGGTTTTGGCCAGTGCCAGAGACTCCGGTGTCAGCCCGTAGCAGCGGAAGTACTCGCGCGCCGAGGGCAGCAGCGCGCCATTCATGCGCTCGTTCTGCAGCCGCAACATGATGACCACATCACAATCACGGATTCCGGTGCGCAGGTCGTGGCACACCCGCACTCCCATCTTTTCGATGGCGCTTGGCAAGAGCGTCTGCGGACCGACGGCGCGCACCTCGGCGGCACCGAGCGTGGTCAGCGCGTGGATGTCCGAGCGGGCAACGCGTGAATGCAGGATGTCGCCAACAATCGCCACGACCAGGTTGGCGAAGTCGTTCTTGTAATGGCGGATGGTGTACATGTCGAGCAGGCCTTGCGTCGGATGCGCATGGCGTCCGTCACCGGCGTTGACCACATGCACGTTGTCTCGCCCGACCCGGCGCAGGTGGTCGGCGATCAGGTGCGGGGCGCCGCTCGACGCATGGCGTACGACAAACATGTCGGCGTGCATGGCGACCAGATTGTCGACCGTATCAAGCAGGGTTTCGCCCTTGGCCGTCGAAGAGCGCGTCACATCGAGATTGATCACATCCGCCGACAGGCGCTTGGCGGCGATCTCGAAGGTGGTCCGGGTGCGCGTCGAGTTCTCGAAGAAGACATTGAACACGCTCTTGCCGCGCAGCAGTGGGACTTTCTTGACGTCACGGTGGGATACCTTGAGAAAGCTTGATGCGGTATCCAGAATATGGATGATCACCGCGCGCGGCAAGCCCTCAATTGACAGCAGGTGCGTCAACTCGCCGTGGGCGTTGAGTTGAGGATTATGCATGCTGTTCAAGGCTCCATTGCAGGCGTCCGCTGGCCTCCGCCGAGAGGACCAGTTCGTGTGACGGATCGAGGTCGACCCGCCACGGGCAGAAGTCAGCGCAAATGGGCAGCTGGCGTCTGCCCCGATCGGCCAGCACCGCGAGCTGTATGCTCGCCGGACGTCCATAGTCAAACAATTCGTTGATTGCTGCACGCGTCGTGCGACCGGTGTAGAGAACGTCGTCCACCAGAATCAGTGCACGGCCTTCAACATCGAACGGGATCGAGCTCGGCTTGACCCGTGCATGAAGACCTCTTTCGCGGTAATCGTCGCGGTAGAACGAGACGTCGATCAGACCGATTTCCGTTTCGAGATCGAGCAGTTCGTGCAGGCGCCGGGCAACCCAGACGCCTCCGCTGTGAATGCCGACCAGAACGGTCTCCGGGTACAGCCGCGGACGAATCAACTCGGCTAGCTGGACACATTGGGTTTCGGCATCGGGCAACTCAGTGGGAGAGCGTATCGGTTCGGCGGTCATCGGCATGTCCGGGTTCAGTGGGGAGGGAGCCATGGTCGGATGAGGTCATGTCTGCAAAATAGGTCTGCAGGATCAGTTGGGCAGCCACGGCATCGACATATTCGCTCCGCTTGCGGACCCTGTTGCCGGCAGAACGCAGTTGCGCCTCTGCCTCCGTCGATGACAGCCGTTCGTCGGCATGGTCCACCGGGAGGCCGAAGCGCCCGCGCAACTGATTGGCAAAACGTGTGCAGCGGGCGGTCATCGCATGTGTTGCGCCATCAAGTGAGAGCGGACGACCTACCACCAGGCTGGAGGGCTGCCATTCGGCAATCAGGGCGGCGATGGCAGAAAAACGCTCGGCATTGGTTTCGAGCCTGATGGTGGTCAGGGGATGGGCCCGGAGCAGTTCCCATTCACCAACGGCGATGCCGATGCGCTTCTCGCCGAAATCGAAGGCGAGGACGGTGCCTGTGCGCTTGTCCACCCTCTCAGGCATGCCCCGCTTCATCGACCAGATTGGTCGGGTTGACGCCAAGCAGTTCGAGGGCGGATGCCAGTCGCTCTTCGTAAGGCAATTCAAAGAGGATGTGCAGTTCGGCGGGAACGGTCAGCCAGGCGTTCTGCGCCAGTTCATGTTCGAGCTGGCCGGCTGACCAACCGGCGTAACCCAGCGTGACCATCACATCATGCGGTTGGCCGTTCAGGGCGACCGCCTGCAAGATGTCGCGCGAACTGGTGAGACCGACCTGCTCGTTGACCACCAGCGTCGACTGCCATTGTCCCAGCGGGCGATGGAGGACAAAGCCGCGGTCGGTCTGGACCGGCCCACCGAAAAGAACCGGCAGGTTGGCGATGCCTTCGGCGTGCAGCGGCACGTCGATCTTTTCGAGCAGACTACCCAGACTCATGTCGATCGGGCGATTGATGATCACCCCCAGGGCGCCGCGATCGTTGTGTTCGGCGATATAGACCAGCGTCTTGGAAAAGTAAGAGTCCACCATCGCTGGCATGGCAATGAGAAAATGGTCGGTCAGATCGATGCTTTGCATGGTCTTATTCTAATCGGCGCTGGCGGCTGACACAAAGGTAATCGGCGATGGAGTCAATTCTGGTCTGGTTTCGGCGCGACCTGCGGGATTGCGACCAGACCGCGCTTTGCGAGGCGCTGCGGCGCGGACGGCGGGTCTACTGCACATTCATATTCGATCGGGAGATCATCGATCGGCTCGATCGAGCAGACGACCGGCGTCTCGAGTTCATCCGCGAATCGCTGGTCGAGCTGGACGTGGCGTTGCGCGCGCGTGGCGGTGCCTTGATCGTGCGTCATGGCTGGCCGCGCATCGAGATTCCCAGTCTGGCCAGGGCGCTTGGCGTATCGGCGGTGTTTGCCAACCGCGACTACGAGCCGCAGGCAAAGCAACGCGACGCCGCGGTCGAAGCGGCATTGAGGGTCGATGACATTGGCTTCGAATCGTTCAAGGATCAGGCGATGTTTGACGGAGAGGAAGTCCTGACGCAGACCGGACGCCCGTACACCGTGTTTACGCCCTACCGTAACAGCTGGCTGAAGCGACTGACCGAGGATGACTGGCTGCCGCATGCGGCAGGGCGCGGCAGCCTGGCAGCGGACGCGTTGGCGAGTGGCGTGCCGTCGCTGGCCGATCTCGGCTTTGCCCGAACCGACCTGCGCGCTTTGCGGATCGTGCCGGGCATGTCCGGTGGCCGACAGTTGCTGGACGACTTCATGGCACGTATCGGGCGCTACAAGCAGCAGCGCGATTTTCCGGCCGTCAGGGGCGTTTCGTATCTCTCCGTCCATCTGCGCTTCGGGACGGTCTCGATTCGTCATCTGGTGGCGCAGGCGGTCGCGGCGGGAGCCTTGCGCACTGAGGCCGAGGGGCCGGCCACCTGGCTTTCCGAGCTGATCTGGCGCGATTTCTACTTCATGATTCTCGACCGCTTTCCCCACGTCACGCAGCACGCATTCAGGCCGGAGTACGATACCATCGTCTGGGAGCAGGGACCAGCCGCCGAACAGTCTTTTGCTGCCTGGTGCGCAGGGCGTACCGGCTATCCGCTGGTCGATGCCGCAATGCGCCAGATCAATCAGAGCGGTTACATGCATAACCGGCTGCGCATGCTGGTGGCGTCCTTCCTGACCAAGGATCTGGGCATGGACTGGCGCTGGGGTGAGGCGTATTTTGCGCGCCAGCTCAACGACTTCGACCTCGCAGCCAACAACGGCGGGTGGCAATGGGCGGCATCGAGCGGTTGTGACGCACAGCCGTATTTCCGCATCTTCAACCCGCTGACACAGTCCGAACGTTTCGATCCGGCCGGCAAATTCATTCGCCGCTACCTGCCTGAGCTGGCCGGGGTGCCCGATCGGTTCATCCACGCGCCCTGGCGCATGAGTGCAGCCGAGCAGACGGCCTGCGGCGTCCGCATCGGTCTCGATACGCCGGCGCCCATGGTCGAACACGAGGCGGCAAGGCGCCAGACGCTGCAGCGTTACGCGGTGGTCAAGTCTGGTGGCGCAGCTCGCTGACGTGGCGCTTCACCAGTCGTAGCAGCTCGTCCTCCTGGTAGGGCTTGCCGAGATAGTGGTTGACACCCAGCTCGAGGGCGTACTGACGGTGCTTTTCGGCTGTTCGCGAGGTGATCATGATGATCGGCACGGATCCCAGTCGTTTGTCGGAACGGACGTTTCTGGTCAGTTCGAAGCCGTCCATGCGCGGCATTTCGATGTCGATCAACATGACGTCCGGTACGACCGCGACCAGTTGTTCGAGTGCGTCCACCCCATCCTTGGCGGTCATGACCTGGTAGCCTTCGCGGGCTAGCAGGCGACTGGTGATCTTGCGCACGGTCAGCGAGTCGTCGACGATGATGATGGTTGGCACGCTGGCAGTGCGGCTACCGTCGGTCAGCGGCTGCCGTATCGTCGGCACCGGCGAGACGGCCGCGGGTTGGCGATCGCGACTGGCCAGGGCAATCGGGTTGAGGATCAGCACGACCTGGCCGTTGCCCAGCACGGTCGCTCCGTCGATGCCAATCACTCGGGCCAGTTGTGCGCCGATGTTCTTGACCACGATTTCCTGGTTGCCGAGCAGTTCATCGACCTGCAGGGCGACCCGCTTGCTGCCACTGCGCAGCAGCAGGACCCAGTATTGAGTGTGTTTCTCGGGTAGCGCCTGTCCGTCGCCAAGCAGGTGGGGCAGGTAGTTGAAGGGATAGTGATTGCCGGTCCACACGGCCTCGCGGGCATCACGTATGCGCGCCAGCGCTTTCTCCTTGAGATCGAGCGCCTGCTCGATCATGGCTGACGGGATGGCATACTGGCGGTTGCCTGAACGGATCAGCAGGGCTTTGGTGACGGCCAGTGTCAGCGGCAGATAGAGTCGGAAGGTCGTTCCCTGACCGGGAAGGGAGACGACCTCGATGCGACCGCCGAGACTGGTGACCTCGCTTTTCAGTACATCCATTCCGATACCGCGCCCCGACAGCTGTGATACCTCATTGGCGGTCGAGATTCCCGGCGCAAAAATCAGCTCGACGACACGTTCCGGATTGCTTGCGTCATCCTTGTGCAACAGGCCGGACGACAGACCACGCTCGCGCAGGCGGTCGATGTCGAGTCCGGCGCCGTCATCGGAAAGGGAGAGAATGATCTCGTTGCCTTCCTGCTTCAGCGTTAGCGATATCTCGCCGATTTCCGGCTTGCCCATGGTCAGGCGATGTTGGGCGTCCTCCAGTCCGTGCGCAATGGCATTGCGCAGCATATGTTCGAGTGGTGCCACCATCTTGTCGAGAACACTTCTGTCGAGTTCGAGCTGGGCACCGCTGATCTCGAGGTTCGCCCGCCTGCCGATTTCCTTGCTGACCTGGCGGACGATACGATAGAGGCGATCGGCAATATTGCCGAAGGGCACCATGCGCACCGACATGAGTTCCTGCTGCACCTCGCGGTTGAGGCGTGCCTGAGCGATGATCGCAGCGTTGGCGTCGTCAAGGTTCTTGAGCAGGTTCTGCTGGACGGTTGCCACATCATTGACCGATTCGGCCATCATTCGCGTCAGTTCCTGGAAGCGGGTGAAACGGTCGAACTCGAGCGGGTCAAAGTCGGCGTGCTGCTCTCCGGCCTGTGCGGTACGCGACTGCATCTGCAGTTCGGCCTGGATTTCGATGTCGCGCAATTGCCGGCGCAGGCGGATGACGTTCTCGGTCAGGTCGAGCAGCGAAGCCTTGATGCCACGCATCTCGCCCTCGATCCGCGAACGAGCGATCGACAACTCGCCGGCCTCATTGACCAGCCGGTCGATCAGGTCGGCACGCACGCGCAGGCTGGCCCGCTGGCTGCTGTCGGCATCCGCCTCGGGCACTTCCGGATAAGCTGTGCCGGGAACATTCTCGCCGGCCGCCGGAAGAGTTCCGGCCAGCGTTTCGGCAAGCAGTTCGGAAGCGGTGGCGTCCGATACTTCAATCGGCGCATCCCCGGTTTCGCCGCGCTGCAGTCGCTCGATCACCTGCACAATGACGTCGAACGCGCTGTCGATGTCGTCGATCAGTTCGGGTGGCGCTGCTCCTGCCCCCTGCGCTTCCTGCATGCGACTTTCGATCGCGTGGGTCAGGTCGCCCAGATTCATCGCTCCGGCCATCCGTGCACTGCCCTTGAGCGTGTGGAACAGACGTGCCAGTCGGCGCACCGGTTCGGGATCGGCGGGATTGCTGCGCCAGGCGTGCAGTTGTGCGGCGATGCTCTGGTTGAGGTCGAGTGCTTCCTCGATGAACAGCGGCAGCAGTTGCTCATCGAGTTCGTCCTGCAGCGCTGGTATGGCCGGTGGCGCCACCGGTTCGCTGGTCGATTCACTTGCCCGCCTGCCTCCGGCCAACGCTTCGGGCATGGCGGGTGCCGCTTCCTCCTCAGCGGCGGCTGCTTCGGCAAGCTGAGCCAGCTCCTCGACGGCCAGTTCCGGGTACAGGCTATCGAGCGCCTCGAGCAGGCTGGGGAGCGGCTCAGGTTCGTGCTCGCGCACGATATCGGCGAGCATCAGGTTGAGCTCGGCGATGGCCTGCCTTACGGTCTCGAAGGCTTCCAGGCTGTCGCGCTGGGCAGCCTGGTTGCGCCGCAGCAAAGCCCGTTCGAGCGCATGTCCCAGGTGGTTGACCGCGTCGATGCCGACCGTTCCGGCGATGCCGGCCAGCGTGTGCGCGGCGCGGTACATCTCGTGCGTTGTCGGAGCCGTCAGATCGGCCTCGAGCCGCGCGAACTCGCGCTGCAGGGTGGCCAGATGGCCTTCCGCCTCATCCCGGAAGATACCGGCCAGGGCCGGCGCGATCGACAGCCGTGAGCGAGCGACGACTTCCGCCATCTGGGCGATGGAGGTAATCGTCGGTGCGAGGTCAGGAGAGGGTGATGCGGTTGTCGCGGTGGCTGGTTCGCCGGTGAGACCGGTCGATGGTCGCTCGCTTGCAGCTTGGCCGTTTTCCCTCAGGAGAGTGGCCAGGGTGATCAGGCGAGTCACGTCAGGGAGCTGGCCGACTCCCGTCTTGAGCTGTTGGAGCCAAGTGAAAAACGCCGCGTAGGCTTGGCCGAGCAGGTCGAGGAGGCTGGGGGTGGCGGCCTGCTCCTGTCTCAGCCAGAGGTTGAGTACCTGTTCGACGGACCACGCCGCTTCCCCGAAATCCTTGAGGCCGACCATGCGGCCGCTTCCCTTGAGGGTGTGTATCGAACGCCTTAGCCCGGTCAATACCTCGATGTCGTGTGGCCGTTGCTCGATCAGGCGGAGGTTCTGATCAATGCTGGCCAGGACCTCGTCGGCTTCTTCGAGGAAGATTTCCAGCAGTTCGGCATCGACTTCTTCGGCCGTGGCCTGCGAGAGCTGGAGGGTCTCTGCCGAGGGCGGTGGGGTGACTGGCGCCTCCGGCTTGAGGGTGGCCATGGCGAGGTCGATTTGGCGGGCCGCATCGCCCCCCGCCGCCAAGGCAGAAAGCATCTGCTTGGTCTGCTGGCCAAGTTCCTTGTCGGCGACCAGATCGGCATCCTTCTGCAGTGCTGCCAGGTTCTGCTGCACCTCCTGTCGCAGGTCACTGTCGCTTGGCTGTTCCTTGAGCGCCACCAGCAAGGCATGAGTTTCGCGCTTCTGCTGTTCGACTTCCTGTTCGACCGAAGCCGCCGCATCGGGAACGACGACAGGGGCAGCGTCCGCCTTCATTCGGCTGACAAAGTTGTCGAAGTCGCTGGCCCCCGTCTGTATCGCGTCGACGAAAAAGCCGACCAGCGACAATTGCTCGGCGACTCCCTCGAAGTCTGCCTGGCTCGGCACATAGTCCGGGTTCGAGAAGCGCTCGATATCTTTTGCGCACTGGCGCAGAACCCTTACCGCACCATCATGGCGCATCATCGACAGTGCACCGATCACCTGTCGCAGAGGCGAATCCAGGGCAGCCAGATCGGCGCCTCTTTCGGCATCGCGGAAGAATGCATCGAGCATTTGCTCGATCTGGGCGAGGTTGCTCTTGATTTCTCTGGCGACCTGGCCAACGAGCATCTTCTCCTGCGCTTGGCGGGAAATCTCGTCGAGCGAAGGCAGTTCCGACCCGGGTCGCAATGGAGTGCCGGCAATGCAGTCATGAATCCGGGCGACCATCACGTCGACCTGATGCGTAAAGCTGCTGCCCAGATACTGGATGTTTTCCTGTGCAGTCTGTGCGAGCAGGATGGCTGTCGCGTTCTCCATGGCCAGGGGCTCGCTGTGGCGAGCTGGTGTCTGTCCCAGGAAACTGGCTACCTCGGCGATGGCTTGTACCAGACGGCAAAAGTCCGGATGACCCAGTTCTTGCGCGATGGTCGATAGCGTGGCGGCATTGGCGCGGAAGGTCGGCAAGGCCTGCATGGTACCGGCGCAGAACTTGTTCCAGGCTTCTTCGGTGGCCGTGATCGCCTCACGCAAGCGGCGTCGCACCGAATCCAGAGCAATCGGGACGCCGCTTACCGAGCCGGGCAGCAAGGTCGACAGCTGATAGGCTTCCTTGACCTTGCGTACCGCCCGATGGTTGCTGCTGGCAATGCCGACCAGATAAAGCGCGTCACGCATCAGGCGTTCGGCAACGTTGCTCGAACCTTCCAGGAGGCGTCGGCTTTGCAGATCGATGCGGCTGCACAGCTGTCTGGCAGCAGCGTCCGGCGGCAGTGCGCCTTCGCCCAGGGCGGTGAGGAAGGCAGTCGCAACCCACCAGAAGGCACGCGCCGATGGCATTTCCTGGATCGCCTCGATACGCTTGACGGCGGCGAGCATCTCGGCAGCGCCGGCACCCGCGGTGGGCGAGCGCAACCAGGCCAGGAGGCCTCGCTGGAAGTGGGCTCGCTGCTGACGCAGGCGATGTTCGAACTCATTGCGGCCCAGCTTTACCGCCGGCCCACTGCGCTGCGGTGGTCGCATGCGCAGGTCGGGGAAGAACAGGTCGCTCGCCTGGACGTGTTCTCTTCCGCGCGCCGACTGCACCTCGCGATAAAGCGACAACAGGCGCATTGGCTGGTTCGGTTGGCCGCTGATCAGATCGTCAAGATAATGACGCAGGGCTGCCAGAGCTCGCTGGATCAGGTCGACAGTCGAAGGATCGGCCGGCAGTTCCTGTTTTTCCATGCCTTCGAGCAGGAACTCGAGTGCCTCGGCTACCTGGGTGACGCCATCGAGACCGACGATGGTCAACGCGCCCTGTACCTGGTGCAAGTGGGTTCGGCAAAACCTGATCTGTGTGCGATCGGCATGGTCGTCGGTGGCGCCGGCAGCAAAGTCCTGCAGTGCCTTGTCCGCCCGTTCGAGCGCGAGGTCGATTTCGCTCTTGACCCACGTCAGCGGGCCGATGTCGAAGTCCGTCGGGGCATTCATCGGGAACAGTCTCTTTCCAATCCGGCTTTCAGGAAACCTTGAAGCCGGCTACCGAACCCTTCAGCTCGGTGGCCAGTCCGGCCAGTTCGCCGATTGCCGTGGCGGTTTTCTGTGTACCGGCGGTGGTCTGCCCGGTCACCTGCAATATCTCCTGCATCCGGCGGGCGACCTTGGTCGCGGAATCCGCGGCCTGACGGGTGGCTGCCGAGATGTTCTCGATCAGTGCGGTCAGCGTTCGTGTGACCTCGCCAATCTCCGCCAGCGTCTGGCCGGCTGCATCAGAGAGTCTGGCCCCCTCGACGACGCCGCGGGTTGACTCCTCCATTGCCGAAACAGTGTCCTGGGTGTCGGTCTGGATGGTCCTGACGATCGCGCCGATCTGCTTGGTTGCTTCACCGGAGCGTTCGGCGAGTCGCTGTACTTCTTCCGCCACCACCGTGAAGCCGCGTCCAGCTTCACCGGCAGAAGCGGCCTGGATCGCGGCGTTGAGCGCCAGCACGTTGGTCTGCTCCGTGATGTCCGAGATCAGTTCGACGATTTCACCGATCTCCTGTGAGGACTCGCCGAGACGTTTGATGCGTTTCGAGGTTTCCTGGATCTGCTCGCGAATGCGGTTCATGCCGGTGATCGAATCCTCGACGGCCTGGGCGCCCTTGCCGGCAGCCGCCAACGACTGGCGTGCCACTTTCGCCGACTGCCTGGCGTCGCTCGACACGCTGGTCATCGACGAGGCCATGGCCAGCACCGACTGGCCAGCCACCTTGATCTCGGCGGCCTGTCGTTCGGCGGCCGCAAGCAGTTCGGTCGAGGTTTGCTGCGCCATTTCCGTCGCCTGCGTCACCCGTCCGGCAGCATCGTTGATGCGACCGACCAGGACGCGTAGTTCTTCGATGGTGTAGTTGATCGAGTCGGCGATGGCGCCGGTGATATCCTCGGACACGGTTGCCGTCACCGTCAGGTCGCCGTCGGCAAGATCGCCAAGCTCGTTCATCAAGCGCAGGATGGCGTCCTGGTTCTGGCGATTGACCGCTTCGGTCTCACGTCGGCCCTGTTCGGCCTGCTCGGCCTGACGCCGGCTTTCGGTCAGGTAGGTTCTGGCCAACATGATGCCCAGCGCGACCGCCAGAGCAATCAGCAACAGAACCACGATGCCATAGGCGGTACGATTCAGACGGTTGTCCTGATAGCTCTGGGCCAGTTGGTCGGTTACCTGAAGCAGCTCTTCGCTGTCGCGAAAGATCTGGGAACCTGCCTGCTTGGCAATGATCAGTCGCTGCATGTTGCCCAGAATGCCGCCGACGGCTGCCCGATAATCGCCGAAAGTGCTGTCCAGTTCGGCCAGCTTGTGTTTTGCCTCGGGGTCCGTGGTCGCCGCGATACGCATCGATTCGCTGCCCTTGGTCAGCGCCTGCACCGTATCGCGAAAGGTATTGGTGTCCTTGCCGAGAAGGAAGGCGATTTCGGGGTCAATTGCATCCCCCAGCAGCAACGCATTGGCGTTCTTGGCAATCCGTTGCGTCAGCATCACCAGCAGATTGGCCGCGGCAATGTCCCGCACGCTGGCACTGCTTTGCAGCTTGAGCGCCGCCAGCTGCTCCGACAAGTCCAGGAGTTGTGGATTCCGCTCGTTGATCGAGGCGACGTCCTTACCGAGGGAAATCAGATTCTTCTCCATTTCCAGGAGGCGGGTCGCGTTCTTGTCGGTCTTGTCCCAGACCTGGGTCAGTGCCTGCAGTTGTGGCTGGACGCTGCCTGGCGAGGGGGGGACCCGGCCGGCGGCCAGTTCCCCGCCGTTGGTCAGCTTTTCAATATTGTCGGCGAAGCTGTCCCTGGATTCCCGTAGCTGCTTGAAGGCGATCGGTTCGCCAAGCAGGGCCAGGCTCGAGGCCTTGGCCAGTCGTTGCGACAGCATCCGCATGTCGCCGGCGGTGGCGATGTAAGCCGTATGGAAGGTCGCCTGCCGGTTGTCGCGATAGACGACCACGGCGATCACCAGCATCACCAGCACCAGGCAGCCGCCCAGCAGTTGCAAGCGTTTGGCAACCGGCAGCTGGCGCAGCATGGCGGGCGAAAACGGGAACGCCGCCTTTTTCGCCGGAGCGTCCGTATCCATCACCGTGCGACTGGTGAGCGTCTCACCTGCAGGGTCCGTGATGCGGGACAGGAAAGCCGGTAGCTTGAGTCTGAACGTCATCTTCCTTCTCCGGTTACACTTCCTCGACGGTGAGAATCATGGTCGTCGAGGTCTGCTTGATGCACGCGCGGCTCAAGCGGCGATGTCCATGAACGCCTCGTCGGCCAGCAGTTCCCGCACTCTGAGCTTGTTCCAGCGCCGCCCTTCGTTGTCCGAATAGGTTTCTGCGGCCCAGGCCGGTGCGTCAGAGGCTGCGGGTTCAGGCGTCAAGGCGTCGACATTACGCAAGCCAATCATGCGGTTCACCAGCAGGGCGGCATTGCTGCCATGCCGGCTGCCCACCAGAAGGAGCCGGGAACTGCTGTTGCGAGGCGTCGCTTCCTTGCCGACAAAGGCCGACAGATCAACCACCGAGTACAGATTGCCGCGGATGTTGGCGATCCCTGCGAACCAGGCTTTGGTCAAGGGAACCGTGGTCAGGGGGGTGAGGGTAACGATCTCACCCGAGTCAGCCAGATCGAGCAGCCAGTATTGCGATCCGGCCTGAACACCAAGCAATCCGGCCGGCGTCTGATTGCTCGTGCCGGCCAGGCGTGCTGCGAGATAGGACTGAAATTCGTGCAGACTGATCTTCTTGGTCATGCCCGGGCCATCGTTCAGAGAGCTGCAATCTTGGCCAGCAACTCCTGACCATTTACTGGTTTGACCAGATAATCCTGTGCCCCCTGGCGCAAGCCCCAGATCTTGTCGGTTTCCTGGCCCTTGGTGGTGCACACGATTACCGGGATGTTTCTCGTCGCCGGATCACGGGTCAGGGTACGGGTTGCCTGGTAGCCGTTGAGGCCGGGCATTACCACGTCCATCAGGACAAGATCCGGCAACTCGTTGCGCGCCTTGGCAATTCCTTCCTCACCGTTTTCTGCGGTAATCACCTGATAGCCGTTACTGCTCAGCAGTTCTCTCAGGACATGCCGTTCCGTCGGCGAATCGTCAACGACGAGGATCTTCTTGATGGTCATGGGCTCTCAGCCTCCCCGGTTGCCCTGCAACAAGCTCTGTCATTCTCAGGTCGCTGGCGGTGGTGCAAAAGCCGCAACCGTCTGCAACAGACTGTCCTTCGTAAATGGTTTGGTCAAGTAATGGTCGGAGCCGACCATGCGGCCACGCGCGCGGTCGAACAGGCCATCCCGTGATGACAGCATGATCACCGGCGTCGAGCGAAAACGCTGGTTTTTCTTGATCAGGGCACAGGTCTGGTAGCCGTCAAGGCGTGGCATCACGATGTCGCAAAAAATGACTTCCGGTTGATGATCGGCAACTTTGGCCAGCGCGTCGAAACCGTCCTCGGCGAGCAGCACCTGACATCCGGCCTGTACGAGAAAGATCTCTGCGCTGCGCCGTATCGTGTTGCTGTCGTCGATGACCATGACCTTGACGCCGCGTAACCTTGCAGCTTCAGTCACCTTTCTCCTCCAGAGTGTTCCCGGTCGCGATCGAAACCTTCGGAAGTCCCGGTTTCATTATCATGTTCTGCTGTCAGCACTATACCGCATTGTCTTCAGATTTCGACCATTTCGAAATCTTCCTTGCGTGCTCCGCATTCCGGACAGGTCCAGTTGATCGGCAGATCCGTCCAGCGTGTACCGGGGGCGACGCCGTCGTCCGGCAGTCCCTTGGTCTCGTCATAAATGAAGCCACAGGTCAGACACATCCAGGTGCGATAGGGCTCGTCATTCGGCATATTTAGGGTGGTCATCGGTTTTCGGGTAGAATTCTCGGGAAAACGCAAGGATTCTAGCCAAACCCGCTGCCTGATGCCAAGGGTTTGTCGAAGGCAGCCCGTCCTGACGCCATCGTGTTCTCATGAAGCCACGCTCAAGCCAACTGTCGCCCCCCATCGTACTTACTTTTGCCGCCAGCGATCCCTCGGGTGGTGCCGGGATGCAGGCCGACCTGATGACCATTTCGTCGATCGGCTGCCACCCCCTGTCGGTGACCACGGCGCTCACTGTACAGGATACCGTCGGCGTCGACAGCGTGCTGGCGGTCGATGCCGATTGCGTCGAGGATCAGGCGCGCACGCTGCTCGAAGACATGCCGGTCTCGGCATTCAAGGTCGGTCTGCTGGGCAGCCTCGAAAACATCGCGGTGATTGCCGGGATCGTCGCCGATTATCCTGCCGTGCCACTGGTGCTTGATCCGGTACTGGCCTCCGGACGAGGTGATGAACTGGCAGATGAGGAGATGATCACCGGCCTGCGCGAATTGCTGATGCCCTTGACCACCATCCTGACACCGAATTCTCTCGAAGCGCGACGCCTGGTCGATGGCAACCGCGATGGAACCGACGACGAGACTGATCCGCTGTCGCCGACCCTGGTCGAATGCGCGCAGAGCCTGCTCGATCTGGGTTGCGAGTACGTCCTGTTGACCGGGACTCACGACAATACGGTGCGTGTCATCAATAATCTTTATCGAAAAGGGCTTGGTCTGGTGCGCAGCGATGCGTGGGATCGTCTGCCGGACAGTTATCATGGGTCCGGCTGTACGCTGGCTTCGGCGATTGCCGCCAATCTTGCTCACGGTCTGTCGATGGACGAAGCGGTCGGGGCGGCGCAGGAGTACACATGGCAGGCGCTGGTCGCCGGGTTTCGGCCGGGCATGGGACAGTTCCTTCCCGATCGCTTTTTCCGCATCCGCGCGCGGCGTGGCGGTTTTGATGACTGAAGCGCTGCGGCCGCGACTGCGCGGTCTCTATGCGATTACCCCGGATGGCTTGACCGACGAGAAAAGCCAGCTTGTCCGAGTCGAGGCGGCCTTGCGGGGTGGGGCAACGCTCCTCCAGTATCGCGACAAGAAGGCGCCTGCCGACCGGCGGGCGGCCACGGCGCGTGCCCTGCACGGTCTTTGCCGACGGTATGGCGCCCGCCTGCTGATCAATGACGACCTCATCCTGGCTCTGGCGATCGAAGCCGATGGCGTCCATCTCGGCGTGACCGATGGCAATCTGCTGGCCGCCCGGCAAGCCTTGCCGCCTGGCTGCCTGGTCGGCGTCTCCTGTTATGCCGATTTCGCCCGCGCTCGTGCGGCGGCTGCGGCGGGGGCTGATTATGTTGCTTTTGGCGCGGTTTATCCTTCGTTGACCAAACCGTTGGCACCGCCCGCTCCGCTGTCGCTGTTTTCGCTGTGCCGTGCCGAACTGGGCGTGCCGAGTTGTGCCATTGGCGGTATCACCGCAGACAATGCGGCACCCCTGCTGGCGGCCGGGGCCGATCTGCTGGCGGTGATCAGCGACCTGTTCGACGCGCCCGATGTGGCGGCACGCGCGGCGGCCTATCAACTCCGCTTCAAGGAAGAAAACCGTGATGTCCCGTAGCCAACAACTTTTTGAACGTGCCCAGCAGTACATTCCCGGCGGCGTCAACTCGCCGGTACGGGCGTTTCGGTCGGTCGGCGGCACGCCGCGCTTTTTCGCTGTGGGCACCGGCGCACGGGTCACCGATGCCGACGGCCGGAGCTACCTCGATTACGTGGGCTCCTGGGGGCCGCTGATTCTCGGGCACGCCCATCCGGCGGTGATCGCTGCCGTTCAACAGGCGGCTGCCAATGGCCTGTCCTTCGGCGCGCCAACCGAGAGCGAGGTCGAGATGGCTGAGCTGCTGTGCAGCCTGTTGCCCTCGCTGGAAATGGTGCGGCTGGTCAGTTCGGGAACCGAGGCGACGATGAGTGCCATCCGTCTGGCACGCGGTTTTACCGGACGTGATCTGCTGATCAAGTTCGAAGGCTGCTATCACGGTCATTCGGACAGCCTTCTGGTCAAGGCCGGCTCGGGCCTGCTGACCCTCGGCAATCCGAGTTCGGGGGGTGTGCCGGCCGATGTGGCTCGCCATACGCTGGTGCTCGACTACAACGACAGCGGGCAGCTCGAGGCCGCTTTCGCCGAGCATGGGGCGGCCATTGCTGCGGTGATCGTCGAAGCGGTCGCCGGCAACATGAACCTGATCGCGCCACGGTCCGGCTTCCTGCAGACCATGCGCGAACTGTGCAGCCGTCACGGAGCAGTGTTGATTTTCGACGAGGTGATGACCGGTTTCCGGGTCGGCCCGCGCGGCGCACAGGGACTCTACGACATGACGCCGGATCTGACCACTCTCGGCAAGGTGATTGGCGGTGGCATGCCGGTGGGCGCGTTTGGCGGCCGGCGCGAGATCATGGCCAGCATCGCGCCGCTCGGCCCGGTGTATCAGGCCGGTACGCTGTCCGGCAACCCGGTGGCAGTGGCTGCCGGTCTGGCGACACTCAAGCTGCTGCAGGCGGACGGCTTTTACGATGCGCTGGCGCAGGGCGCGCGCAGTCTCACCGAAGGGCTGGTGGCCGTGGCCAGAAAACACGGTGTCCCGTTCTCGGCACAGTCGATCGGCGGGATGTTCGGACTCTACTTCCGTGCGCAGTGCCCACAGACCTACGCCGAGGTGATGGAGTCCGATCAGCCGGCGTTCAGGCGCTTCTTCCACGCCATGCTCGACACCGGACACTATTTCGCTCCCTCGGCTTTTGAAGCCGGCTTCGTGTCGGCCGCCCACAGTACGGCCGATATCGCAGCCACCGTCGCTGCCGCAGACGCCGTTTTCAGCAACTGGTGAAGAGCGTCCCGGCTGCCGGCGTGGCGCCGAAGACCACCCCGGGCGGCCAGTGAAATGAAGCCCCGGGCGGAGGGCGGCGCTTCATCGCGCAAGCAAGCCCGGCAGGGATCTAGTCGGTCCGGCGGTTTGCGGCGTGACTGCTGCGTGCCCGGCGCCGCTCGAAGTGGCGCAGGCCGAGATAGGTCAATCCGCCAACGGCGACCATGGCACAAGCAAAACTCGAGTAGGCAATCGGCCAGGGAATCCCTTCGGTCATCATCGAGAATTCGGACATGCCGCCCATGCCGGCCAGCACGTTGATCGGCATGAAAATGACGCTCAGGATGGTCAGCCGCTTGATGTCCTTGTTCTGGTTGATGTTGATCGCGCTGTCGGTGGCATCCATCAGGAAGTTGATCTTGTTGAACAGAAACGCGGTATGGCCGTCGAGCGATTCGATGTCGCGCAGGATCTCGCGCACGTCGTTGTGTTGCGCCTCGGAGAGGAACTTGCCGCGCAGCAGGAAGGACAATGCCCGCCGCGTGTCAAGTACGCTGCGGCGTGTGCGTCCATTGAGATCCTCGGCCTCGGAGATCGCCAACAGGATTTTCGACGCCTCCTGGTCGCTGGTGTGCGAGCGCAGCACCTGCCTGCCAACCTTTTCCAGTTCGGCGTAAACGTCCTCGAGAGCGTTGGCCGAGTACTCGACGTCGGCTGCGTAGAGGTCGAGCAGCACGTCGGTACCGTTGCTGACGTAGCCTGGCCGGGTACGCGCGCGGGCCCTTTGCAGGCGGAATACCGGCAGCTCCTCGCTGCGCACAGTGAACAGGACGTCGTACTGGAGGATGAGGGCGACCGGAACGTTACGTGATTCCTCCCGGGTGTCGAGCAGGAAGTCGGAGTGCAGGTGGGTGTGCCCTTCTTCGTCCACATAGAAGCGGGCGCTCGCTTCCAGGTCGGTGAGATTGCCCGGGTCGGGCAGGTCCACGTCAAACCGTTCGCCAATCCAGCCACGGACTTTCTTGGTTGGCGCTACGAGATCCACCCAGATCGGCTGCACGTCCCGCAAATCGTCCGGGCCGGTAACCGCGATCTGGCGCAGTCGGCCATCACGCAGCTCAAAGGCGGTGATCGCCATCTTCTCGTTGCGGTAGTGACTGTCGTCGATCAACTCTTCGAGGACTTCGTCCGGCAGCAGGGCGAGAATCGGGTCGGCACCCTCCTTGACTTCCTCCCAGACGACCAGACGTTCGTGGGGATCGAGTGATTCAAGAATGTAGGCGACCTCGCGCGGTGGCATCAGCTTGAGTTTCTGGCGGAGCTCCCGGCGGTACTGTTGCTGAATTTCGACGCTTGCTTCATCCAGGGTGGGTGTTCCCTGTTCGCGTACCAAGGGCGCTACCAGCTCTTCCACTCGTTTCTGTAGGGAGAGCAGTGACCGAACCTCGCTCAGGTGGACCTCGGCGATGCCCTTCTGCAGCATTTCCGGGGTGATCGGCTTGTTGTTCTCTTCGCTCACGTTATTAGCCCCCTGATCCTGGGATGAATCAACGAAGCGCCGGATTGTACTCCGCGATATCGGCCGCGCCGATGGTCTTGAAACATTTTGGCGCATATTTCTTGGAGTGGAGGCAAGGGCGGCTGGGGTTCGATGGGGTCCGCCCGTGAGACTCTTCTGTGAGAAGATGGCCGCCTGCGCGGCTGTCGGTCCGGCACGCAGGCGGGCGATGGCAGGCGACATTCCGGAGGGGCAGTGAGCGCAGAGAACGAGCCGCACGGCGAGCACCCAAGTCTGGCCGCGACCGCACTGGCCGCGATGGGGGTCGTTTTTGGCGATATCGGCACCAGTCCCCTTTACACCATGAAGGAGGTCTTCGGCGGCCACCATCCACTGGCGGTCACCGCGGACAACGTGCTCGGCATTCTCTCGCTGGTTTTCTGGGCGTTGACCATCACCGTGTCGTTGAAGTACGTGCTCTTCATCATGCGTGCCGACAACAAGGGTGAGGGCGGCATCATGGCGCTCACCGCGCTGGCGTTGCGCACGGCGAATGCCTCGCCGCGTGTGCTGTGGCTGGTTTCGGTTCTGGGGATCTTCGGTGCGGCACTGTTCTATGGCGATGCGGTGATCACGCCGGCGATGTCGGTTCTCGCGGCGGTCGAAGGACTCGAAGTCGCGGCGCCTCTGCTCGGCCTCTACATCTTGCCACTCACAGTCGTCATCCTGGTTCTCCTGTTTGCCTTTCAGCGGCACGGCACGGCTGCCGTGGGCGCGCTGTTCGGACCGGTAATGATGTTCTGGTTCGCCACCCTTGGCGCGCTCGGCCTGTGGAACGTGATCAAGTACCCGGCCGTGCTGGCAGCGATCAATCCGTGGTACGCCGTGTCCTTTGCCATGCAGCATCCAGGCATGGTCTTCCTGGCGCTGGGTTCGGTGGTTCTGGCGATCACCGGCGGTGAAGCGCTCTACGCCGACATGGGGCACTTCGGCCGGCGGGCGATCAAGTGGGCCTGGTTCGGCTTCGTCTTCCCGCTGCTCTATCTCAATTACCTCGGGCAGGGGGCGCTG
>NZ_JAEUOL010000174.1 GCF_016789985.1 Accumulibacter sp.
GGTATCGACCAGACGGGAGAGGGCGACGCGCAGCAGGCGCGCAGTCTTGTCGCAGCGTTCGGCGTAGCGCCCGACCCAGTAAAGGTTTTCGACCACGCGCGACGACAGGTTGCGCCCGCCGCGCACCAGGTCGGCCTTGCCGACCGAGTGTTTGAGCAGACTGAAGGTATTCACCGCCTGGTCGGTCAGCACCCAGGTGTCCTTGCTCGAACCACCGCGCTGCATCGAGATGATGCGCGCGTTGGACACCGCGGAGACACGCGTCAGGCCGCCCGGCATGACGACGTGGCCGTCGGGCGTGGCGGCCACGAAAACGCGCAAGCCGACGCCACGCGGCAGCAGGGCGCGCTCGCGGCTCTCGCTCCAGGCCGGTGCCTGCGAGAAATTGACCAGCTCCTGGGCAACGTAGGCCTGCGGC
Source organism: Accumulibacter sp. (assembly GCF_016789985.1). GTDB lineage: Bacteria > Pseudomonadota > Gammaproteobacteria > Burkholderiales > Rhodocyclaceae > Accumulibacter. The sequence goes on from NZ_JAEUOL010000174.1 coordinate 419, forward strand.
CGGGTGCGCAGGCGGCTGATCATCTCGGCTCGCTCGCTGCCGCTCAATTCGTTGCCGAAGATCGGATCGAAACGCTGCAAGGGGTAGGAGCCCTTGATCACCAGCTCGTCGAGGTGCTCGATGGCAAACTCCAACGCACTCTGCTCGCCGCACCACCAGGTGGCCACCGACGGCATCTGCAGCGGCTCGCCGAGCAGCTTTTCGCAAATACCGGGCAGGAAACCGGGCAGTGCCGCCGACTCGAGCAGGCCGCTGCCCAGTGCATTGGCCACCAGGACGTTGCCGGCACGCACCGCCTGCAGCAGGCCAGGAATGCCGAGTGCCGAATCACCGCGCAGTTCGAGCGGATCGCAGTAATCGTCATCCAGCCGGCGCAGGATGGCATGCACCCGGCGCAGGCCACCGAGGGTACGCAGGTAGACGCGCTCGCCGCGCACCGTCAGATCATTTCCCTCGACCAGCGGGAAACCGAGGTAGCGCGCCAGATAGGCGTGCTCGAAATACGTTTCGTTGTACGGGCCGGGCGTCAGCAGCACGATCAGGGGCGTCTCACCGGCTGCCACCGCCCAATAGGCGAGGCTGTCCTGCAGGTTGCGAAAGAAGGAGGCCAGGTGCTGGACATGCAGGTCGCGGAACGGTTCGGAGAAAACCCGGCCGACAATGGTGCGGTTCTCGAGTGCATAGCCAGCACCGGAAGGCGCTTGCGTGCGATCGGCAATCACCCACCAGCAACCATCGGGCGAGCGGGCGAGGTCCGCCGCGTAGAGATGCAGATAAATGTCGCCGGCTGGCCGTACGCCCTGACACGGCCAGAGAAAGTTGTTGTGACCGAAAACCAGAGCCGGCGGCAGGCTGCCGTCGCGCAGGAGGTCCTGCGGCCCGTAGAGATCCTTGAGCACGGCGTTCAGCAGGCGGGCCCGCTGCGTCACGGCGCCAGCCAGTTGCTGCCACTCGCCAGGGGACAGGATGAGCGGTAGCGGATCGAGTTCCCAGGGTCGGTCGGCGCCTTTCGGATCGGCATAGACGTTGTAGGTGACGCCGTTCTCGAGAATGCGCCGCCGCACGTAATCGAGCCGATGACCCATCTGCTCGGGTGTGACCGCGTCGAGCTGGGCGAAAAAGGCCTGCCACGCCGGGCGTACGCTGCCGTCCTCGGCGAGCATCTCGTCGAAACGATCGCTTTCCTTCGGGTAGCTGGCAAGCAGGGAAGGCGGCATGCGGAAGGGCGCGGAAAATCATTCCGGCGCCAGTTGGTTTCAGGATGGCCGCAAGTCTAGCGTAAACCGGCAGCCGGCATTGACTGGCGCAATAGGATAGGAGCGAACCTTCGTGTCACGGCGAACCCTCACCGGCCTGAGCGAACCAGCATGGCAGCAGACTCTCATCCGATCCCCGCCGCTTGCTCCAGCACCCACCCTGGCAAAGATTTTCTACACCCTGACTTCCTTGGCACTTGCGGAAATACCACGCAAGATTCCCGGATTGACCGTGCTCGCTGCACGCACCTATACTCATCGTAACGGCACAGGGCTTTCCCTGGGTCAGCAACGCGATGCAGCGCTTTTGTGGACGGCAACCGCTGGCTGGTGACCCATCAACTCCCCACCCCATGGCCAGACGCAAGCACCAGGAAGGTTCCCAGTTCGTAAGGTGGTTCGGACCATTGCTCAGTGCTCTGCGCAGGCTGGGTGGTTCGGGAACCCCTGACGGGGTGGTCGAGCAGATCGCGGCCGACCTCTCTCTCACGGACGAAGTGCACAACGAGCGGCTGCCATCGGGTCGACCGCGTTTAGCCAATCAGTTCGCTTGGGCACGTCATTATCTGACGCGCGAGGCTCTCCTCGAGTCGTCAAAGCGTGGCGTCTGGAGCCTCACCGAGAAGCTTTGCACGATGGTGGTCCACCAATTGAACTGATCGACGGCGAGAAACTCATCGACATGCTGCAGACACTGGAACTTGGCTTGCGTCCCTTGACGACGTATGAAATCGATCATCCTTTCTTCGACGAATTCCGTCGCTGACCCGGATCCTTGAAGTCGGCTCAGCCGCGTATCACATTGATACACCACCAGTTCTCCTGGCACTTTGGCCGAAAATGGATCGAACGGGCTCCAAAGCGCGGCAACAGGGCTGTCCGGGTCGAGGCGCGGTACGCTTTACCCACTACCGGAAGGTTGCACCATGAATCGACTGAGTGATGAAGAACTGACCGACCTGCTTGACAACCTGGAATCCGATTGTAGCGAGCGCAAGAGAGCGTGGACGGGAGATGCCCCCGAGAAGGCCCGGCAAGCCGTGTGTGCCTTCGCCAATGACTTGCCCAACCACGGTCAGCCAGGTGTCGTGTTTGTCGGAGCCGATGACGACGGCAGCGTTGCCAACATCGAGGTTACCGACAAATTGCTGCAGACCCTTTCCGATATGAAAACGGATGGCAGGACCGTGCCGCCCCCGACACTGACGGTGGAACGTCGAATTCTCAAAGGTACGCCGCTGGCCGTCGTGACGGTTTGGCCGGCTGATGCACCACCGGTGCGCTATGAGGGGTGGATCTGGATTCGGGTCGGACCGCGGCGGGGACTGGCAAGTGCGCAGGACGAACGTATCGTTGCCATGCACCTATGTCCAGTTCCTGCGCATTCGTGGGACCACCTGGTGAAATCCGATCGCCGACGAGCAGGAACTCGACGGCACACTCGACCTGGTTCTTCGCAGACTGGACGACAAGATTAGAGCAAGCCTGACCTCTCGGTGGACTTCTCTTCGGGCACGACGACGGAGATTCGCTCCACTCCCTACCCGTTGAGCGCCTTGCAGCAACTGACTCGCAACGCAGTCATGCACCGCAGCTACGAAGGTACCAACGCGCCGGTGCGTGTCTACTGGTTCGATGATCGCATTGAAATCACCAATCCCGGTGGACCGTACGGAACGGTGACGGCCGAAAACTTTGGCCGTCCGGGAGTCAGTGACTACCGCAATCCCTACGTAGCAGCGGTGCTCAAAACCATGGGGTTTGTACAGCGTTTCGGCTTTGGCATCGCCGAAGCCCGCCGCTCACTGGCCGCCAACGGCAACCCTCCACCGGAGTTCCAGGTCGAGCCAACGGTCGTGCTCGCCACCGTGCGGAGAGCAGCATGAGCGTCCCGGTGCTTACCTTCTTCAACAACAAGGGGGGGGTCGGCAAGACCTCGCTGGTGTTTCATCTGGCGTGGATGCTTTCCGAGATGGGTAAGCGGGTGGTAGCCATCGACCTCGATCCCCAGGCGAATCTCACGTCGGCCTTTCTCCCGGAAGACGACCTGGAGCTCTTGTGGGACCAGGACGACACCGGCCAGCGCAACGGCACGATTTATCAATGCATTCGGCCTCTGACCGAAGTTGGCGACATCCTTGGTCCGCAAACCCGGTCGATCAACCCGCGTCTGCATCTGGCGCCCGGCGATCTGGCACTGGCTGGATTCGAGGACTTTCTGTCGCAGGAATGGCCCAATGCACTTGGCTCCAGCAGTCTTTATCGCCCGTTCCGCATTTTGTCGTCATTTTGGCAGGTCGCCCAGATGGCTGCCCGACAGCATGCAGCCGACATCATCCTGGCGGATGTCGGGCCCAACCTCGGGGCAATCAACCGTTCTGCGCTGATCGGCACCGACCACGTCGTCATTCCGCTCGCCGCCGATCTCTTTTCGCTGCAAGGGCTGCGCAACCTTGGTCCCACCTTGCTTGCCTGGCGAGCGGACTGGAAAAGACGCGTGGACAACTGGACAACGCCGGCTTTCCCGCTGCCGGCCGGGTCCATGAAACCCGTGGGATACCTCCTCATGCAGCACAGCGAGCGCCTGTCGCGTCCCGCCAAGGCTTACCGAAAGTGGGCTGACCGAATCCCGTCGACCTATCGGCAAAAGGTCCTGAATCAGACAACATCGCCGCCGACCCAGCCGATCGATGACGACTGCCTCGCCAGGCTGAAGCATTACCGCAGTCTGGTCCCGATGGCCCAGGAAGCACGCAAGCCGATCTTTCAGCTCACCACGGCCGACGGTGCCATTGGCAGCCATTCATACGCCGTGAAAGATGCAGCGAGCGATTTCAGGACGCTGGCAGCGGATATCCTGAAACGCATCGGCCAGGAACCGGGGAGGATCTGACTGTACCCGGAGAGCCACGGGCGGCACCTCTGGCGGATGCCGCGAGTCATTCCTCGTCATGCCTCCGAGCAGGTTCGACCCATCCTTGCGCCGCGCCTGTCGTAATACGGCGCGCAAGGGGAGACGGCCGCCAAGGCCCCCTGCAAAGACCTTTCACGATCGCCGCAGGTCCAGGGTAAACGGAAAGCCGGCATTGGCTGGCACCGGTTGCAGATCGAAAGCCCCGGGCGTGTGACCAAAGGGGATGAAGCGCGCCAGCCGGCGGCCCTCCGCCTCGTTGGCATTGACCGGGTAGCGGTCGGGGTTGCGCCCACCGGGGTGCTCGACGTGATACTGGCAGCCACCGAGCGAGCGGCGCATCCAGGTATCGACCAGGTCGAAGACCAGCGGCGCGTGCACCCCGATCGTCGGGTGCAGCGCCGAGGGTGGATTCCAGGCCCGATAACGCACGCCGGCAACGAACTCGCCGACCTTGCCGGTCGAGCGCAACGGCAAGGCACGACCGTTGCAGCTCACCACGTAGCGCTCGCCAGCCATCCCGGTCACCTTGATCTGCAGACGCTCGAGCGATGAATCGACGTAGCGCACGGTGCCGCCGATCGCCCCCTCCTCGCCCATCACATGCCAGGGTTCGAGTGCGTGGCGCAGTTCGAGATCGATCCCCTGGGCGGAAATGCGACCATGCAGCGGGAAACGGAACTCGAAGTGTGGTGCGAACCACGCGCCTTCGAGCGCGTAGCCGGCCGCTCGCAACTCGGCGATGACGTCGTCGAAGTCCTGCTGGACGAAGTGCGGCAGCAGGAAGCGGTCGTGCAGTTCGGTGCCCCAGCGAACCAGCCGCTCGGGCGCGTAGGGGTTGTGCCAGAAGCGGGCAATCAGTGCCCGCAGCAGGAGCTGCTGGGCGAGCGACATGCGCGCATGCGGCGGCATCTCGAAAGCGCGCATTTCGAGCAGGCCGAGGCGGCCGTTCGGCCCGTCTGGCGAGTAGAGCTTGTCGATGCAGAACTCGGCGCGGTGCGTGTTGCCGGTCGAGTCGATCAGCAGGTTGCGCAGCACGCGGTCGACGATCCACGGTGCGACGCACTCGCGATCATTCCCGGAAACCGCCGGAAACTGGCTGAAGGCGATCTCGAGTTCATACACCGAATCGTTGCGCGCCTCATCGACGCGTGGCGACTGGCTGGTCGGGCCGATGAACAACCCGGAGAAAAGGTAGGACAGCGACGGATGGTTGTGCCAGTAGCTGATCAGGCTGCGCAGCAGGTCTGGTCGGCGCAGGAAAGGCGAGTCGAGGACGCTGGCGCCGCCGAAAACGAAGTGGTTGCCGCCGCCGGTGCCGGTGTGACGCCCGTCGAGCATGAACTTCTCGGTACACAGGCGGGACAGGTGGGCCGCTTCATAGAGATGGGTCGTGCGGTCGACCAGTTCGTCCCAGTTGGCGGACGGCTGAATGTTGACTTCGATCACCCCGGGATCCGGCGTGACGCGGAAGTTGGTCAGGCGCGGATCGGACGGCGGCTCGTAACCTTCGACGATGATCGGCGCCGCCAGTACCTCGGCAGTTGCTTCGACAGCCGCCACCAGATCGAGGTAATCATCAAGCGTTTCGGTCGGCGGCATGAAGAGATAGAGCACGCCGTTGCGCGCCTGCGCCGAAACCGAGGTGCGGATGACCGACGCGGCGGCCGGATCGCGCGTCTGCCGGCCAGCGGCCGACACCGGACTCCCGGCGGTCTGCTCGAGCGCCCGATCGGAGAAATGGTCGCCAGTCAGGGCCGCCTGCTCGGCGGCCAGGTCCTCGCTGTGGCTGACCGCAAATTGGGCGCGGATCTCGGCATGCGGACGCAAGGGCGGAAAGGTCTGCGTCGGATCGGGAGCGTGGATGTACGGGTAATCCTCCTTGGCCACCCAGGGCTGTGAGTCGAGCGGCAGACGATAACCGATCGGCGAGTCGCCCGGGATCAGATAACAACGGCCGCCGCGCAGGAACCAGGGGCCGCTTTGCCAGCCACCCGAAGCCGCACGCTTGATGGGCAGGACATGGCCAACGACCTCGTCGAGCCCTTGGCGAAATATTCTGTTCAGACGCTCGCGTTCGAGAGGGTCATCGAGCCGGGAGTCGAACGGGTCGACGTTGATCGGCAGGCGATGTTCACGCCAGAGGTAATAGTAGATATCCTCGTAGGCTGGAAAGACATGCTTCGGGTCGAGCCCCAGGCGCCCGGCAAGCGTCTGCAGGAAGCGCCCGGCGAGTGCCGCGTCGGCACCGTAGTCGCGTCTTTCGTCGGCGTAAAGCGCGGGATTGTGCCATACCGACTGGCCGTCGCGCCGCCAGAAGCAGTTCAGCGACCAGCGCGGCAATTGCTCGCCGGGATACCACTTGCCCTGACCGAAGTGCTGCAGACCTCGGGGCGCGTAGCGCTCGCGCAGACGATGGTAGATCTCCGCCGCGCGGATGCGCTTGGTTGGGCCGAGGGCGTCGGTGTTCCACTCGGCACCGTCATGGTCGTCGATCGAGACAAAGGTCGGCTCGCCGCCCATCGTCAGGCGGACGTCGCCGGCCGTGAGGTCGGCGTCGATCTGATGGCCCAGCGTTTCGATCGCCAGCCACTGTTCCTCGCTGTATGGCCGGGTGACTCTCGGCGCCTCCCAGACGCGCTCGATCTTCATGTGATGCTCGAAGCTGCACTCACACTTCTCGGCGAGGCCGGTGATCGGCGCCGCGGAAGATGGCTGCGGCGAACACGCCAGCGGGATGTGGCCCTCGCCAGCAAACAGGCCCGAGGTCGGGTCGAGTCCGATCCAGCCGGCGCCAGGCAGGTAAACCTCACACCAGGCATGCAGATCGGTGAAGTCGTGGTCGGTCCCCGACGGGCCGTCGAGCGCCTTCACATCGGGCACGAGCTGGATCAGATAGCCGGAAACGAAACGCGCCGCCAGACCAAGGTGCCGCAGGAGCTGTACCAGCAGCCAGGCCGAATCGCGACACGAGCCACGGGCCAGGGCAAGCGTCTCCTCGGGCGTCTGTACGCCGGGTTCCAGGCGGATGACATAGCTCACCGCATGCTGCACCCGACGGTTGAGATCGACGAGAAAATCGACACTGCCTCGGGTATCGCGCGGAATCGTCCCGAGGAAGCCGCGCAGCAAGGGGGTCAGCGGCAGGCACTGCAGATAGGGCTCGAGCTCTTCCTGCTGCCAGGCCTCGTAGGTGAAGGGAAAGTTCGCGGCATAGGGTTCGGGGAAGAAGTCGAAGGGATTGATCACCGACATGCTGGCCACCAGGTCGACTTCGACGCAGAACTCGCGCGTCTTCTCGGGAAAGACCAGGCGGGCAAGATAGTTTGCCTGCGGGTCCTGCTGCCAGTTGATGAAATGCCGCGCCGGGGTGATCTTCAGCGAGTAGCTGAGAATCGGCGTCCGCGAATGCGGCGCCGGCCGCAGCCGGACGACCTGCGGTGAAAGCGCGATCGGACGGTCGTAACGATAGTGGGTCAGGTGATTGAGGGCGACATGAATCGACACGGTCAGCTCCGGAAGCAGTGAATCGGATAAATTCTACAGGCAGGGGTGACAGTTCGATAGCCGAGCTGCCCCGCCAACGCGATGCGTGCAAGGAATGCACGGTAATCTTTCGGCTGTCGAGAAACATTGCCCGCTCAAGGCTGCAATTCTTTCAGCAGGTGCGTCTCGAGCCGCACACGACTGGCGCTTTCCTCGAGATGCCCGCCGCTGATCAGGAAGGTATCTTCGACCCGTTCGCCAAGTGTGGCGATCTTGGCGGTATGCAGATTCGCCCCGTGTCCGGCGAGTTCGCGGGCGACGATGAAGAGCAGGCCGGGGCGGTCGGCGGCCACCACCGTGAGCACGAAGAGCCGGCCGGTTTCATCGGCCTCGAGGCTGACCAGTGGCTGGATGCTGACCTGTGGCTGCATAGGAAAATGCCGCACCTGACGCGAGACGCGTCCGTTCACCGGGGCATCCGGCAGCGCCCGATGAGCCAGGCGATCGCCCAGTTCATGCTCGATATAGCTGATCATCTGCCGGTCGGCGTCGCGTTCACTGAGGTCGAGCAAGACGAAGGTGTCAAGGGCATAGCCATGGGCGGTGGTGTGAATTCTGGCATCGACGATACTGTAACCGGCACGACTGAAAAAACCGACCATGCGCAGGAAGAGGTCGGGCTGATCGTGCGTGTAGACCATCACCTCGAGCCCGGCGCCGAGCGGATTGAGGCGCGCCCGGACCACCGGACGCTCGCCATCGTGGCTTTCGTACAGGGCACGCGCATGCCAGGCGATCTCCTCGGCCGACTGGCGCAGGAAGTACACCGTGTCGAGCTGACGCCACAAGGCTTCATGTGCGGCTTCCGGCAGCGCATGGTAACGCATCAGGCGGATGGCTTCCCGCTGCCGCTGGGCAATCACGCCGTCGCTCATCAGCGTCGCCTCGTGCGAGAGCAACTGTCGCCGCGTCGCCGTGAACAGTTGTTCGAGGAGCTGTCCTTTCCAGTTGTTCCAGACCTTGGGACTGGTGCCGCGGATGTCGGCCACGGTCAGCAGGTAGAGGGCGATCAGGTGTCGCTCGTCACCTACGGCGCGGGCAAATTCCGCCACCACGGCAGGGTCCGAGACGTCCAGTTTCTGGGCGACGCGTGACATCAGGAGATGTTGGCGAACCAGCCAGACGATCAGTTCGCTGTCGTCGTCGGCGAGGCCGTGCTGGCCGCAGAATTCACGCGCATCGACCGCCCCAAGTTCGGAGTGATCGCCGCCGCGCCCCTTGGCTATGTCGTGAAAGAGGGCAGCGATGTAGAGCACCCAGGGCTTGCCGAGGTCGCTGATCAGACGGCTGCACAAGGGATATTCGTGGGCGAACTCGTCCATCGAAAAGCGGCGCAGGTTGCGCATCACCTGCAGGATGTGTTGATCGACCGTGTAGACGTGGAAGAGATCATGCTGCAACTGCCCGACGATGCTGCCGAAGGCCGGCAGATAACGACC